>JBEEIB010000146.1:0-74296 GCA_041167675.1 Verrucomicrobiota bacterium
TTTCGAACCCTCTTGCGATGCTCCCTCTCGGTAGAGAAAGCGGTCGACACATCCGAACCGAGAACGTCCGGGACGTCGATTCTGAGGCCGCTAAACATCAAAGTGCGACTCCGGTCGCCGAACTGAACGGATATCTCGGCAACAGCTATGCCATGCTGCCATTGGGAGTGGAAACAGGGCGACATATCCGGAACGAGGACACCCGAGCAACCGAAAGGACCGTTGCCGCCGGTGAACCTAAGGCGAGAGCGTAGAATCCTGATTTGTGAAAGGCCAGACAAGGAAGCGGCTGGCAAGCGGACCGCGGGACCGCGTATCTTGAGAAGAAGAGACCTAAACTCAGGGCTCGACGAGGCTCGAATGCATGACGACGATCACCCAATTGCCGCTAATTTTTCGTAGGACCATCGTTGAAGTGCCGAGCACTTTCCCTTTCTTCAAAACGAGTGTCCACCAGTCGAGCGCCACGGCCACATCGGCCGAGACCATTTGAATTTGAACTCGATCAGGCAAAAGGGAGCCCATTTCATCCCTATTAGGGTAACCCCGGTGATATGTCGAAGTGACGTCCGCCCAGCCCTTTAGCTGCTCGCCTTCGATGATCACTAGCAACTCTGGTGATTGCCAATATGCCGCTAGGTATCCATCGATATCGTGTGCGTTCCAGCTCTCTGCCATCTTGGCTAGGACGCCGAAAATCTGTTGGTAATCGGACGGATCGGATTGAGGCGCAGCCTGACCTGCTGAAGGCTTGATGGAATCAAACCCCCAGGTGCCGTAGCTCGGGGCATTTTGCGCAAGCAGCGCGGTCACAGGAAAGCAACAAAACGTTCCTAGAAGGAAGGATCGCAGTAGCTTTTTTGTAACCATGGATATGAGGTGATCTTCTGTTTAGCAGCTTTTTCGAGCTACACTAGCTGTTTTTAAGGGTATAAATGTTGGCTCTCAGCTATGAGAAATTCAGGTTTTTTGCCTTTAGGATGGTATTTAGAGAGATTATTGCGGAAAAGTTAGTTCGTAGGCGGTCTATCGACCGAAATGCCATAAACATTATAACTATTTTTAACCTGGAGCGGGAACGAAGCGGTTGGTACGCGAGAATTGGACCCCGCATGATCGCTAATTCGGCTCCTCCCAGGTATCGGAGTCCGAACTCAGAATTCGGCGATTACAGAACGAAAAATAGATTCTTGCGAGCCCCAAGCTCCAATACAGCTTTCTCGAAACTTAGCCGACCCTTAAAGTGAACCCATCTTTCATGGCGGCGAGGGGGGAAGCTGTGATCCAATTTCCTTGCTGGCGATAAATCCCGGCGGTTATAACAGTCGGAAATGGATGCCGATTGGCAGTTCATCTTCCGGCCAAAGTCGCGCTGTTTCGCTTCGAATTAGGCGGATGCTGGCGAGCCTCAGGTAGTCATTTTCTACCGGTGAGCGCGGAACCTTTTGCTGTTTTCGATGCATCCAACGATCCCTCGTCCCATTCATTACCGCGTTTGCGCATCTTTGTTTCCTCCCCTGGAGATGTCGATACTGAGCGTCAAATCACTGGCCGCGTAATTGAGCGGCTGAGAATCCGGTTCCAAGAGTATGGCCAGATTGAATCATACTTTTGGGAGTATGAACCAATGCGTCACCATGCGACTTTTCAGAATCAGATACCGCCCACGTCTGATTTTGACGTTGTTGTCTGCATTCTTTGGTCTCGTCTTGGTACGCCGCTGATCGGGCCGGACGGCAAACGCTACGCTTCAGGGACGGAATACGAGGTAGCTTCCGCGCGCGAATCCTGGAAGGCCACCGGCGGCCCGGAAACAATGATCTATTTGCACGATGCACCGGCTCAGATTCGTCAGTTTCCTGATTCTGAATTCCAAAAGATGGTAGACCAATTGAAGGCGTTGAAGCGCTTTGTTGCCGAATACTGCCAAGATCCTGAGACTGGGGAAATCAAGGGAGCGTTTACTAACTACCGGGACCTGGGCCAATTCGAAATGCTCTTAGACAAGCACCTTGAGAAACTGATCGAACAAAAACTGCCGAAGCGGTGGATTGACCGGCGAGCGCAAATCATTCTCCGGCCGCATTGGATAGGTGCGAGTCCTTTTCGGGGTTTGGCCGCGTTTGATTTCGAGCATGCGCCCATCTTTTTCGGGCGGACGAAAGCGGTCGGAGATGTCCTAGCTCAATTGCGGCGGCGAATGGGAGAGGTGGAAGACGCCAGAGCGGCCAGGATTGAGATAACGGCTGCGGCTTTTGTGCTGATCTCGGCGATGAGCGGCGTGGGAAAATCGTCCCTCGTGCGGGCGGGTATTTTGCCACTGCTGGTGGAGCCGGGGAACGGAATTGCGGTCTGGCGCCGCGCCACCATGCGACCGAGCGAGTCTGCTGGTGATCTCTTCGATGGTCTCGCTTACGCGCTCTGTGACGCGGAAGCGTTGCCCGAACTAGTCAGCGGCGAAACGACCGTTGCAATGATCGCTAATTTCCTTCGTCGGAATCCGACAGGGATTGAATTCGGGCTGAGTAGCGCATTGGACCGAGCTAGTGCCGAGCTCAAGCGCCAGGATGAGCTCGATTTGCAAGCGCAGGAACAGAGTCTTCGTTACCATGGCCGGATTGCCGATGCCGACGCGGCAATCCAGAAAATCGCCGAGCTTCGCCAGGCCACGTTCCCGAGTCGTCTGGTTTTGGCGATCGATCAGCTGGAAGAACTATTCACGCTCGAATCTATCACTCCGGAAGCGCGCGCGAATTTCATTGTGGCAATTGCCGCCTTGGCCAGAAGTGGTCGTGTCGCAGTGTTAGCAACCTTGCGAAGCGACTTCTTTGAAAAGTGCGCGGAGGTTCCTTTGCTTGCGGAGCTAAGCAAGGGAGACGGGCTGTATCATTTGCTTCCGCCTAATCCGTTGGAGATCGGGCAGATGATTCGCGAGCCGGCGGTCGCGGCTGGTTTGCAGTTCGAGATCCATCCCGAAACCAAACAATTCCTGGACGAACGGCTGGGTGATGCTGCCACTCGTAATCCGGAGGCGCTGCCGCTCTTGCAATTTTGCTTGGAAGCTTTGTACCAAGCTCAGGCGAAACGGGGCGACGGATTGCTCATTCATGTGGATTACGATGCGATCGGCGGAGTGGAAGGCGCCCTTGCCAATCGCGCGGAGGAAACCTTTGGCGGTTTGCAGCCGGTCGAACAGGACGAGTTCGACCGGGTCATGCGAGCGGTGACAACGGCGGACGATAACGAAACATTCACTCGTCGCTGGGCCGATCGAGATGAGCTTGGCCGGGTCCCGGCGACGAAAGCTTTCATGGATGCGTTTTTGGCGCCCGCAGCGCGCTTGTTTGTGGTCGATCGGAATTTGGCGGGTCGCGTCGTAGTGAGTGTTACCCATGAAGCACTGCTCACACGGTGGGAGCGCTTGCATCAATGGTTGCTGACCAATTTGGAAAATTTGCGTACACGGGCCCAAGTAAGCGCCGATGCCCTCCGCTGGCGGGAGAGTGGGCGCAACGAGATTATCTTTATGCCGGCGCATTGCCGCTGGCGAAAGCCCAGGACTTGGCGGAGCGCGACTTTCTCGACGACGCCGAGCGGGAATTTGTTGCCGCTTCGGTGGGAGTCGTTCGATCCGCTTCGGAAAAGAAGCGGCGTGATTTGCAACGAATGATCGCCGGAGTAAGCGTAGTTGCCGTTGTTGCGCTGGCGCTCGCCATCACAAGTTTCGTGCAATACTCGCGGGCTCAATCGGCCAGGAGAGAGGCGAATCAAGCCGCCCAACGGGCTAAGCTCGCGCGCTCGGAAGCTGAAAAATTGATTAACTTTCTCGTGGGAGACCTCCATGACAAACTGAAGCCGATCGGGAAGCTCGATCTGTTGGCCGAAATCAGTAATCGGGTCCGCGCATATTATCAAAACTTTGCCGACCGAGAAAGAAGCCCGGAGGCGCTCAAGCAGTGGAGCACCGCATTAATAAATCAGGGTGATGTGTTCACCGATCAAGGCGACCTGGACGCTGCGCTGAAATGTTATCAAGAGTCACTCTCGATCAGGCAAAATCTGTTTCAGCAAAACTCCCAAAGCACGGAATCGCAACGAAATGTTAGCATGGCCCTCTCTAAAATCGCAGGGAACCGGCATGCGCGGGGCAACTTTGCGAATGAACTGACCAATTACGAGCAATCGTTAGCAATCCGCAGAGGAGTCGTAAAAACTAAGCCCGAGAATCAAGATTTTCGCCATGATCTTTCAACCGCGCTGAGGGACGTAGGAAAAGCGGCCCATAATATGGGCGATGAAGCCAAGGCGCTGCAGAACTTACTTGCGGGAAGCGATTACCGTTGACCGATCGATCATCGACGCGGAGAGCGCGCCGGCCGCTTGGCAGAATGACTTGTCCTATGCGCTGCTTCTCGCTGGAGACGTTTTAACGGAACTAAACAATTCGTCCGAGGCGCTGCAAGATTATAAGGATTCACTTGCCATTCGCGAGAGGCTAGCGAAGGCGCAACCTGACAACTCAGATCGCCAAAGAGATTTGGCGGTAAGCTTGGAGAAAGTTGGCTATGCGCTGGTTGATGAAGAAGATGAAACGACGGCGTTGGAGAAACAACGGGCAGCTCTCGCTATCCGAGAGAGCCTAGTGGGTCGGGATCCCAAAAATGCTGATTGGCAACAGGGATTGGCAGCGAGTTATCAAAATATTGGGAGAATTCTAGCCGACCAAGGTGATCTCACGGCCGCACTGGCTAGCTATCAGAGTTGTACACGAATTCGAGAAAAATTGGCGGCAGATGATCCGTCGAATGGTCTGACTCGACGCTATCTCGCCATCGCGGATGAGGAGATTGGAGATATTTTGTTGCTCAAGGGCGACACGGTTGGCGGGCTGGAAAAGCTTCGATTGGCAGTGGCTCGCTTTCGCACGCTGGCAACCAAAAACCCGGAGAATCTCCTTCTAAGGGGCGATCTGGGTGGTGCACTAAAGGAACTGGGGGATGCTGAGAGACTCAATAACGAATTTGAGTCTGGCTTGATCAATCTGAACGAAGCACTCTCCATTTTTGGACCGCTGACCAAGAAGGATCCCAATAACTTGTTTTGGCAATATCTGACCGCACTTACCAAGCGGAATCTAGGAGTTCTCACTGCGTCCCAGAAGCGTTGGGCCGAAGCCACCAGACTGGAAGAAGTCGCCGAGGAGACGCTCCTTAACCTTCTCACGGCAAGATCCCTCCTCGGTTTCCTTTATCCAGGACCTGGCTATCTGTGATATTCGAATCGGCCAAGCTGCGGAAGCGAGCGGGGATGAAGAAAAAGCGATTGGACGATTCAGGGCAGCGTCCAATCTACTTGAACCCCTGGCGAACAAAAAGTCGCCGCGGCGGGAATGGATCGGCCAGTTTGCTCGCGCTGCCTATCTGTTAGGCGTGACTTTACATTCCCCGGCGGAGAGCCAGATCGTCCTGCAGAAGGGTCGCGACGCATTGCTTACACTGGAACAAAAGAATTTCCTCAGTGCGGTCGACAAAACGACGCTGACCGATATTCAGAACCCCCTTAATAGAAATAAAGGGCAGGGCGCGCAGAATTAAATTCGCGCGCCTTTTTGTTAGCACCTACTCTAACCGGGCAGATATCACTGTTTCGGACTCACATTGCCGGCTGGGTGCGAGCTCGACATCGCTTTCGGCATACCGGCCGAGGACTTCTTCGGTTTGTGCTTTTTCGACTTACTCTTCGAACTAGCCGAAGACTTCGGCGAAGGACTCGAATCGGCTGCTTGGATTGCAGCGCTGCAGCTAAAGGCAATAACCAACAGAAGAATCAACTTTTTCATGAGTAGACTGCAGGGGAGGCTAATCAGCTCTTTAGGGAAGGGCAATCCCTTAGACGCAAAAGGCGCGTCGACTTCAATTCACGCGCCTTTTGCCGCGCTCGGAACGATAAGACCGAGCGCTCCATAGGTTATTTCTTAGCCCATTTGAACCGGATTAGCGGTGCAGTATTACTTCCCTACCGGCTCTTTGCCCGTCACTGGGGGCGGCGCCGGTTTCGTTTCGGAGCAACAGCCCGCGAAACTGAGGCTGATCAAAGCCGAGCAGAGTAACGCGATTATCGCTAAATTACGTGTCTTTAATCCTTTTTTTCTACTTTCCTGATTCATCATCGTCTTTCGTTTTTCGTTGTTACTTTGTTAGTACCTACCTGGTTGCCATTGGCGAGAGGGGGGAGACTCTATAGGTTGGTCAGGGCCTTTTTACTTCGTTCTGATTCTAGCCCGGCATGGCCTCAATACTTTGGATTTGGGCTTGTTCTGCCGCCAACTGGAGGATGCTGGCTTGCCATCGCTTTGGGCATTCCCTTTTTCGGCTTGTGCTTTTCCATTCTACTCCTTGCAGCGGCCGACATGGCAGCAAATGGCGATGGGCTAGGATGGCTGCCTGGCTAACAGCGGTAAAGCCGCAGACAGTAACCACTAGAATAAAGATCTCGTTCATGGACGTAGGTTGCTGGTGAGGCTAATAAACTCTCGGGGGAAACGCAATACCAACTCGTGGAGGGTTCTTCCAGCCAAAAAAAGAGCCGAAAAATGCAAGAGCGCCCCCTTTTGGGGACGCTCCTCATTTACTTCAGCTTCGGTCACTCTTTACTTCGAAGCCACATCGGCTTTCTTCAATAGCAGGGAACGGTGGCGGCGCAGGTCGAGTCCGCTGCGGACAGCCGGATATGGCTTATCGCCGTGCAGACCTTCCCAGACGATTCGATTAAACTTGTCCGGATTGACATTATCCTCACGTGTAAAATCGAGGTCCTTGGTCTTTTCCGCCCAGTAAACCGCGTCATGGGTCGGCTTCGGAATCGTCTTATTCTTTGCGAACCGTGGCGGCAATGGCAGTTGAGTGTTGTACAGGTATATCGACGGCACGGCGTCGAAAGTCCATTGCCGTTGGTTGAGGTCGAAGACTTTGGTCATCGGCTTTTCTGAAGCTGTAAGCACGTCCACATGGTCGACGTTGAGGATATCTTCAATCGTTCTAAGCATGTTGACGGTGGTGTACTTCTCCGATATCACGGCACCGTGCTTGACATACGGTCCAACGACATAACCGGTCGACCGATGCGAATCGACGTGGTCTGCACCGTCCTGGGAGTCATCTTCCAGAATGAAGATCAACGTATCGGATTTATAGGGGCTCTTCGCCACTTTTTCGATCAACTTTGCTACTGCATAATCATTGTCAGCTTGCTGGATCTCCGGAGTGTTCACGCCGTCAAGCGCTGAACTGAATGACCCCATGTGATCTTCCATCAGGCGGACCATCGAGAGTGCCGGGAGATTGCCTTTTTTGACGTAATTATCAAATTCACGCTCCCATTCTTTCTCGCGCCAGAAATCTGGGAAGGCGGTATCGAAGCTGCGAAAGTAGAGGTCGGTGGTGTCGCGCAGAGCAACCCGAGACGGGAACCCGACTTGGATATGATCGTGGTACGGATCCCGATCACGCGGTGTTGCTTGGCCGTTTGGCAAGAAATACTCGGTTTGATCGCAATGATAGCCGTAGTTGCGGAACGTCTTACCCGCCCGGGTGACGGCGTCCCAGATATAGCCTTGCTGCACATCATCGTCGCTGGGACCATCGAGCGCTCCGACGTCGGCAGTACCGGGCAGGATATCCGGATCACTCGGGCTGATCGGATTGATTTTCTGCCGTTGTTGGACAGTGGCAAAACCGACATTGATGTCGCGGTTCTGGCCTTCCGAATCATAAGCCACACCTCGACTGGAGTAATTCTGCGGGATTCCAATTGTTGTCAGATTGTTCTCACGTCCGCCGAAGCTCCAGACGTGGCCGTCACCACTGACGTCGGCCGTGTTATAAAAGTTGTCCAGATCGACAAATTGCTGCGCGATCGCATGGTAGTTTGGGGTAATCGCTTGCCCGAAATCCACCAACGTAGGATCGCCATTACCCCGATCCAAGTCACCGAGCACCTGGTCGTACGTCCGGTTTTCCTTAACCAAGTAAATCACGTGTTTGATTCGATGCTGCAGCTCCTTAATCAAATTCGCGTCTGCCCCGTCCAGTTTAGCAGTGAACCCATTGTTTTCTGCAACTTGCTTGGTGAGGCCATTAAGCTCCTGCTGGCTCGGCACTGGGAAGCTCTGCAGATAGGATTTCTGTAGCTCTTCGACATATTGGTTGGGATCCTTCTGGTTGAAGTAGGTCAAACCCGGATTCGGGCCAGTTACCCCTTTGCCGTCGGCAACATAAGCATACTTTCCATCGTTGCTCAGTGTTACGGCGTTCGGTTGGAAGCCGGCCGGAATTAAGCCAATCACTTCCGGATGAAAAGGGATGCCTTTGATGACCGAAACCGCGTTGGTTCCGCCCAGGGTAACATAGAGGGTGCTGCCGTCCGGTGATAACGCGGCACTGTTAGGAGCGCTTCCACGGTAGGTCAGGACCTTGTCGAATCTGAGCTCATCCGGCGCACTCGCGATAACGCTCTGGAACAATTCATCGTTACTTGTAGTGATGATGTCGACCAGATCGCTGTTGTCCTCGGTGACGTAGAGATAGCGCTGTGTCTTGTCCAGGATCGTCTTAAGCGGGTTGCCGGCAACTTCAATGCGAGTGACGATTTTTGGGGCCGCAATCGTAGTGAAATCGACAACGACAATCTCGCGATCGCGCGCGCTAGAGACATAGGCGGTATTGTTTCCTTTCACTGTAACCCAGAACGGATATTCCCCGCCGGGTTTGCCTGAGTCCGCCGAATTATTCTTACCCGGGCGAAGATCGAGCTCTTTCACCACGCTGCGGCTTTGCACGTCGATAAACGAAATCGATTCATTATTGTAATTGGCAACGACTAACGTTTGGCCGTCTTGCGTAAGGTCGATCCCGCCGGCAACGCCCGGCAAATCACCGGGAAAGAGCGCGACACCAGAGCTATGACCGAGTTTGATCGGGGTACCCGACTCAGCCCATTGACCGTTTTGAATGCTAAATGTGTGGATGTTGTCGTCGCCACCGCCTGCGGCGTAGAAGGTCTGCCCAGTCGGATCAAACGTGATTCCGACAAAAGCGTTCGGGACCTGGAGGACCTGTTTCTTGACCGGTTTGCCTCCGCTGATGTCGAAGACAAAGATATATTCGTTGTTGAACGACTTACCTTTGGTGTCGGTCAGGTTGTTGTGACCGCCGGTCAACACGAGCAAGATTTTTCCGTCCGGACTCTTGGCTGTGCTGAGAGCGCCTCCCGCGATGAAGTTTGGAAATTCTGGAAGCTCAGGATTTAGAGCTTCATAGGTGGATTGGGGGGCAGCTGTGGGAGTAATCGTCAATCCCGAAGGTAAGAAAATACCTTGGCTGGCGATCGCCGGCGAGAGGGCCGCCAGCGAAGAGAGAGCAACCGCGCTGGACCAAGCCAAGCGGAGCAGGGGTTTCTTTTTGGGCATGAACATATGAATTCTTCCATGATGGCGAAACGCGTGCCTTTCGAGCGGTTAACTCCAACGCCAAACTTAGAGCGATTGAGTAGCTCAAAAGGCAGAGCGGCCGCCTTCCTAACCAAATCCATGGGGTGGAAGAATTCCGGCTGGTTATTGTAAATTTTCAGTAACATTCGAACGAGACTATGGCAGGATTGTCATTTTTTGGTTTGGACGGAACCCAAACAACCACAGAATGTTTATTTATAGCAACACAGAATGAAGAAGTTGTGAGTATCTTTCAGCGCAAGAAAATGTACTTCTGAGCGGCTAGGTTGAGCTACGGCGGTTAAAGCCGGATGCGCCGCTGGAAGGTGTGCTGGTTGCGGCGCCCGGGCACAATCCAGAATTTTCCGAGGAATCCACCCGACTGTTATTGAGTCATGGACCGTTCCCGGGAGGCGCAAGCACCTCCCCTCGGGCGTCAGCGAGTTGTTTTCCAAGGCTCAGATTCGGTTCATTCGACTGAACGGGAAACCGAAGAATAACCGTCGTACCTTTTTCGAGTTCGCTGGTGACTTCGACGGTTCCGTGATGCAGGCTCATAATGCTTTTGACAATCGATAAGCCCAGGCCCACGCCGTTGCGCGAATTTTGTCCGCGATAGAATCGGTCAAATAGCTTGGGCAGATCGCTTGGCGCCACGCCACTACCGTCGTCTTTCACTGCAACGATTACCTCGGCCGGCTCGCTTCTCGCTTCGATCATGACCGTACCCCCGGGTGACACATGGCGTAGTGCGTTAGAAAGGAGATTGCTAATAACCCTACGAAAGAGTGGCTCGTCCCCGCGAACCCTGACTTTACCTGTACTTGCAAGTTCGATCTGCGATTCTTTCGCTAGTGGTTCATAAAATTCCATTACCGCGGATATCGACTCATCCGCGGCGAAATTTGATTGATGAATTTCGATGTTCGCTGTCTCAGCTCTTGCCAGAAAAAGCAGACTATCGATGAGGTGAGAGAGGCGCTGATATTCTTCCAGATTGGATGCGAGAACCTCTCGATATTGTTGGGCCGTCAAGGAGCGTCCGAGAGCCACCTCCGTTCCACCCATTAGGTTACTTATCGGCGTGCGGAGCTCATGCGCAATGTTAGAGGAGAATCGAGATAGGCGTTCAAACGAGTCTTCCAATCGTTCGAGCATTCGATCAAACTCGGCCGCTAGAGTTGCTAGTTCACGGGGCCAAATCTGTGTACTAATCCGCTCGCTTAAAGCACTCGCGGTAATCGCCTGGGCAGCTGAAGTAATCTCTCTGATTGGCCGAACACCACGATGTGCGATCCAGGTGCTCAGCAATGCCGAGATCGCGGCGGCCAGGCTAAAGCGATGAACAGTTTTCCTTTATAATCAGCGAGGAGCCTCTGTTCATTCGAAACATCGAGCGCGATTTCGTAACGGTATTTCTCGTTTGGTGGTGCTCCGTTTACGTCCGCTGCAGTTAAGAGAAATGTATCGCCTTGCGAGGTTTGGAATTCGGTAATTTTGCCAATCGATTGGTCCAAGGATCCCGCTGGTGGAAAAACGGCATTGGAGGGCAGCAGGGAGCGAAAACCGGGTGATTCGACAATTGTTCTTCCGCGGAGGATCAGACGGGCATAGTACACGGCTTGCCGGCGCGCCGCGCTTTCCCATTCGATTTCTTCCTCCAGGGCATTGCGATCCTCTGGGCGTTCTCGCAGGATCCGGCGAAGCACCGCGATCTTGTCGGCCAAAGTGCTTTGCTCTTCCGAGCGCAAGCTCTGGACGAGGGTCCAATATAAGAAGAACCCGGCGGCGCAGAGTACAACCGTCGACAAAACGGTATACAGCAGTGCCAGTCGAGCGACGATTGACCAAGATCGATAAGATTCAGCGCTGCTCGAGGACATAACCCGCACCGTATACCGAGTGAATCAACGGCTTAGGAAAGGGATAATCGACCTTCCGACGCAGCCGGCGAATCGCGACGTCGACGATATTTGAATCTCCCTCGCCATCCATGTTCCAAATCTCCTTAGCAATGAATTTGCGGCCAAGGATTTCACCTGTGTTGCGAGCTAAAAGTACCAGGAGCGCGAATTCCTTTTGGGTGAGTTCCAACTGCTTGGGCCCACGAGTGACGAGATGTGTCACCAAGTTAATTTCAAGTTCCGCGACTCTGATGTTGGTCGGCAGCCGATCCGGGCCGCGTCGCAGAACCGAGCGGACGCGGGCAAGCAGCTCAGAGAAGGCGAAAGGCTTAACCAGATAATCATCAGCACCGAGATCGAGTCCTTTGATTCGATCGCTTACTTCATCCCGAGCGGTCAAAAAGATCACAGCTGGCTGGCGACCTTCGACTCGAACCCCGCGGAGGACTGTCCAACCATCCAGACTTGGAAGCATGACATCGAGCAGCAAGAGATCGTAGTCATTTTTGAGCGCCAGCCGCAAACCATCTGAGCCATCCTTGGCTACATCAACCGACCAGCCGTGATCCTGCAATCCGTCACGCAGGAAAGCCGCGGTTTTCGCTTCGTCCTCAACAACAAGCGCTCGCTTTGGCTGCTCGAACACAGCAGCGCATAGCTTAGGGTTTAGCCAAACGCAACGGACCAGCAATCAATTTTTTCGTGTAGAATCTGTCTACGGCTATCGACGCTGGTTTGCGTGTCCCGTATTCCTTAATCTGTATTCTGTGTTCCGCATTCGGTATCCCGCATTCTACCGCTCACCCCAGATACTCCTCCAACGTCGCCGGTGTTCCCTTGTCGTAGAAACTCGCCAGTGCTTCCTCAAGCTGCTTCACGAATCGTTGATTCCTAGCGAGCTCCTCGCTGAATAGCTGCCGCATCGCCAATAGTCGCCCAGGGTCTTTGCCGGCCGCGTTGGCCGCCTCCCGAAGTTGATCCAACATCGGATCATTCATCGGCATCGGTTTTCCGGCGTCGTCTTTTCCGGAGAGGTAGCGGAACCAGCTCGCAACGGTTAGAGTGAGTAACTTGATCGGACCACCCCGTTGAAGTTGATCAATTATCGACGGCAAAACGAATTTCGGGATCCTAGCCGATCCTTCCGTGCCGAGACGGCCCAACTGGTCTCGGATTGCCGGATTGGCGAATCGTTCGATCAGCGTGTTTTTATACTCACCAAGATCGATTCCCGGGACTTCCGGCAATATCGGAGTCACTTCGATATCCATCATGTTGCGCATGAGCTTGGTGATTCGCTGATCAGCCATCGCTTCATGGGCGAACTCATAACCCTGCAGCATGCCAACATAACAAATCGCTTGATGACTCGCGTTCAACAGGCGGAGTTTCATCTTTTCGTAGGGGAGAACGTCGGATGTGAACTGTGCGCCAACCCGCTCCCAAGATGGGCGTCCATGCACGAAATGATCCTCGATCACCCATTGGTGAAACGACTCGGTCATTACTGGCCATCCATCTTCAATTCCAAACTGTTCTCGGACTAGTGCGCGATGGTCGTCAGTAGTAGCCGGAGTGATGCGGTCTACCATGCTATTCGGAAATGTCCCGTTCTGCTCGAGCCAATTTCTCAGCTTCGGATCACGCAACTCGACGAAAGCGAGCAGCATCTTCTTCGCTATCTCCCCATTGCCCTGCAAGTTGTCACACGACATGATCGTAAACGGCACGAGTCCCCGATCCCGGCGTCGCTCAAGTGCTTCCGCGAGGTAACCGAAGGCGCATTTGGGTTGGTGCGGATCGGCCAGGTCACGCTGAATGTCAGGGTTTTCTGCATCAAATTCGCCTGTACCTTGATGCACATAATAGCCACCCTCCGTGATCGTGAGGGAGACAATCGCGGTATCCGGGGACGCCAGCTTTTCTAGAACCGCGTTTGGGTCGCTCGGCGCATGCAAAAAGTTTTGAATTGACCCAATGACCCGAGCTTTGTCGCCTGACGCGCTTCGTTCGACGACCGTATACAGGTAATCTTGCGAGCGAAGAACTTCGCCGATCCGCGAGTCGGCGGGAAGCAGTCCAATCCCGCACAGCCCCCACTCGGACGGCCCGTTCTGCTGGAATAAATCGTCATTATAAACGCCTTGATGGGCGCGATGAAATCCGCCGACTCCGATGTGCGCTATTCTTTGGCCAACCCGGCGACGGTCATAGGTCGGAACGCGAACGTTTGCTGGTAAAGAGCTAAGACTGGCATTGGAAAGTTTTATCGGCATAGGGAAATTGGGGGGTGTTACAGGTTACGGGTTAGCAATGTAGCGGCGTATCGCCAAACACGCGTGTCGGCATAAGCCGCCGAAGACGCGTTTCACGATAGCCTAGGGGGAAGCCCTAGGAAATCGAATTCCCCCAAATGGTCATGCACTGAAAGTGTGTTTCAGCCGGACCGGATTGTGCACCGGATCGGAACATCTCGCCAGTTGATTGCTGTCGGGCGTTTTCAGCGCTAATCGCCTGTTTTCCGGAGTTTCAGGCGCCGGGGCGGAGCCGGATACTCTGTCAGGTCAAATACCCCAGCCACTCCTCCTGCGCGACTAACAGCTCGTCCACCATTTGATGAATTTGCGGGAGGGTACAAACCGCTGCGGTCAATGGATCGAGCGCAACGGCATGATAAATCGCGTCTTTATTCCGCTTAACCGCTGCCTCCACGATCATTTCCTGCACATTAATGTTTGTTCGATTGAGCGCGGCGAGCTGCGGAGGGAGAGGGCCGAAACGCGTTGGCTGCACACCGTTTCGATCGACCAGACAGGGCACTTCCACACAGCAACCGCTTGGCAAGTTGTCAATGAGCTCGTGGTTTGGGACATTCCCATTGATCCGAATCGGTCGATTCGTCTCCATTGCCTCAATGATAGAGGAGCCGTATTCATGGGTCCGGTCCGTTCGGACGGGGTCCACCATGATCTGTTTGAACTCCTGACGAAAACTCTCGAGTCGTTCATAACTGTGCTGCAGGTACCCGCCCGTCCGGCCAAATTGAAACCAATAATTCACCTTGTCGGTGAAACGAGGCACCAGGTCTTTTTCCACCATCTGAGCGTTTTTTCGAAAATAGGGCACGTACTCGCTGGCGTGGCCGCTCGATTCCGTTACGAAATAGCCAAAATGTTTCATCAAATCGATTCGTACCGGCTCTTGGCCATAGACTTCTTCTCGATCGATGATCTCGCGCAGACGAGGATAAAGATCTTCGGCGCCGCGACGAAATTCCAGGAAGAAAGCCTGATGGTTAATACCTCCGCAGCGGAAATTCACCTGCTCGTACGGCACCTCTAACCACTTGGCTAGCATCTCGCTGGTGCCCTGGACGCTATGGCATAGGCCGACATGCGGGCGACCAATTGCTGCCTCAACTGCCCAACAGTTCGCGGCCATCGGGTTCACATAGTTCAGCAAGAGCGCGTTTGGCGCGTGCTGGTCTAACTCGTGGCAGAGATCGATTAGCACGGGAATGGTGCGTAATGCTCGGAAGACGCCACCTGGTCCGAGCGTGTCCCCTACACATTGTTCGACCCCATATTTCTTGGGAATTTCGATGTCTTGGGCATACGCGGCCAATCCTCCTTGCTGAAAGGTAGTGATGACATAATCGGCGTTGCCAACCGATTCGGCCCGATCCGTTGATGCAGTAATCCGGGCGGTTAGCTTGCGTTCGTCGGCTATTTTTTGCACGATCCGCCGAGACTCTTCCAATCGCTGTGGATCGATATCCATCAGTGAGATCTCACTGTCCTGCAGGCAAGGAGCCAGTAAAATGTCGCTGCACAAATTGCGGGTAAAGACGAGGCTGCCCGCACCAATCAAAGCTATCTTAGGCATAATAGTCGTTTCGAGAAATAATGGTTCATATTTGGAGTTAATTTTTTACTGCTCCGGCGGTAAGTCCGGCCACTAATCGTCGCTGAACGAGGCTAAAAAACAGAATGGTGGGCAGAATCGCCACAACCGTTCCGGCCGTGATCATCCCCCACTTCACCTGCAGACTGTTCATGAAAGACTGGAGGGCGATCGGAAGAGTCTGCGTGCTCTCGCTTTGCGACAAGATGGATACAAAGAGGTAATCCCCCCACGAGACGACGAAGGCAAAAAAACCAGCCACCACTAGTCCCGGCAACGCAGTGGGATAAATGATACGGAACAAAACGCCGAGCCGGCTACATCCGTCAATCAATGCTGCTTGATCCAATTCTCTGGGAATTGCGTTGAAGTACCCAGTCAGCATCCAAATGGCGAATGGCAGAGTGATGGAAGTGTGAGTTAAGATGAGCCCGATATGAGTATCGACCAGCCCCAGATTGGACATCAGCACATAGAACGGGATCAAAATCAGAACGTAGGGAAAGAATTGCGGGAGTAGGGTTGACATCATCAACAGATTCTTCCCACGAAGTGTAAACCGGCTCAGGGCGTAGGCGCCGAGACTGCCAAACATCACGACGAGAAGCATCACCGAGGTCGCTATTACCACCGAATTAACCAAAAAGGTGAAGACATTATTGATCGCGAAGACCTCGACATAGTTGGTGAGGGTTAATTCGGATAGAGCTGGAACGAGTTTGCCCGTTTGAATCGAATCGTTGCTCCGAAAACTCGAGACAATTAGCCAACCAATGGGCAGAAGGAGAATCGCAAAGGTGATGAGCAATCCCGTGTAGGTGAGCAACAGTTCGAGCGAACGGCGTTTCATTTCTCCGCGAAACCTCCGATTAATTTTCGCGACAAAATGACCAGAAGCACGAGTATCACGAGCATGATGACGCCGCCAGCGCTGGCGTATCCCAGCATATAACCACTCCAAGCCTGCTTGTAGATGTAGGTGGCCAGCACTTCGGTAGCGTCCACCGGTCCGCCGCCGGTCGATAGATAGACGAAATCGAAATTGTTCAAAGTGAAAGTGACGTGGAGCACGACCATCACCAGTATGATGTAGCGTAGATTCGGTAACGTGATATGCCAGAATCTCTTCCAGGAGGACGCTCCATCGATGGTCGCGGCTTCGTAGAGGTCTTGCGGGATCGCCTGCATCGCAGCCATAAAAGCGATGCCGTAAAATGGAACATTGCGCCACAGATGCATCACTAGGATCAGCAGGAATGCGAAAGCGGGGTCACCAAACCAGTTGCGGGCAAGCGATCCGAGCCCAAGCGTTGCAAGTATAATGTTAATGAGCCCAATGTTTGGCAATGTGAGAAAGCGGAATATGACCACCGCGGTAATAATCGGCAGGACCCAAGTCACCATGGCAATGCTGCGAAACCAGTGAATGCCGGGAACCTTGCGGACCAACAGATGCGCCATCCCTAGCCCGAGAATGACCTGCAAAGTGACCGCAGAAAAGGTCAGAACCAGCGAATGGATAAACGAAACGCGGAAGACTGGATCGTTGAGAAGTCGCTGATAGTTTTGCCATCCGATGGCGCGCCACGTGTTAGGATTAAGCAACGATTGGTCGGTGAAAGAGGTAAAGATACCGTTAAGGGTAGGATACAGATTTAATCCGAGGATCACGCAAATTGCCGGTGCCAGCAGGGCATATCCGAATGCGGCATGACGAATTTCAGCCGATCGCAAACGAGGAACTTTAGGTGATCTAACGCTTGGCCGCTGACCGGAGTGAACTATCTGAAACATAGAGTAGACGCACCTTCCAGGTGCGGAACATCACACCTGTCGCAGCTGGAAGCTGCGGCTACTTTGCCGCTTCCCCCTATAGTTCCCCCGATTATGCGAGAGTGTCTCCTACAATTGATCGTTCTGCGCGCGTTCCTGCAGGGTTTTATACAATTCCTGGCCAGTTTTATCGGCTGCATTGTTTTGATAAATCACTTTCTGTAGCGCTTCCGTGATATCATTTACCACTAGCCCCCAGTTGATCGGAGCAAGCGCTACCCCGGTTGAGATTTGCTGAGTAAACGCTTGTTGCCACCAGTCGCTTTTGAAATCCGGTAGATCGGCGACGTCTTGGCGCGGAGGGTTAATTCCTTCGAGCTTGGCGTCCATGGCAACAAAGTCCTTGCTACAAAGAAGTTTGATTAGCTCCCAGCCATCCGATTTATCCTTAGTCGCCGCATTGATCATGATCGGCTTAACCTCCAGATAGGTGGCCTGGGTGCCGCCGGGTGGGAGCGGGAGAGCAACAACCCCGGTATTTTCTTCTAGAATTTTGCGCGCGGTATCGCCGGTCTTGCGATAGCTGTAGATCCAAGGGCCCATCGGAACCATCGCGCTTTTGCCAGCAACGTAATCGGCGTCAGTAGCCTGATAGTCGTTACCACGCGTATTCTGATTGGCGGCGGACGGATTAGCTTTGAAGAACGCGTCGTGGTAGAGAGCTAAGACCTGAGCTAGTTTTTCCGGAGTAGTATTAATCGACCATTTCTGGGTGGCCTCATCATACTTAAACGGATTTTGGCCCCGTTTACCTGGAAGAAAAACGAAATGAATTCCTGGAATGTCCGAACGCTGCCTGCCTTGGTGGTTAGCCCGAGTCCGGCAACCCCCGTTTCTTTCGTCGAGATCATAGCGGCGTCATCCAGCATTTCTTCCCAGGTCTTGGGAGGCTGCAAATTATACTTCTGCAGAATGTCCTTTCGGTAGAGTAAGACCCGAACATTGGTGTTGTAGGGCACTCCATAAAGCTTCCCATTAATGGTGAGTGCTTTGATCGTGCTGGGGATAAACTTATCCTTGTCCGGCCACTGGCTAAATAAGTCATCGATTGGAGCAATCAGGCCGGCCTTTTGGTAGGCAATCATGCCTTCAAGCACGCCTTCGATCACATCCGGTTTGCCGCGGCGACCCTGCACGATGAACTTCTGCTGAGCGTCCTGGTAAATGGGAGGCCCGTAGTTACCCGGTACAGTGACACCTTTGGGCAGATCTTTGGGAAAATGTTCTTTGATCCAAGCCAAAAGACCAGGTGTTTGCGGCCCTTCTTGCGACATCGGGACAAACCAAAGGTCAATTTCTTTGCTGAAAACCAGGCCGGTCGACAAAAAAAGGCTGGCAGCTACCAATAGGATGCGATGGGGGGGACGGATAAACATAGAGGGAAAACGTTTGAGGTGGAGCGTTAGGGTAGGGACGCAATAAATCTTGCTGGATCAAGGGCGGTCGCAATAGTCATAACTTTCCAATAATAGTCAATTTGTGACAAACCAATCAGACTGTTCTGTAACCATGGATGCAGATCGCGAGTGTCAAATTTTGTATCGCACTTTGTGTTCGCTGCGCTGCCGCCCCGAAGGGCTAATGCCCTATCCGGCTCATGTAATCAGCGGCCTGGAAACCCAAACCGATCCGAGCGTCTACGCCTGGCACGGTCGTAAACGTCTCGGTGATGAAAAGAAACCATTTATGGTTTGGCAATATACGCTCGCCGGCTTTGGTACCTTTCGGTCCGGCACAACCGGCGAGCGAATCGAGATGTCGCCGGGCTATGCTTTCACGACGCTCGTTCCAAGCGACGACTTCTATTATTTACCGCCGGAATCTGAAAGTTGGACCTTTTTTTGGCTGATTATCGATCATCCTTATGTTGTCCGACGGGTCAGAGACCGGATTCGGCTGACCGGTCCCACTTGGCGGGTGGCGTCGCGCAGTCCCCTGATCGAACGTGCGCTTAACCTGTTTGATCTGGTTCGCGCAGCATCGTTACCCGATGAATTTGCCGAAGAAGCGGATCTTTTCGCCTTTCTCACCGAATTTGAACGCCTGGGACATCAAATCCTTTACCCGCCGCTGCCGCGGGAGCGGATTTTGGCCGAAGTCCGCAAGGAAATCATCAGCCGCCTTCCGACCGGCTTGCCAAGCGTCGCCGAGTTGGCCGACGAGCGTGGCATGAGCCGAACCGGCTTCACTCACTATTTTCGGAGAACAACCGGCTTGAGTCCGGCTCGTTTCATCAATCAAGTTCGCTTGGCAGAGGTAGCCAAGTTATTGGTCTCTTCTTCTCTCAAGTTGTCCGCGATTGCCGAAGTTACCGGATTTGCCGATGCCACTCATCTTGGGAAAGTGTTCCGTCGGCACTATTACCTCACTCCGGACAAATATCGTCATGTGATGGGTAGCGAACTGCCCGATCAGTTAAAGGGCAGCTCGTCACCAAATTGAACTTTTCGCCGGCCAAACCAACGATCGCCACATCAAAATGCGGAAATCAGTGTGAAGGTACCCAGAGGCATATTGGAAGCCGCTCGCATCGACGGAGCCGATGTGTGGAAAGAGCTTTGGTATTTGTTACGGCCAATGACAATGCCGGGGCTGGTCTCAACCGCTCTGCTCCTCATCATCTTTTCTTGGAACGAGGCGTTCTGGAGTATCAATCTCTCGAACGCCAATGCGCAGCCGTTGACCATGTGATTTTGGTGGCGGTAGGTAGGGCGCGTCTCTCCGAGACCGCAGGACCGAGGACGTAGCTATACCCTGTTCCGCCGAGAACCGTTGCGAGAGCCAAGAGCATTGGGCCTAACGGGGCGATGGATTGCCGGTGATCCTGCGGTCTCGGAGAGACGCGCCCTACCTGCGCACTCGACCGACCGCCACCAATGTTGACGCGCATTCTGGCAGCCGCCTGGCTTTCGCCGACCGAGCCTAATAATAATGCCAATGACCGTAGCGATAATAGCGGTACCGATACCTACCGCCGCGATAATGGTAATAGCCGTGGTACCGATATGGATAGCCGTAGTAGGGGCGTCCACCAATGTTGACGCGCACATACGTAGCGGCCTGCAGATCGGTGCTCCCTAAAAATCCGGCAACGAACAGCGCAACGGCAACGATGGGAGCGAAAGTTTTGGCCCGGCGGCGGAAAGAGACTGCCAAGGACCGCTCTGGCGGGGGTAACATGCGGACTTGATTATCGTTCATCTGTTTCAACGGGAGAGATTCGGTCCGCCCACCTGGATAGCAAAAGAAATGCCGGCCGACAAGAAGATCGGGAGCTGCGGAAAGCGGACGGTGTTCGGCCACTCGCTTTAGATAGGATCTCATTCCGGCCTTCGGTACGATGCTGGAACATCTGAACTTCTTGTCCTGCAATTCTAAAGCCACATTTCTAAAGAACCGAGAGGAGCGTCCGTATAGAGAAAGCAGATCTCTGATACGCCAAACATGCGAAAATTAGCCCAACCGAAGGTAGTTGTGGTCGGAGGGTATAACGCTGATCTGGTGATCACTTGTGAAACACTGCCGGTGGAAGGAGAAAGCATGGTGGGCGGCCCCCTGCAGATCTTTGGCGGCGGCCGAGGCGCTAATTGTGCCGTGGCTGCGGCGCGAGCTGGAGCCGAAGTTTCGTTTATCGGGGCGCACGGCCACGATGCTTTCGGCGGCATGGCGCAGGGTCAACTCAATCATGAAGGGATCGACATCACTGATTTTCGGGAGATTCCCTCCGTCAGTACGGGTGTTTCCTTGAGCATGGTGGAAGCGTCCACCGGGAGAAACTTTCTGGTGTGCGCCGAGTCCGCGAATATCCGTCTAACACCAGAAATGGTGCGGGCGTCGCGGAATATCCTGCATTCGGCCGATCTGGTTATCTCTGAGCTCGAAATTCCTCCCGATACCGTCTGGGAGGCGATGAAGATCTGCGAGGAGCGTGATATACCGTTCCTTCTCGATGTGTCACCAATCAAGCGGATCAAACAAATTCCGAAAAACAACGTGCTAGCAGTTGTCGCCGAGTCGGTGGAGGAAGCCATGATAATCACCGGTACATTTCGTGTTGCCGATGCGATTGTAGCTCTCCATCGAACCGGAGCTCGAAATGTAGTGTTAGTGGAACGCAGTCGTGAGATTATCTACTCGGACGGACAAACGGTCGGAACTTTAAAAGTGCCGATTAGGCGGGTTTTCGACCGCTGTGGAGCGACCGAGTGCCTGGAGACCTGGATCGGTTTGGCGCTTATTCGCAATATCAAATTATCAGAAGCCTGCCGGGAAGCGTCTTTCGCAATGGCGCACAGCCTCAGCCACATGGGAGGACACCAGGGAATGCCGTATCGTTCCGAGATCCAACAATCGTAGGAATTGAAGCACTCGGGAGAGCATCCCAAGGTCTGCCCGGGGCCTGTCCTTTTTGAACCGCATCCCAGCATAGTGCTGTTGCCAGAATTGGTAAGCAAGCAGCTGCGTCCGTTTAGGCGTTGAACAATCTCGACGTGTCCGCACCAGCCCCAATGGCAGGGCGAAAACCTCGGCGCTTTAGGTGGCCGTGCTCTAGTCGTCTCGTACGCTCATGCGCCGGGTTTGAGCCATTGGTGCCGGTCCGCGGTTTCCGAACCACCAATGCTCAGTTCTGCCAATTCTGAGATCCTGTACTCGCAAATCGAGATCGTCGGAATTCGAACATTTTTCATCAAGAGGTTGAGCCCGACAAATGGCTCAAACCTCGGCGCATGGGCATGCAAAACGAAAGGCCGCAACAACCCATTGCGCCGAGGTTTTCGTATACCATTATGAGTTATCTCTGCGCAATGACTTCGGCGCCGTCGCACTCTGTGACAAAAAAGTAACAATAATTCCACGGAATTTCGGACGTCATCTTCACTATTATCGTCCCTGTCGCCAGTCCTTTGTTCTGCATGGATGCGGAGAGTACAACCGCAATTCGATCAGCCGTTATCCCTGGCGACTTGGAGAAGGAAATGATTGCTCAGAAAAAGAACCCCCTCTTTTATAAGACGTTTTTTGGCGCGGCGATTTTCGCTTCGCTGGCATCGTTTACGGTGGCGAGAGCTCTCGACGACGATGACTCTTCGTTCGTCTCGAGCGGACAAAAAATCACACCAACTGCTGCACCAAGTGCCAACTTCCAGCTGCTCAATCCTGGACTAACCGATTTTCCTAACTTCGTCGCCTCCGGAGCGCTAAGCAGCGTACTTAGTCCGGATCAGCACACTTTGCTGATTCTGATCAGCGGTCACAATCGCCTCGATAACGCTGCGAGCAAAGTAGTTCCGGCTGATTCGGAGCAATACATCTTCGTTTTCGATGTGAGTACAGGCAAGCCAGTCAAGAAACAGGTTATCAACGTTCCTAATACATTCGCAGGTATCGCCTTCAATCCCAATGGTAATAGCTTCTATGTTGGCGGAGGATCCGACGATAACATCCACATTTACGGAATCCAAGGAGACGGAACTTGGGCGGAAATCGGTACCCCGATTGCGCTGGGGCACACGACCGGCAACGGAATGCCGAATCCGTCGACGTTCGTGACCGGCGGGCTGGCCGTTACTGCAGACGGCACCAAGATCGTCATTGCCAATGTTTATAACGATTCCATTTCCATCGTCGATGTAGCTGGCCGAAGTGTCATCAAAGAAATCGACCTGCGACCTGGAGTTATCGATCCGGCGCAGAATGGAGTGCCGGGTGGAGAGTATCCATTTTGGGTAGCAATCAGAGACAACGACACGGCCTATGTTTCGAGCTTACGTGATCGCGAGATTGTCGTTGTCGATTTCAATAGTACTCCGGGTGTGATCAGCCGAATCAAGGCGAAGGGGAATCCGAACAAAATGATTTTGAACCGCGCGCAAAATCTCCTCTTCGCGGCAGAAGATAACAGTGACTTGGTAGAAGTGGTCAATACTCAGACCAACCAAGTCGTGCAGAGCTTTTCAACCACCGGACCACAGTGGATCTTGTGGAACGTGGGCCGGTATCACGGGAGCATTCCAAACAGTCTGGCGCTCTCTCCGGACGAAAGAGTTTTGTATGTGACCAACGGTGGAACTAATTCGGTTGCCGTGGTGCAACTTTCTGCTGCTCGGTCCGAAGTTGTTGGTCTATTGCCGACCGGGTTTTATCCGACCTCGGTGAATGTTAGTGCCGATGGCCGGACACTGTATGTGGTGAATGGAAAAAGCCCGACCGGCCCCAACCCAGGCTGGTACGCCGAGAATCACGCGAGCAATCAATATATCGAAGAGTTAGAGCAATCAGGATTGTTGAGTTTTCCCGTACCGGATTTCCTTACATCATTTCGGTTGACGCTGACGGTAGCAAACAATGATTCCTTTTTCGCGCTTCCGCAGATAAAGGACGAAATAGTAATTAGCCAGCTGCGCAGGCGAATTAAGCATGTCATCTATATTGTGAAGGAGAACCGGACGTATGATCAGATTCTGGGAGATCTTGATCGTGGCAATGGCGATCCGTCCCTCGCTCTGTTCGGCGAAGCAACCACACCCAATTTCCATCAGATCTCTCAACAATTTGTCGATCTCGACAATTTCTACTGCTCCGGTGATGTAAGCGCGAATGGTTGGCCTTGGAGCGTGGGAGCCAGGGAAACCGATTTCGGAATAAAAGCGGTGCCGCTGAATTACTCGAGTCGCGGCACCAGCTACGAGTACGAGGGTACCGACCGAAATGTGAACGTCGGATTGCCCACGGTGCAGCAGCGACAAGCCGCCGATGGGTTGACTCCGTCTGATCCAAATTTATTGCCCGGCACTGCTGACGTCGGTGCCTTCGATGGCCCGGAAGGAACGCCGCCGGAGCAAGGCTATATTTGGGATGCCGTGGCCCGAGCTGGGCTTAGCTTACGCGAATATGGATTCTTCTGTGATCTGACCCGTTACTCAGCGGCTCCGCCCAATAACATTCCGTTGGAGCGCCATCCGTTCGCTGCGAAAATCCAAGTATCGTATCCAACCAAGCCGGTCCTGATCGCTAACAACGATATCTACTTCCGTGCTTATGATAATGCTTTCCCCGATTTCTGGCGGGAAGACGAGTGGGCTCGCGAGTTCGACGGTTACGTGGCAAATGGGAACCTTCCGCAAGTTGAGCTAGTGCGGTTCATGCACGATCATACCGGAAGTTTTGGCACTTCCATCGACGGGGTGAATACTGTCGAGCTCGACCATGCGGACAACGACTATGCGGTTGGACTCCTTGTCGATAAGGTGGCGCACAGCCCGTACAAGTATGACACGTTGATCTTCGTCCTCGAAGATGACGCCCAAGCGGGCGCCGATCATGTCGACGCTCATCGATCGACGGCTTATATAGTCGGACCTTACGTCAAACAAGGTCAAGTCGTATCGGAGCGTTACACCACCGTGAACATGCTCAGAACGATTGAGGACATTCTCGGCCTCGATCATCTGGATATTAACACGGCGACCCAGCGCCCAATGACCGAGGTATTCGATCTCAGCCAACGCGAATGGACTTATACTGCGACTGCCTCGGACTTCCTGAAGAGTACGCAATTGCCTATTCCGGCGAACGCGTTCGCTTCCACGGACAAAACGCCCAAGCCGTTGCACGATTCCGCTTATTGGGCGGAGAAAACCGCGGAATTTGATTTCAGTATCGAGGATAACCTCAAGGACGCGGAGAAATTCAATCGTATTACCTGGGAAGGCGTTATGGGTGACATTCCGTATCCGAGTAAGCGCAACGGAGCAGATCTCCGAAAAAACCGCGCCGAGCTACTGAGGAAGTACAAGCTAGCTCGCCTTCCGTTAGTTCTGGCGCAGGATCAGGCGAAAGACGCCGCCGAGCGATAGCGAGGTAGGCGTGTGAGCTGATCGAATTCGGTAGGGCTGAGCTCCTGCTCGGCCGTCTTTAGGCGGCCGAGCGTCCCTACCGGACTTGTTTCTCGTCCCTTCTCCTACTGTGCCGATTCTGGATTCCCTCTCTTTGCGATCCCTGCGTTCTTTTGCGGCTATTCTCCGCACCGATAGCGTCCATTTGCTATCTGCTATTTGCTATTTGCGATTCTTCACTGCCTCTCTTTTCGCTATTCTCTCGGCGTAATTTCATCCATCATTTTGCGGTTGATAAAACTGTGGATCGAATCGAGATCTGAGACCTCAATCTCTCTCTCCCGGAAGGAGTGAGCATCCGCCCAGCTGGGCCGCGCGGTCTGGCCCACTCGGGAGGTACTCGCGCGTTTGCTGAGAGATGAATCGGGCTTGATCGCCGAAAAAACGAAGCCCTTTCTCCGTGACTGCCTCGACCACGTCCTAGCTATTGTGGATCTGCTTGAGACCTACCGCGATATCACAAGCAGTTTCATGGATCTGTACGTCTCGAGTCTGAGCATGCGGACCAACGACATCATGCGCGTACTCACCATCATTTCTTCGATTTTCATTCCACTCACTTTTATCGTTGGATTGTACGGGATGAACTTTACCAACATGCCCGAACTGCACTGGCGCTTCGGTTATCCGAGTGTCATTCTCATCATGTTGGCCGTAGCCAGCGGCATGATCCTGTTCTTCAAGCGAAAGAACTGGTTGTGAACCACACAGAAGAATAGCCGCAAAGAAACGCAAAGAACGCAAAAGTAAAGAAGTTGGGCGTCGGAATTGCATGCGCTGTACATCAAGCCATTGCGATGGCTATTCCCATCGTCGGTACAAGGGCGAAACCCGACTCCGCCGAGCTACGTCGCGGCTAGCTCTATTGTTTTCTCAACCGCACAGCTGGGGGCGCGCCCAAGCGCAGCGACGGCGGCAGGCCGCTGCGATCGCGAGGCCAGGCCTGTTGAGCCAAACGATCGCGCGTCGCAAAAGCTCACAATCCGGCACTTAAGGGCGTCGTGCATTTAGAGGTTGCTTGCCCGGACTGTGTCGTCCTATCCACGATAGGTCACCCTCACGATTCAATCTCTGTCACCTTTTTTCTCTCTCTCTTTGCGATCCTTGCGTTCTTTTGCGGCTATTCCAAAACCTATTTCTCGGTCGTTAAGAAGCAGGATGGAAACTTTTCCCTTACGTTCTTGATATACCGCACCCGGCTAGGAAGGCTTCCGAAGCGCGCCGTGTCGCACGGTGCAAACTCTCGTTCTATACCGTCCAAGCGGGTTACCCAGTTCCGGAGAGCCGCCGACCAATCAGCATCGCTTGGATTGGGCGTTGCCAGAAGCTCCTGGATTTTCGCTATCGCAAATTCCTTCAGAAAGATGGTCTCCGGTGATAAGAATCGAAGACAAACGGCATATTCGCCGCTCAAATAAGAAGTATATTCGCTCGCAATGCGATCTTCCGAGGGAGAGTCCCCGTAGACTTTCGCTGCTCTCACATAGCGCGCGCTGAACTCCTCCTTCATCCGGGCTCCAAGACTGCCTACCGAATCCGGAAACAGGAAAAAATCGGCGGGATACATTTCGATTCCATCCACGACGTAAGCTGGTCGAGGGAGGAGACCTTCTCGGATTTCGGACCTGTATTCCGCGGGAGTCCCTGTACGGCCGAGACAGAGCTCTTCGAGGGTATAGAAGTTGTCCTGAATGTATGTTCGATCCTCATTGGCGAGGACCGGCAAAGGGCTGTGAGTGGCAATGAAATCGGTCATAGCAGAACCAGATACAGAAGTCAGAATCTAGAATCTAGGAGGCAGAAGGCAAGAGGCAGCAAAATGACGATGCGAAACGTTTCTCGTCAATCACGCACTACTTCAGCTTGTTCGCCCCTTCTTTTGTCCTCAAGCCTTGACAGGGGATGCGGCTTCCCTGTAGCAATCGTTTAAATCGATCAGCTCTCGCTCTCTTTTGAAAATTTCGCTAGCAATTTTCCATCGCTCACGGGGTCGCACGAGCAGATCACCAGATAACTAACTATGCCAGGCTTAAACGACTTTCTTTCGCGCATACAGACCGATCACGCGTTCTATTTGCAGTTTCGAAAGAACCCGCAGGAAGCATTGACGCCTTACGAATTAAGCTCGGAAGAGCGAGCCGCTCTGATGGACTCTGGATCACAACTGTCCGCCCGCCTGGGAGAGGTGGTCTTCACTTTGACCGGGACCAAGAATTTTGTGTCGCTTGGGTCAGCCGATTGGCAGTTCGATCCTGCGGCTGCACTCAGGCGGCCTGAAATTCAGGAGAGCATCGCTCAAATTCGGAACGTGACGACCAATGCGGATAGATTGACTCCAGTATTAGCGCTGATTGAACAGGTTGGATAATGAGCCCGACCTACCAGACTGAGGACTCTTTGCCATTTGATATAGCCATCGTGGGGCTGGGGATTGTTGGAATCCATCAGATCACCCGGGAGGTCGAAGAGACCATTCGCCGGTGCCGGCATACCTTTGTTATCGATTCGGGATTTGGTGTTGTCCCCTATCTTGAGGGTATCTGCCCTGAGGTGACGAGCCTCTTCT
The DNA here is from genome assembly GCA_041167675.1 of Verrucomicrobiota bacterium. Taxonomy (GTDB): domain Bacteria; phylum Verrucomicrobiota; class Verrucomicrobiia; order Chthoniobacterales; family JAFAMB01; genus DASTDH01. The sequence continues at coordinate 27,589 of JBEEIB010000146.1, forward strand.
CCTTTTATGAGAAGGGCAAGCAGCGGCTGCCCACCTATCGCAGGATGGCCGCTGAAGTGATTAATGCGGCAATTACCTGCTCGCCGGTCTGTTTTGCCACCTACGGTCATCCGCTGGTCTATTGCTATCCGGCGGTGCTTATTCAAAGAGCTGCCAAACTCCTCGATCTCCAAGTGGAGACTTTTCCAGGCATCTCTTCGTTGGACACATTGTTCGTGGATCTCGGCATCGATGTCGCCGCCGACGGATTGCAAATGTACGAAGTCACCGATCTGCTTCTACGCCGCAGGCCAATCCAAAATGATGTCCCCTGCGTTCTTTGGCAGCTTATTGCGATTGGTGAGCCGAACTACCAGACGGATCGCATCTCGGCCGAACGGTTTTTGCCTCTGCAAGACTATTTGCTCGAATTCTATCCCCCCGAACATCCGATTATTCTAGTAACCTCAAAAACGTTTCCATTGCTTCAGTCGACGGTTAAAAAGTATCGGTTGGGGACGCTAGCGGCCGATCTGGAGCATGGTCCACAAGTGGGTAATCTTTACATCCCTGCTGTGCGCAGCCGGGAGGTTCGAGATCACAAGCTCCTGGAAAAGTTGACCGCCCGGATTTAACAAGTTGGGCGCGACTTCCCTCGCGGAGGTACCACAGCGTTCGCCGTAGCATTCAACCAATAAGCATCCCCCGCGCTAGGCAACATGGAATGCTTGCCATCGGGTAAGTCTTGTGATCGCTTGCCGATCGATCACTAGTGTGGCGCTAGCGCTGCCAACAATTTGTCGTAGCGCGGATCCTTACGGAGCGGGTCGAAATAAGGTTCGAGTTTGAGATGGTTGTAGAAAAGGCCGTACGGTACCTTCGATAAGATGTCCAACTGTTGAAAGGCGAGATCCGGATGGTCAGCCCACGCGTAAACGACAGCAAGATTCATCGCTACGAGGGGACCATCCACGGCATCTTTAGAGACGGGTAACAGCTCAACGGCGCGCTCGCCTTCGGAGATGGCATCGTCTTTGTGCCCGAGCAACGCATCGACTACGGCCAAGTTGCTGAGCAGGATAGCATTTGTCGGTGAAGTCTCGACTTTCTGATTCAATAGCCGCCTTGTCCCGGAACCAACTTGTTCATCGGGCACTTGTCCCTGGAGCCGAGCGAGCAAGATGGAGTAACAATCAGCCGGAGCCGCAATGTCTCCGTAACGAAATAGCAAACCGTCCTCGCCTCTCACCTTATCAAGTAACTGTCTCGCTTGCTGCCAATCGCGACGACCAAGCGCTAGATTGAGGCGTTCAGCAAGAACAAGCTTGTCATCCGGTGTGGATGCAGAGAGCGATTCGAGTTGCGGGAGGTACGCCGTATCGTCTCCCGTTTTTACGACGTTCACATAATATTCCTTCCTCGCCTTCGCCATAGGCGCGTCTGGAACCCGAGCGATCAGTTGATCCCAGGCCCGCTCAGCTAGCGGGAACTGTCGAGTATTCGAGAGCGTTTCCGCTAAATCTGAAAGCGGTAGAGGATCGTGTGGATCGAGCTTGATTGCTTCGTTGAAAGAGTGAATTGCGCTCTCAAATCTGCCTTGTCGGCGAGCTATTAGCGCTTCGAGATAGTCCGTTTCGGCATTATTTGGCAAGCCTCGACGAGCGATCGCTAGCTCCGCCCGCGCGCGTTCATAGTCACGCCGGCTTCGGTAGAGGTGATTAGCGTGGGCTAACCGAACCTCTGGAAGATCGGGTTGCAGACGCAACGCGTCGTTGATTGCTTGATCTCCCAGAGTGCGCTGCGCAGAGCTCGGATCCCAAACAAGGTCCAAAGCGTCATGGGTATAGGCCATCAAACAATATGCACTCGCAAAATTCGGGTCGAGTTCCACGGCTTTCTGGAGCAGACTCAGAGCATCGCGCATGGGCCTCTCCTGGTGTCCGCTCACAGCGGACTGCGCACTTGTAACTTTTTCTTTAGCCTTAAGATACATGTCGTATGCCTCTAAATTCTCGGTTGGTTTTTGTTCGATCCGCTTTTTTTCTTCTGGAGAGAGTGCAGCTGATAGTTTGCCCGCAATAGTTTGAGCAACCTCGCTCTGAATTGTAAAGATATCAGTGAGATCCCGGTCGTAGCTATCAGCCCAGACTGCGTTATCACTACGAGCGTCGACCAACTGAGCACTCACCCGAACGCGGTTTCCGTCCCGGCGCACCGTTCCTTCCAGTACGTTCGCGACACCCAACGCATAGGCAATCTGGCGCATATCACGCTTGGTGTCGGCCCGATACTGCATGACCGAGGTGCGGCTGATGACTTTGAGTTGGGCGATCTTGGCCAGGTTATTGAGAATTTCGTCCTGAACTCCGTCCGCGAAATAGCCATCATCCTTAGCCGCACTGATGCTCTCGAAGGGAAGGACGGCAACGCTCTTAGCCGAAATCTCGGCGAGCAAACCGTTGGCAATGGACTTTTGTTGTGCGGCCCGATCCGCTGCGATGTAGAACCACGCAGCTGTCAGGATTGCTGCGGCTGCGACGGCCAGGCCGCCTCCAACTAGCCAGTTGCGACGCTTCAGTGGGACAGCCAGGCCCGGGTAAGCAGTTGCTGACAGCGCGGCGGGATCCGGGTTGTTGATTGAGTCGCCGTTGGCCAACAGCTTTTTCACCCGTTCAGTTAACGAGTTGAGATGCTTTTCCAGCGGAGCTGAGACCGCATCTAACCAGTGTACTGTCTCCAGGAAATAGCTCAGGCTGGTCTGCGGCAGCGTATCTTCGATGCGAAAAGGAATGACCTGCAGTCCCAGTGAGAAAGCTTTAGCAACTTCCCGTCGAACATGGCCCGAACCGTTCGCGTTTTCGGAAAACACGAGAACGAATACTCGACAAGCGGTGATCCCTCGCATGATCCCTTCGGTCCAATCGGACCCGTATTCAATGTTCCGAGGGGCCATCCAGCACGGGATCTCGGCAGACTCCAGCTGATGGCAAATAGCATCTGCTATTTCCTTGTCCTTACTCGAATGGCTAATAAAGACCTGTGGCGTCATGGCGTGCCTCCAGTGCGCACGGCTCTATAGATAGATGGTTTGATCGACAATTGCTTGCAGAAAATTTATGGAGGATACGGGTGGGCCTCTCATTCGCGAGAGGGAGAAGGAGCGCGGAATACACAATACGGAAGACGGTACATGGGAGCAGATTACCCACGGGTAGGAGGGCGCGTCGCTTGCGACGCCCGGAAATAACCCCTGACATAAACACGCCATGCGGACCTCTAGGCCCGATTCCTCGGGTGCCCGTTGGGTGATCGGCGGGCGTCGCAAGCGACGAACACTCCGAGGTTAGGGATAGGTCGCAAGACGGTCGGGAAGGGCTGTTAGCTAAAAAAGCCCCTGGCCATGGTCAAGAGCGTTGACTCCGGTTGATCCGTTCTCGGCGGTACCGGCGGTGTCGGCGCTCCCGGCGTTCCTTCGCTAATTCGTGGCTCCAGCCGTCAATCCCCCACGCCAATATTTCCCAAGGAGGATAAACGCCGCGATGAGCGGCAAAACGCTGATGAGCGAGCCCAGCGCAATCAGGTGATAGGATGGTTTTCCGCCGCCGGCGGCGTTGATGACGCTGTTCCAAATGTTCAAGCCTAGCGTTAACGGGTATAGATCGTCGTTGCTGAGGACGATCAAAGGCAGAAAGAAGTTGTTCCAGGCACCGACAAAACTGAGCAACGCCACTGTGACCAAGCCGGACTGCATGAGGGGCATTCCGAGATACCAAAAGATCCGCAGCTCACCGGCGCCATCCAGGCGCGCGGCTTCGATCAGATCGTTGGGAAATGAGGCGTTCCAGAAAACCCGCATCAGATAGAGACCAAAGGGATTCACCAGGCTCGGCAAGATGACCCCCCAGATGCTGTTCACCAAGCCGAGCCGATAAAGCATGAGAAATAAGGGCAGAACCAGGGCGGTCGAAGGCACCATGATGGTACCGAGAATGAAGTTAAAAAGAAAGTGTTTACCGGGGAAGTCGTATTTGGCAAAGGCGTAGCCGCCCAACGCGCAAATCAATGTGCTTCCCACTGAAATCGATCCGGCGTAAAGGGGCGAATTGCCAAACCAACGGACAAAAATCCCGTCTCGAAAAGCGAACAGGTCTACGATGTTTTCAAAGAAGTGAGGCGGATTGGCGAACCAGAACCCGAAAGTCGTGAAAATCTGACTACTATCCTTGGTCACGGCCGCCAGGATCCAAGTCGCCGGCAGGATGCAATAGAGAAGGAAGATCGCGAGGACGGCATGACGAAGTGCTCCGGGGAGGGAACGTGCGCCAATATGGGCGGTAGGGACCGGCTCCTGCCGGTCCCATTGAAGCGAGCCGACCTCTCACCTGGGCCGATGTGTGAAGGGGATTGGAGTGCGAAAAGCGGTTATCTCGCCGCACTCGAATTAATCCGCCATCACCGAGGTAATTTCACCGCGCTGGTGACCGCCAACGATCATAGGGCGCTGGGCGCATTGAGTGCTTTTCACAAGAACGGAATCGCAGTCCCCGATGAAATATCGGTCATTGGATACGACGGCATGCCGGAGTCTGAGTTTTATCAGCCCTCGCTGACCACCATTTACCAGGATTTCGCGGCTCTCGGAGAGATGAGTGTTGAGTTTCTTCTAAGAATGATCAACCAGCCTGGTACTTCGCCTCAACGTTTCATTTTGAAGCCGGTCCTGGTCCCCAGAAGGAGCACCGCGCCGCAGAACCACAAAAGAAAATATAAACCACGAATGGACGCTAATGGACGCGAATAAACGAACTTAATTCGTGTTCATTCGTGTCGATTCGCGGTTGAAAAAACCTCGACCAAACAGCGAAAAGCAAAAACTAACCACGAGTAGACGCTAATGGACGCGAATCAACGGATCTAATGCGTGTTCATTCGCGTCGATTCGCGGTTGAAAAAGCCTCGACCAAACAGCGAAAAGCAAAAACTAACCACGAATAGACACTAATGGACGCGAATCAACGGATCTAATGCGTGTTCATTCGTGTCGATTCGCGGTTGGAAAACAACGAAATGACGTCACGAACGCTACTCTCTACACCAAGCCTTGGTGTTTGTTATTATCCGGAACATTTGCTCACGGATTATTGGGCTACCGATTTTGATTCCATGCGTGAAATCGGAATACGCATCGTTCGCGTAGGTGAGTTCGCGTGGAGTAGGCTTGAGCCGGAGCCAAGCGAATACCGATTCTCCTGGTTGGAGCAACTTCTGGATTTGGCCGAATCGAAGAGTTTGTCCATTGTCCTTGGTACCCCAACGTCCGCGCGCCGAAGTGGCTGGTGGATCGGATGCCTGACATGGTTGCGGTCGATGCATGGACAACGGAAAGGATTCGGTTCGCGGCGCCATTACTGTTTTTCGCATCTCGGTTACCGAAAGGAATGTGTGCGCATTGTAACTAAATTGGCCCAAGCCTTCGGCGAACACCCGGCGGTTATTGCCTGGCAGACGGACAACGAATTTGGTTGCCACGATACCGTACTGAGCTATTCCGACGCCGATCGCTCCGCCTTTCGAGCCTGGTTGCGAAACCGCTATCTATCAATTGAACAGTTAAACCAGGCTTGGGGAAATGTTTTCTGGAGCATGGAGTACAGGAGCTTCGACGAGATCGAGCTTCCGAATCTTACGGTTACAGATCCAAATCCAGCTCATGAGCTCGATTATCGCCGCTTCTCCTCGGACGAGGTCGACAGCTTCAATCGGTTACAAGTGGACCTTATTCGTCAGTATTCGCCGGGGCGAGCGGTTCTTCACAATTTCATGGCGACCTTTCTGGACTTCGACCATTTCAAAGTTTCCAAATCGCGGATGCGGCGAGTTGGGATTCTTATCCGTTGGGGGCGCTCACGCTGCTGAAGGCGCCCGAAGCGTACAAAGCCCGCCACCTTCGACTGGGTGATCCCGATCTCAGTGCCTTTCATCATGACCTTTATCGAGCCTGCGGCAGAGGTCGATTCTGGATTATGGAGCAGCAACCCGGGCCAGTGAACTGGGCGGCCTACAACCCTGCTCCGCACCCTGGCGCGGTTCGCCTTTGGACCTTCGAGGCGATCGCCCACGGGGCCGAAGTCGTCAGTTATTTCTGTTGGCGACAAGCGCCTTTTGCTCAGGAACAGATGCACTCCGGGTTGAATCTGCCCGATCGACAACCTGACGTCGGTGCATTCGAAGTTCGTCAAACTGCGAATGAACTTTCCCAGCTCGATCTAGCGTCGTTAGTGCCGGCAGAGACCGCACTGGTGTACGACTACGAAGCCGCATGGACGCTCGCTATTCAGCCGCAAAGGGAGGACTTTGATTACTTTGCGGTAGCCATCAGCTTCTATCGAGCGCTCAGACGATTCGGTCTGAATATCGATATTCTTCCACCGGGCGCTCCATTAGATGGTTACAAATTGGTAATGATTCCTCCGCTCCCAATCGTGTCTGCGAGCTTGATGCAATCCCTCACGCGATTTAATGGTCAGGTTCTCATCGGTCCGCGTACTGGATCCAAAACGCCAAATTTTCAAATCCCGGCCGAACTCCCGCCCGGTCCACTCCAAGAGGTGATGCCGATAAAAATCGTTCGGGTGGAGTCTTTACCGGATTTTGTTTCCTTCCCCTTGGTGTGGGAATCGGCCCAGTACCAATGCAATTTATGGCTCGAACACGTGCGAACTGATCTGGTGCCATTCATCCGGCTCGCAGATGGACACGGAATCGGCTATCGGAACGGCAACATCACCTATCTGGCGACGTTGCCGGAGCAATTTTTGCTGGGCGAAATTGTTGAAGATCTTCTAAACGCCGAAGGGTTCAAATTGAGCGAAATACCACCAGGCATTCGCGTCCGCACCCGCGGGAAGCATCGGTTTTTCTTTAACTATAATCCCGAACCGGTGAAGTTGAATCTGCCGCCTGAAATTCGTAATGGGTGTCGCGGAGATGCCGGCCGCTGGTGTGACAATTGTGGAAGTGGCTCCGCTTTAAGGTGAGCGATGATTCGAAGAGCGCCGAAGGCGCGTTTCAAGAAAGCCTAGGGCTTCGCCCTGGGCGCAGCCCTAGGAACAGGAATTTGGAGCGATCGAGCGCTGAAAGCGCGTGCCAACTACATACGCGCATCATGCCGTACATTGTCAGGGGTGTTGCATTTGATAAACGATACCTTCGGGACCAGTAGCGTGTTGAAACGCACCTTCAGTGCGTGCTATTGGGGGGGACGAATCCTAGGGCTGCGCCCTCTAGGCTTTCTTGAAAACACGCCTTCGGCGCTCGGCAATAATCCCGTGCCCACAAGAAAATCGAGGCGAGGATCCGGCGTGTTTGTTCTCTTTCAAAACGTCCAGAATTACGGACAACGAAAGAGCGGAGAGCTGCCGACAGTGGCTGAACTTTCTTCTAAATTTCTAAATTCCGGATTCTAACTTCTCAAATTACGGCACATCCTCTGCTAAGAATTTTTCGAGATGAGTACGCAAGTGATAGGTCGAACCCTGGATGAAATCCCTCTGTATCGTGAAGGCGTCTCAGACGACGAATCCGTTCTGAGATTTCAGGAGGATCCTATCGGTTTTCATCTCCGTGCTTTTCGACAGCTAGGGCCAATCTACGCCACTTATTTTCGCAAACGAACATGGGTCGTGCTAGCCGGTCTGGAAGCCAACGACTTTGTCTGGCGTAACTGGAAGATTTGGGACTATTCAGAAGCGAATGCTCCGTTCCTGGACGAGATGGGGACCGACCACGTTACTGCGCTGGACGGTGAACATCACCGAGACAAGCGTACGATTCTTAAGCCTGCTTTTGATCAAGCACCCGCAATCCGTTTCTTGCCGGAATTTCATCGTCTACTGGAAGACGAGCTGCGTAAAGTAAGCCAAGAACGAATCGAATTGACCAAGTTTTGGGCGAAAGTCATCACCAAGATCAATAGTCGAACTGTCGCTTGCGCGGAGATTCCCGACGATGTCATCGAACGAATGGCGGAATGGGAATACCAGATGTTGCCAGGGTTGTTCTTGGATGATGGCAGGACCTCATACATCGAACGCGAGCGGTATCGGGCTCTCAAAGCGGAGACGTTCACCTGGCTGCGCAAGATCGTCGATGAGCGCCTGGCGAATCCCGGCCTTTACGACGATAACTTTGCCGCAACACTCAAAGCGAGAGCAATTCATGAAGGGGGCAGTCCGGATCGCGATCGATTAGTCAACGATCTTTATCTGATCTTGCTGGCTGGAACTGACAACACTTCGAGCCTTATCAATTCGGCGCTCATCCTGGTCGCGGCCTATCCGGAATGGTTGGGCGCCTTACGCGAGGAACTGGATTTATGGGATGGACGCGATATCAGAGCCTTAGCGCAAATGCCGAGACTGAAAGCGTCAATTTTAGAAACTCAACGGATACGGCCAGGGATCTTCGCGCTCGGTAAGCACGCGGGAGAAGATTTCGAATTTGAGGGTTATCGGGTACCGGCCGGAACGGATGTGTTGCATGTCAATACTCTTGGCCATTTCTTGGAAGAGGTGTACGAAGAGCCCTTTCGATTTAAGCCAGAGCGATTCTTGGAACAGGATAAATTCGTGCCTAAGACGTTTGGCTTATTTGGCGGTGGACCTCACGTCTGTCTGGGAAGAAATCACAGCCTGATGCAAACGCCCATTGCAGTGGCGCAGGCGATTCGAAATTACGATGTCATGTTTGAGGAGCCGCCGGAAAAACATGTCCGGGTAGCCTATGCCGGATCCCGCGTCCATGAGGAGCTTTGGGTGAAATTAGTACCTCGGCGGTGAAGGAGCGGTAATCGACGGAGTCAGTAATCGTGATTAGTACATCAAATAGCGTCCCGCTAGTCGGTGGAGATAGGAAAGCGTTCGGCGTTTGGCGGTCGGCGTTTTCCGTTCCCGGCGCTCGCGGCGATGTCGGCGTTCTCGGCGTTTCCTGGAGAGTGATTCGTGATTGGTGGCAATACCAGCACGAAGCGCAGCGAGATTTTAGCCCGGGCTAGGTTTTCGCAGCTCTTCGGGCCGCATATTAGTCACAGCCGAGGTACGCCAAACGCTGATACGACTGTCCCGGCGCTACTGGCTTTTGGCTCCTTCCACTTTGTCATCCGCCTCCTCTCACTTTTCACCTCTCACCTTTCACCGTCTGCAGTTCGCGGCGCTCCCGTCGTTATTAATTTGACGGTCAGGCTCGCGAGTATATCCTTTTGACCTTCCGTCTGGTGAGGTGGCTGAGCGGTCGAAAGCGGCGCTTTGCTAAAGCGTTATACTGGCAACGGTATCCAGGGTTCGAATCCCTGCCTCACCGCTCTATTTTAGCGCTTTCGCGACTCGATACGAGCGAGTTACGCGCAGAGCGTCACAGCTTCTCGAATGTTACGATAGTGCGCAAAAATGAGCGGAAATGAGTCTTTTATGAAAACTTTTGATAACTTTCCGTTCCGACGAAAAGCGCGGAGTGGAGCTTTTCCGGCTCGCGAAGGAAAAGGGGTTGGAAGGAATCATCGCGAAACGTAAGAGGAGCACGTATCAGCCTGGCCGGCGCTCACTGGATGGCTAAAGATTAAGGCACGATCGCAGCAAGAGTTCGTTGTCGGCTCCACCGAAGGCAAAGGAAGCCGAAAACATTTAGGCGCCCTATTATTGGGTGCGTACCGAAACGGAAAGCTTCGCTATTTCGGCCACTCCGGCGCAGGCTTCAGTGAAAAGGGAATAAGCGAAACGATTGAGCGACTAAAGCCGCCTTTCATCGCCGACTGATGAAATCGTACGGGTTGCGCGACTCTAGCCCGAGCAAGTGTCGCCCTAGAGCCAGAGAACAAAGAGAGCCGTAGCGGAGAGCACGATTCCGCTGCAACAGACTCCAGGCCATCCGGCCAGCAGCCATGCTTGGGCTCCAATCAAGGATCCGAATGCGCCACCCAGGAAGTAGATCACCATGTAAACGGAATTGATTCTGCTGTGCAGCGAGCGTTCCAGAGAATAGATCCGCGTTTGATTGGCAATTTGGTTTCCTTGCACCCCCGCGTCCAACAGCAGAACGCCTGCACCCAGCACCAGCAGAGTATACTGATGGCTGAAAAGCATCGTAACGAAGGCCAGTAAGACCAGGAACAAGAAGAGTCCGTTGATCTGCCGAGGCTCGTGTCTTTCCGCGAGATGACCGGCCAAAGGGGCAACTAAAGCGCCAGTGATGGCGACCAGGCCGAATATTCCGGTCACATCGGAGCCGTAATGCTCTGGCCGCGAGTGAAGGTAGAAAGCAAGCGTGGTCCAGAAAGCGCCAAAGGCCCCGAACGCAAGGGCGCCAATCGCGCTGTGACGCCGAATGATTGGTTCAGACCGCAAGAGTTGCGGTAGCGACCTCAGCAAGCGTCCGTACGATGTGGTGCCGTGGGCCGGCTGTGAAGGAAGAGCAATGCAGAGGACTCCGCTCAGCAAAAGCATGACTCCCGCAGCCAGCCAAAAAACGGTATGCCATGACAGCCGGCTTCCGATCAATCCACTCAAACTTCGCGAGGCGAGAATCCCAATCAGCAAGCCGCTCATCACCAATCCAACCACCTTTCCGCGGCCGGGTCCGATAACCAGGCTCGCGGCATAGGGTATGACGAGCTGAGGAGTGATCGAAGTGATTCCGACGGCGAAGCTGGAGAACAGCATGACGGCTAAATTCGGTGATAACGGAATCGCAATAAGAGCCAGCGAAGACAACAACGTGGTCAACGCGATCAACCACTTCCGGTCGACGCTGTCACCGATCGGCAGCAAAAAAAGCAGACCGGTCGCGTACCCGAGTTGGGTCGCAGTCGAAACCCAGGCGACAGCCGCCGAGTTGATGTTGAGCGAAACCGCAATCGCATTCAAGACCGGCTGATTGTAATAGATATTCATCACCACCAGTCCAGCGGTCGTAGCCAAGAGAAAGATCAACGCGCGGGAGGGCGCTTTGGCGCTTTCGGGCACCCGACGAGCCGGGGCTGCTGGGGACGAATCAACGGCAGTCGTCAAAGACGAATCCATCAGGGCCGACGCCGAGCAATTCTGGGCGATATTTGATAGACAAAACGCCGGGCGAACTGGAGGAGGCTCTTAACTTGCGCTCGATCTCGAGGTATTTGGCGGATTCGCTGAAGTAAACGAGGAGAAGACCCTAAGTCCATGTTTGACCGGGCGGTTAACCGGCTTACCCTAGCAATAAATTGTGCTCGCTGGAAAGTCAAAGTGAAATTGTACCGATAGGTCAACCGGAACAATCGAGCGATTAGACGCGGGTTTAGACGACGAGAGGGTAAGGAACCGAGCGATCTCCTTTACAAATACGGGCTTCGCTGAAATTTGAACAAGATGCGTCACCAGACAGGTTTTGAGGGATCGTTCTTTCGAACGAAAACGCATCGTCATTTAGTGCGACGAAATATCGGTGGATTGATGGTGTTGGCCACTCTCGCGCTATTCGGAATAAAGGACGTCAGCGCCGACTCGGTCGAAGACCGCGTGAACGATCTGCTGGGTCGAATGACCTTGCAAGAGAAGTTGGAGTACATCGGAGGCATCCACGCCATGTCGATCCGGCCAATTCCGCGGCTCGGGCTGCCTGAGATTCGGATGAGTGATGGCCCGGTAGGTGTGCGCCAGGATCGCCCGAGCACTCGTTATCCTGCTGGCATCGCTTTGGCGGCGACTTGGAATCCACTGCTGGCGGCAAGGGAGGGTACTTCCATGGGCCGCGACTGTCGTGCGCGGGGCATCCACATACTACTCGCCCCCGGACTCAACATTAATCGGGTCCCAGTTTGCGGTAGGAACTCCGAATATCTCTCCGGTGAAGATCCGTATCTCGCGAGCCAAATGGTCGTACCGTTTGTCCGTGGAGTACAGAGCCAAGGGGTGGTTGCCACGGTTAAACATTTCGCGGCGAATAACCAGGAATTCAATCGCATGGAGATCAGTGCCGACGTAGGAGAGCGCGCTCTTCGGGAAATTTATTTGCCGGCGTTCGAAGCCGCGGTCAAAGACGGCAAAGCTGGAGCGGTGATGGACGCTTACAATCAGGTGAACGGCTCATTTTGCACCGAAAACCGGTTCCTCAATCTCCAGGTTCTTAAGACCGAATGGGGTTTCTCTGGCGTGCTGATGTCAGATTGGGGCGCCACTCATCATACATTGGCGGCGGCCACTGGCGGCCTTGATCTGGAGATGCCATCGGGGACTTATTTCAATCCCGCCGTACTTTCCTCCCTGCTAAAGAAACACCAGATCTCCGAGAGCCAAATTGATGATAAGGTCCGCAGAATACTTCAATTAATCGTCCGCAACGGCTTTCTCGATCGTCCGCAGCTGGATTCGGATATTCCAGAGAATGATCCAACGAGTGCGTCGACGGCGCTAGCTATAGCGCAGGAAGGAGTCGTTCTGTTGAAGAATGAAGGGAAGCTTCTGCCGCTTGATCGCAAAAATATCCGCAGGGTGGCAGTCTTCGGTCCGGATGCGCGTCCCGGAGTCCCAACGGGTTGGGGAAGCTCGTTTGTCCACCCAATAAACTCGGTAAGCTTAGTCGATGGCTTACGCGATTTGCTCGGTTCGGATGTAAAGATAGACTATTTTGGTGTTGGAGTTGGTTCGTTTGAGTCGGCTCAGTTTCTTCATTCTGCGGAAGACGGAAAATTAGAGCCCGGACTCAAAGTCGAATTCTTCGATAATCCGATTCTGTCTGGGCAACCGATTCATACCCGAGTCGATTCGCACATCAACTTTGATTGGCCGGCCGGCAGGCCGTTACCCGAACTATCCTCCGATCGATTTTCTGCTCGTTGGACCGGGCTGATCCGTGCCTCGGATTCCGGTCCCCATGCTTTTCGAGCGGGTTCCGATGATGGCATTCGCGTCTTTCTGAACGGCGAATTGATCATCGACGACTGGCGGGACCACGCACCTAGGACAGTGACGGCCATACGTTCTTTGGAAGCGGGTAAAACCTACTCGCTCCGTATCGATTATCACAACCACGGTGGTGGATCGGCGCTCGCTCAATTCGGGTGGGCTTCGTTCGCGGTACCGGACACGATTGGCGACTATGACGTCGCAATTATTGGTGCCGGCTTCGATGATGGAACCGAGGGCGAAGGTACAGACCGGACGTTCGCACTGCCCGATCTGCAGGATCGATTAATTCAGAACGTAGCAGAAAAAAATCCACGGACTGTAGTGATCTTATTTTCCGGCGGTAACGTTGATATGAATTCCTGGCTGGATAAGGTCCCGGTTTTGTTGCACGCCTGGTACCCGGGCCAGGAGGGAGGACACGCTCTGGCGACGCTGCTGGTTGGCGACATAAATCCTTCGGGCAAATTGCCGGTTAGCTTCGAGAGAGCTTTTGCTGACAATCCAGCGGCCACCAACTATCCGTCTAGGGATGGAGGGAAGACGGTAAACTACGCGGAAGGCATTTTTGTGGGCTATCGAGGCTACGATCATTCCGCGATCGAACCCCGGTTTCCGTTTGGATTTGGTCTGTCGTACACCGACTTCGAGTATTCCGACATACAGGTCGCCCCGTCTGCCGCCTCGGCTGGAGAGCCGATTCAAGTGAAATGTCAGATCAAGAACATCGGTACGCGGCCGGGCGCGGAGATCGCGCAACTTTACGTACACCCGATTGACCCGGTGGTGGAACGGCCGGTGCGCGAACTCAAAGGCTTCATCAAAGTTTGGTTAAACCCAGGCGAAAAAAAAGAGGTGAGTCTCGCATTGAGTCAGAATGCGTTCCAGTACTTCGATTCGATAACTCACCAATTCAAGACAGAGGCCGGCCGATATCAGCTTGAGGTAGGCTCCTCGTCGCGACATATTCGGTTAACCCAGCCATTTGAGCTGAAACAAGAAATGCCGCACTCCGATGCTGCTCACTGAGCAAGAAACCTTACGGCGCATTCTGGATGCGACCGAGACGCTCGCCTCTGAAGAAGTACCGATTGCCGAGGCGGGAGATCGCGTGTTGGCCAACACTCTCTTTGCTCGGATTGCACTGCCTGCATTCACCAATTCGGCGATGGATGGCTACGCGGTGATTGCGCGCGAAGTTGGGCCAGGAACGCGACTAGCCGTAGTGGGCGAACAATCGGCAGGCGCCGACCAGCAACTCCAAGTGAAGTCCGGTACCACCGTCCGAATTTTCACGGGAGCGCCTTTACCGGAAGGCGCTGACGCCGTGTTGATGCAGGAAGAAGCCGAGCGATCCGGTGACGAAATTATCGTCCGGGCGGAGCTGCAGCCGGCCGAAAACGTTCGATTGCGCGGCGGCGATCTCTGCGAGGGACAAAAAATCGGGGAGCCAGGTATGCGCTTGAACGCTCAACGATTGGCATTGGTGGCTTCCCAGGGATTGAGTCGAGTTACCGCTTATCGTCGCCCACGGGTGAGCGTGGTGGTAACCGGAAGCGAATTACGCAAACCGGCTGCATCACTGGGACCAGGAGAAATCTATGAGACCAACGGAATCATGCTGTCCGAGTTGGTTCGCGGAAGCGGTGGGCTACCAGTTCATTTTGACCCGGTTCCGGACGAGGAAGAGGCCCATATCCGGACCTTGAGTGAAGCGTTGCAATCCGATGTAGCCATAGTCGCCGGTGGAGTTTCAGTGGGCGAAAAAGACCTGGTCAAACCGGTTCTCCGAAAGTTAGGAGCGGAGATTGCGCTGTGGAGGGTTGCGATCCGTCCAGGGAAACCATTCCTGTTTGGCCGGCTTGGTCGTAAATTGATTTTCGGTTTACCAGGTAACCCAGTTTCCGCTTACGTGACTTTCGTCGTTTTTGTTCGACCTGCGCTGCTTTGTCTTCAAGGTGCGAGCGGGGAATCGAGCGTGCGAACGAAAGTAATAGCGGCCCATCCGTTGCGGAACCCTGGGGAGCGTCCACACTATTTGCGGGGAAAGCTGAGGGGCGATTCCTTCGCCTTGGTCGGTCCACAAGAATCGCACGCGCTCTTTGCGCTCTCCCAGGCAGACGCCCTCGTTCGGTTGGAACCGAACCAGGAGGTGACGGAGGGGGAAACGCTGGAAGCGTTGCTGATTAGCTGACCGAGAAAACGAGATTGAACCCTCGAAGGTCGAAACGATATTGTAGTCATTATTAGATTCATTACATGGTTGCATTAAAAGAAGGGTACGACCTGGCATCCGAGGTCAGAAGACTGAAAGTCGAACGAAGAGCTGTTATTCTGGCGCATAATTATCAAGTGCCCGAAGTTCAGGACGTCGCCGACTTTGTAGGTGACTCGCTGGGGCTGAGTTATCGAGCGAAAGAGGCCGATGCAGATGTCATCGTATTTTGTGGTGTGCATTTCATGGCGGAGACGGCGAAAATCATTAATCCGACCAAGAAAGTGATCCTGCCGGATTTAGAGGCTGGCTGCTCGCTGTCCGATTCGTGTCCGGCCGACCAACTAGAAGCTTTTTTGCAAAAGCATTTGGACAAGAACTACTACGTCATTGCGTACATCAACTGCAGTGCCGGGGTGAAAGCTCTTTCGGATATCATTTGTACCAGTGGTAACGCCGTGAAAGTGGTTGAGCACGCCCCCGCAGATCGCAACATCCTCTTCGTTCCCGATCAAAACCTTGGCTCCTGGGTTATGGAGAAGACGGGGCGCAAAATGGATTTGTGGCGAGGAGCTTGCTACGTGCACGTAGAGTTTACTCAAAACAGCATCAATGCGATCCGCGAAGTCTATCCGGATGCTCCGGTGGTTGCGCACCCGGAATGTACCTACGCAGTCCGAATGTTAGCGGACGAAGTTTGTTCGACCGAAAAGATGGTCAGCTTCTGCCGGTCCTCCAGTGCCGACACGTTCATCATTGTCACGGAATCGGGGATGCTCCACCGCCTCAAAAAGGAAGTTCCTAACAAGACGTTTATTCCGGGTCCAACCGACAACTGCTCTTGCGCGAACTGCCGGTACATGAAGCGGAATACCCTTGAAAAACTTCGGGATGCTCTCGATTTTCTCCAACCGGAAATCGAAGTGGCGGAGACGATCCGACAGCGGGCTGTCCTACCAATAGAACGAATGCTGGATTTGAGTCGGTGAATCAACACGGAGCCTTGGTAATCGGGGCGGGTCCTGCTGGTCTACGGGCGGCTGAGATTTTGGCAGCCGCCGGGATAGAGACGCGAATCTTTGAACAAAAGCCTTCGCTCGGGCGTAAGTTTCTAGTGGCAGGCCGGGGCGGTCTCAACATCACGCATTCCGAAAGATACGATCTCTTCGTCACCCGGTATGACTCGCCCGCCCGCTGGCAGCGATTGCTCCAATCGTTCCGTCCGGAAGAACTTCGTGCTTGGTTTGAAAGACTGGGAGTTCCAACCTTTGTCGGGACTAGCGGACGGATATTTCCGAAGTCACAGAGAGCCCCGGAAATTCTGGAACGTTGGTTAGAACGGCTCTACAAGCTCGGTTGTGATATTCGCACTGGTTACAAATTTCATCATCTTCTGGGTCAAAGCCCATTCGATGTAGTCTTTCAGAGAGGCTCTGAATTTGCGTTTGAAAGCGGCGGCGTCGTCGTATTCGCGTGCGGAGGCGCTTCCTGGCCGCAGACTGGGTCGGACGGAGCATGGGTCGAGCAGTTCAAGTCGATGGGAATTTCTGTTGCTCCATTTACTCCATCGAACGTGGGATGGGAGTGTCCTTGGTCTGCAAAGTTCCTGGCAATTGCGGATGGTAGGCCTCTCAAAAACGTGGCGGCGACGTGCGCCGGAAAAACGGTTCGAGGCGAACTGTTGATCACGAAGTACGGGTTAGAGGGTGGAGTCATTTATCAGCTCACCCGAGAGTTGCGGGAGGACCATAGCATCACAATTGATCTTAAGCCTGATTTGGACCAAGCAGAACTTCGCCGGCGGTGGCGAGAGGGTGAGTCACTCAAAGAGTCGGCCGCGAAAAGCTGGCGGTTGAGCACCGCGGTCATTGCTCTGCTGGAAGAGAAGGGATTTCTCTCCGATTTTTCGACGCTGTTAGCCGGCATAAAGAAATGTCAACTGAAGGTGGTGGAGCCACGGCCGGTAGAGGAAGCGATATCCTCGGCCGGAGGGGTTACTTGGGAAGAGCTTAACGATGATCTGATGCTAAAAAAATATCCCGGAATGTTTTGTGCCGGCGAAATGATCGATTGGGATGCTCCGACCGGGGGATATTTGCTACAGGGCTGCTTTGCCACCGGAACGATCGCCGGACAAGGTGCAGTGAAGTGGATTGCGCAGGATCGGTAAGCGTGACAGCTTCCTTTCCGTTTATGGAACTTCAGATTGGTGATCCAGCTCCGAATTTTCAAGCAGTGGCAGTCGGAGGCATTTATGGTGCCGGCCAGCCGGTGAAGTTGGCCGATTTTAAGGGATCGACGCTGGTCCTTTATTTCTATCCCAAAGACGGTACTCCCGGATGCACTCAGCAAGCGTGCGACATTCGCGACGCCTGGTCCGATATTCAGTCGAGGGCAGAATTATTTGGCGTGAGCGTCGATACCGTCGAAAGCCACCAGAAATTCATTAAAAAAAATGGCCTTCCTTTCCCGCTCCTGAGCGACGCGGAAAAGGCTTTGGCAGATGCCTACCATGTCTGGGTGGAAAAAAGCATGTACGGCAAAAAATACTTCGGATCGGAAAGGACTACGTTCATCATCGGCCCAGATCAGCGTATTGTTCAGATTCTCAAGAAAGTTAAGCCTTCCGAACATATTAAGGCGCTTCGTCACGCATTGTTCGTCGGTGAAGCGGTGTGACGCGCTAAAGTTTGGAGCGAAGGTAGGGCGATCCGTCCCGGATCGCCGATCCAGGTGAGCCATCGTTCCACTTGGCCTGGTAATGAGGCAATGAGAAATTCTTCGGTGACGGCATGAGGGCTAACTGGTTTCGATTCGGCGGTCCGGGACGGACCGCCCTACCTTCGCTTCGTGCCTCGATAACAAAACTGACTCTATCGGCCGCGCCAAGGATGAGACGCAGAAAGCGTGAATTTAGATAACTCCAAAAGATGAATCAGCAGACGCTACTTGGCATCTATGAAAAGATCGAAGCGCTGATTGCCCGTCTGCCTGGTCCGTTGCAAAAAGCGATTCTGCAAGAGTTGCGACCGATCAAGCAAATCTTTCTGGCGCAGCGTCCGGCCCGTCTGGCATTGCTAGGCGACGCGAACGCGAATGCCTCTTCGGTAGTATCGGCGCTGCTTGGCTCTGAATTGACTTTGATTGCGCCCCTGACCGATCCCGGCTGGATCAACTATGAGCAACGGCTCAAAGGAGGATTTCGTGTTCTCGATGCTCGCCGCCTCAATCAGACCTCTTTGTCGTGGAGCGATCTGGCCCGGGCCTTGTCAGAAGAGGACCCTGACGTGATCCTGTTTTTAGTTAGTGGGATTGCTTCGACCGACCTCAGCTTTGAATGTGAGCAAGCTACTCGGGTGCTTGATTTCCTCCATCAGCGATTCCAAAAACGAGTGCCACTGATCGGAGTGGTTGATCTCCCTGCCAGCACCAGTCCCGAGGTTGCCGAAAAGCGTCGAACAGAATTGCAGGGCTGGCTGAGCAGCCAGCCGGAATTGGCTTCGCATTTTGTGCGCGCGATCGCTGTTTCCTCGTTTGTGCGATTTCGGTTGGATGGTTCCCTCGATTTAGAGCGGGACGAACGGCGCAACATTCGCGAGCTAGCTGAATTGATGACTCGGGAGCTTCCGGACGATGCCCAGGTCGAGATGGCTCGACTCTTCGGCGCGAAAGAGGTCCAGAAAGACCTCAGCAATCGGTTGATTCGCGCGGTGACTGCGATGTCCGCTGCGATTGGAGCACAGCCAATTCCACTCGCGGATTTTCCAATTTTGACTGCGCTTCAGTTCATGATGGTGGCCGGCGTCATGCATATCAGTGGTCGGGAATTGAGCCTGAAGGCTGCAGGCGAATTTATTGGTGCACTCGGAATGAATATCGGCGTCGGAATGGCCTTTCGCGAGGGCGCACGCGCGGCAGTAAAGCTTCTTCCCGGCTGGGGAAATGCGATTTCCGGGGGCGTGGCCGCTGCTGGAACTTACGGGATCGGTCGAGCTGCCAGCGCTTATTTCATCGAAGGAATCTCCCTGGGAGAGGTCCGCAAATTATTTCGACGAAAAAGGCGAGATGAGATCCGGCAGCTGAAAAGCGAGAAAAAAAGTCAAGCTGATTCCGGCAAGTAAACGCTGTGAATAACTTGTTCAAAACTGCGGGTTTGTGGAGAAAAACCTGCTAGCAAGTTCCACCTGCAGCGCCCTTGGTGAATGAGCATCAGAAGCATAGTGTCAACCTTGGAGCAGTTGGGAGCGTCTCCTCGTAAGTCGTTCGGGCAGAATTTCTTGCATGACAAAAACATGGCCAAATGGATCGTGGGTCAACTCGCTATTCAGGTCGGCGACCATATCGTGGAAATTGGTCCTGGCTTGGGGGCTTTGACGGCAAATTTTAGCCAATCAGGGGTGTCGGCAACTCTGCTGGAAAAAGACAAGCTTTTTGCGGAATTCGTTGAGAACACCTTCTCCGGCGACCGGATTCGGGTGGTAAAAGGAGATGCGCTTGAATGCGATGTCCGCGACTTTTTCCCTCTCGGAACGGTGAAAGCGGTCGGGAATCTGCCGTACTACGCCTCTACGCCGATCCTATTTCATTTTACTGCCGATCCTTCGCCTTTCGAGCGTCTGGTTTTTACGCTCCAACGAGAGGTGGCTGACCGCCTGGTCGCCACTCCCGAGACTAAAGAGTACGGAGCAATCAGCGTTTTGTTGCAAGCCAGGTGGAATATCACCCGGCTTCGAGTGCTTGCTCCTGCACTTTTTTTCCCGCGCCCCCAAGTCGATTCGGCGGTTATCCGGCTCCTGCGCAAACCCGCACATGAAATGCCGGAAATAGATTGGCCGCGCTTCAGCCGATTAGTAAAAACCGGGTTCGGAGAACGGAGAAAACAGCTGCGAAAGAATCTAACTAAGCTCTTTCCGATCGATGCATTAGAGAACGCATTCACCGTCACCGGTTTGAGTTCGTCTTGCCGAGCAGAGGAGCTCTCGGGAAGGAAATGGTTTGAACTGGCGCATGAACTATTCCCCTCATTTGGGGAAGGATCTCATCCCACAGAAAAGCTGGTCTTAGTTGATGATTCTGACCGACCGATGGGAGCTGCAGATCGTCAAGCGATTCACAATCAAGGGTTACGGCATCGAGCTGTGCACTTGTTCATTGTCAATCGGGATCACGAGCTATTCTTGCAAAAACGTTCCTGGCGCAAAGATCAACATGCTCGTATTTGGGATTCGAGTGCGGCCGGCCACGTTGACGCCGGAGAGTCTTATGATGACTGCGCCAGTCGAGAATTATCCGAAGAGCTAGGCATATCTGCTGATCTCGAGCGAATTGGAGCCATTGCCGCATCTGACAAGACCGGCCAAGAATTCATCTCGATTTATCGAGGAAGCCATGACGGACCGATTCGGTACAACGCTCTGGAAATTGAAACCGGTGGTTTTTTTAGACTGGGAACGATCGATGTCTGGATAGAGAAACGGCCGGAGGATTTTGCGCCAGGATTCCTCGAGTGTTATCGCACGGTTCGGGCAAGCTTGTAGAACGCCGGTAGCGCCGAGAACTGCAGATGGTAAGAACTGAGAGGTGATTAGTGAGAGGGAGGTGGATGATAGATTGGAGCGCCGACACGCCGACACGCCGACAACGCCGACACGCCTAGCACGGCCACTTCCAGTCTACGATCTCCGGTTTATCGGTACCGTATTCGTAGGCGTAATTGCGGCAGGCGATCTGTTCGTTTCTGAAATTATCCTTGGCATGCGCCCCGGCCACCTTAAGGCTCGGCACCCGATCAATCGCTTCGATTGCGATACTGAAGCGGTCGATTCCGTTGCGAATCGCCAGCTCGAAAGGTGTGTCGATGCTGCCCTTTTCCTGATAACCCCGCACGTGCAGATTGTCGTGATTATGGCGGCGGTAAGTGAGGCGATGAATCATCCAAGGATAGGCGTGGAAATTAAAGATGACTGGCTTATCGAGGGTGAACAAGCTATCAAAGTCGCGATCAGATAAACCGTGGGGATGGTCGGTCTCCGGCTGCAGCCGGAAGAGATCCACTACGTTGATGAATCGGATTTTCAAAGCTGAAAACTCGTTCCGCAACAAAGCAGTCGCGGCCAGACCTTCCTGAGTCGGAATATCTCCGGCGGTTGCGATCACGACATCGGGTTCTGCGCCTTGGTCATTGCTAGCCCAGTCCCACAGTCCAATCCCTTTGGTGCAGTGCATGATGGCCGCCTCCATGTTCAGATACTGGAGATGGAGCTGTTTGTCGCAAACGATCACATTGATGTAATTCTTACTTCGCAGGCAATGATCAGCGACAGATAACAAGGTATTGGCGTCAGGTGGCAGGTAGATGCGGGTTACGGCCGGACTTTTGTTGGCGACGATATCGAGAAAGCCGGGATCTTGATGAGTAAAGCCGTTATGGTCCTGCCGCCAGACGGTGGAGGTGATCAGCAGATTTAGCGATGGAATCGGCGCGCGCCACGAGAGCCCGTTACATTTCTCCAGCCACTTGGCGTGTTGGTTAACCATCGAGTCAATCACATGGACGAATGATTCGTAAGTGGCGAAGAAGCCGTGGCGCCCGCTGAGAAGGTAACCTTCCAACCAACCCTCGAGAGTATGTTCGCTGAGCATTTCCATGACCCGTCCATCCGGTCCCAGCTCTCCGCCATCGAGGTCTTCCGGAAGATATTCTTCCAGCCAAGTCTTCTTAGCTGCTTCATAAATCGCAGCCAGCTTGTTTGAGGTGGTCTCGTCAGGACCAAAAACTCGAAACTTGTCCGCATTTTCCTTCATCACATCGCGGAGGAAAACTCCCAAAATAGATGTGTTGGATACTTCTATTTGAGCGGGCTTCGAAATTTCGACCCGATGATCACGGAAATCCGGCAGACGCAGACTAAGTCTAAAGACTCCTCCGTTGGCATGTGGGTTGGAGCCCATGCGGCGATTGCCGTGCGGACTTAGCTCTCTCAATTGGGGTATCAGCTGACCGTTCTCGTCAAAAAGCTCTTCCGGTCGATAGCTCCGCATCCATTGCTCCAGCAACTGCAAGTGTTTGGGGTTCTTTGCTATATCCTCGATCGGAATCTGGTGGGCGCGCCAGAAGCCTTCCAATTTGTGTCCATCGACTTCCGCGGGTGCCGTCCAGCCTTTTGGCGAGCGTAGAATAACTACCGGCCAGCGAGAAAAGGTAGCTACTCCCGTGGTCCGAGTCTTCCGCTGAATGTCTCGGATTTCTTCAACGCATTCGTCCAATGTCGCTGCCATCGCTTGGTGCATGCTGTCGTGCTCCGAGCCTTCGACAAAGTACGGTTTGTAACCGTAGCCAACAAAGAGTTGCTCAAGGTCCTCGTGCTTGATTCGCGCCAGGATCGTCGGGTTGTTTATCTTGTAGCCGTTCAGGTGAAGAATTGGTAGGACCGCTCCATCCCTAATCGGATTGAGAAACTTGTTGGAATGCCAGGAAGTAGCCAAGGGTCCAGTTTCAGATTCACCGTCCCCCACCACGCAAGCGGTGATCAGATCCGGATTGTCAAACACCGTTCCGAAAGCATGGGAGAGACTATAACCTAACTCGCCTCCTTCGTGAATAGAGCCGGGTGTTTCTGGGGTACAATGGCTGCCGATGCCTCCGGGGAACGAAAACTGTCGGAAGAACTTTTTCATCCCTTCTGCGTCTTCGCTCTTATCTGGGTAGATTTCAGAATAGCTTCCGTCGAGATATACCGGCGCGAGGACCCCGGGCGCGCCATGTCCGGGACCCGACACATACATCATGTTCAAATCGTATTTCCTGATCACGCGATTCAGATGTGTCCAGATAAAGGATTGCCCCGGACTCGATCCCCAATGGCCCAATAAGCGGCGCTTAATATGCTCGATCTGGAGCGGTTCTCTGAGCAACGGGTTACTTCGCAGATAAAGCATTCCAAGGATAAGATAACAACAAGCCCGCCAATACGCGTGCATGTTGTGGAGTTCTTCTGGGCTTAGAGGAGTTCCTTGAGCGGTGGCTCTCGCAGGACCGAATGCGCTAATGGTGTCTAAGTTGGGTGTGGCGGTAACCATAGTTTCGCTTTCACAGGAATTTGATATTCGGTAGCGAGGAAAAACTCCGTAGCCAGGTTCGCATTGGAGCGCTAATTCGCTTGTGCAAATATGTCGGTTAGGACGAGATCATCTCTCCGTGACCGCCGATTGCGATCGAAGCCCTTGGTTCGGCTTTGCGGTGGTCCTGCGTGGAGTCCGTCCAATCGGACTTCAGCAGGCTGTAGACTTCCAAATCGACAAATCGATCGCCGAGCCATTCCGCCTCGCGAAGAATTCCCTCGTGGCGGAACTGCAACCGAATACAAACGGCGCGGCTGGCCTGATTTTCCGGCGCGATGCGGACCTCAATCCGATTGAGATTCAAGTACTTGAAGCCCAATTGAATCAAGGCGCGAACAGCGCCAGTCATATAACCATTTCCGGTGTGGGTTTGTGCTAACCAATAGCCGACCGTACTGCTGCGGTGGAAGTGATCAATGGCATTAAACGCAATAACGCCGATGATTTCCTTCCGAAGCGTGATAGTACAGTGAACCGCCCGCAGCGACGCCTGTTCTTCAATTGCGTGTCGGATGAACAAAGAGGAATCGTTCGGTGTGCGAGTAGCGTCTACCCATGGCAACCATCGTACGAGATGCGCGCGGTTGCGGTCGGTCACCGCGAAGAGCTCTTCCGCGTCTTGTTCTTGGAGGGTGCGAAGCAGGAGATCCGGGAACTCAGTCGGATACGGCCATAAACCGGAAGGCTCATTTGATGCAGGCGTCACAGTTGGATGAGAGGAGCCAAGAAACATGGCTCCTTTTTAGCGGAAGCAAAGAATTTCCGTAGCGAAATCTGCGTCGATTGGGCTGAAGCGAAGCGGCGCTAGAATTGGCGGAGCCCATGACAGTTGACTCATCTGAGATCCGAGCGATTTGAATCGCGATCCCTTTTGGTGCCTCTATGCTTTGGGTGATCTCGACCCGCACGAATATCCGCTCTGTGATTGGCGGGTAAAAGGCGGACCGCAGGAGGCGGTAGTGCTGTTGTATCACGGGTTTAGCGTTCCAGTGCTTTTCGCCGTTGGTCAGCCGGCCGATGTGGAAGCGCTTCTACGCGCGGGACCGATACCGGCTAAGGTCTATCGCCATGTCCGGCCGGATGTCACTTCAATTGTTCGCGCTCATTACGAGCTGCTGGAGACTCACCCGATGGCACGAATGATTTTTCGGGGCAAGATTAATAGTAAATCGAACAATGTGCACCGGCTGACTGAACTCGACGTCCGAGGTTGATCAAACTGTACCCTGAACGGCGGGCCGGTATAGACGGCGGCGTGTTTTTTGACCCGATCATGGTTCGTCGTGGATGTTATTACGGGGTTTGAGAGAGCGGCCATTTAGTTGCGGCCGCCGGTACTCATTTGGTCAATGAGTTGCAGGGTGTCGCTGGTGTCGGCAACGTTTTTTGCCATCCTTCTCACCGTGGCAAGGGAATGGGACGCGCAGTCTTTGCCGCGGTAGTGAAGGAACTTTCCGACCGCGGCATCACGACTATCGGATTGAATGTTGGCCCCGACAACGAAGCCGCTCGTGGTCTCTATCAAAGCTTAGGGTTCGTGGATTACTGCATCTACGAAGAAGGTCCGGCCACCAGGCTAATGATTAGAGGGTGATCGGTGAACACCTATCGACAAACCTCTCTCCGTCTCCCTCACTACGCCTCTCACCAGGCACGTTCGCTGGATCGCTGGACTACTCATTGATCATGATCCCGAAATGCCTCTTGAAGGCCATTCTGCCGTTTCCGGTGATTGTCACGACGCGAGAACCAACTTCTTGCTTGATCCACTCCCGCTTGCGAAAAAGATCAAGCAGAGCTGCTCCGGCGGTTCCGGCGACATGGAATTTGCGTTCGGTCCAATCGAGACACTTGCGCACAAGGGGTCGCTTACGGTTGGCGCTCAAACTATTCAAATCGATCCCCAGGTCCTCGAACCAACGCTCTCCTCGGGGCGTGACACGAAAGCTATCGTCTACCGGCGCAAAGAGCTTACGTTCCTGCAGTGACTCACAAATCTGCACCCCCACCTTGCCGGCGAGATGATCGTAGCATGTCCGCGCCATACGAATGGGAACAATTGAACCGTCCGCTGGTGGTTGAAGCGGTCGAAGCGCATTACACAATGTACCCATTGCCTCAAGGGCAGCCGCCACGTCAGGACCGGCCAAACTGTAGTAACGGTGCCGTCCGAACCGACTCATCGTGACCAGACGCCCGCCCAAAAGCTTTCCCAGATGCATGCTTGCCGCCTGGGCGGAGACTCTGGCTCTGAAGGCCAGCTCCGAGGCGGGAAGACTTCGGCCATCCAGCAGCGCTACGAGGATGGCGACTCTCGTTGGATCGGCGAATAAAGAGGCGGTTTCGGCGATTGGATATTTGCCTTCCATATTTCAACTAATGCTGAAATATGAATCGTTGCCAGGCAAATGCAAATAGCAGGATGGCAGCGGAGACAATCCGGATGCACACCCAGTTTCCCGGCGATGGCGGTGTTCTCGGCGTTGTTTCAGTCGAAAACAAATTCGATCCAATCGCCGATCGAGTCATAGCCGGTCTCGCCTGAGCGCCAGCCGAGGTGCCTATAAAACTCGCACGCGTTCCGGTTTCGTCGCTGGCACTTTAGTCTTGCCGGACGGCCAATTTGAGCCAACGCGTGGTTGAGCAAGGCTTTTCCAATGCCGCGACGATGTCGTTCCGGCAAAACATATAAGTGGTGGATGAAATGCTCAGGGAACCAGATTCCGATGAATCCCACGATCCCGCGATTGAGTTCCTCTGCAACCGCCACGAATTCTCCCTTGATGTCGGCCGAAAAATCTTTCGGGCGGAACTTTTTGGGATCGATCCAATAAAAAGCGGTCGCTCGAGTAATCTGATAAATCATTTGGCAGATCTCGAGATCCGAAGTTGGATCGAAACTGCGAATGTGAACTTGAGCACGTTGGCTGGCATCCACATCGAGCTGACCAGAATCGCTCATGTCTGAGACCTATCCCTGCTCGCGCCCGGGACGCAAGGACTAGCACACGAAGAAAAGATGCAATCGTGGAGCGTGCCGGCGTCTCATCCGCAGAATCTGACCGTGAATACGATGTCTGCTCCGTTTTACCGGATTGTTTGGTGGTTGGCGATTGCGCTCTTCGTTTCGTTTTTTCTCAGTGTCAGTATCGGACGAAGCCTCGCCTGAGGATTCCGCGAAAATCGACTCCGCTGAATGATATTTCCTCGCTCAGCGATGAGTGCGCAGCGTGGCTGCGCACTCAGATTGATGGTGTGAATTAGCGTCGGGGACGGCTGAAGGTATTCTGCCGAGAACCCGATCGTGGGGCATCCGTTTTCGGACGGGCTTCATTGACCGCAATATTGCGACCGGCAAAATCCTTTCCGTCAAGAGCGGTTATAGCCGCTTGCGCTTCGCTAGCATTACCCATGGTAACGAATGCGAATCCGCGCGACCGGCCAGTAGCTCGATCGGTGACGAGGCCTACTTCGGCCACGGTACCGTACTGAGAGAACAAATCTTCAAGGTCGTTTTCCGTGGTAGAGAACGAGAGATTTCCTACAAACAATTTCATAACAATTGAGAACGAATGTCAGGGTCAGAGCCGTACCCGCTCATCGGGCTTCAAATCACCACTGAGTTATCTCAACTGACGATCTTCCGTGCTACGATCAAAACAAACGCGCAGGACCTAATCGGAGAAAAACGACTATGATGCAACCGAAAAAGTCGGAATTGGTTGGTGGGGTCGCAATATTCTGGAAGCCGAAAGTCATTCCTTACGCTCGGCAGATTAAAAGCGTTTATGCTTCTATTCGAGTTACTTACGACGAATGGGCAAATATGTTTGAATATGATCGGGCAAAGGCCCGTCTCACTCGCCAATGACTACGAAAGCTAAATTCCTAGTTGTAGCTGGAGCCTTGGGTTTGAGTGGAATGGTAGCGGCTTTGGCAGATGATGTTCAGTTTGTCACATTGCCAGAGACAGTCAGAACTGCAGTGATTCGGGAAACTCGAATCCCCGACGTCTCACGGGTAACCAGGGTCGTGCGCGACGAGAATGGCTTGTATGAAGTCACTGTCCGTCGCGAATCCGATAACGACGTGGTTTATGTGGATCCGTACGGACGGGTCGTCCGCCAGCAAGCCGTTGGTTTTACCC
Source organism: Verrucomicrobiota bacterium (assembly GCA_041167675.1). Taxonomy (GTDB): domain Bacteria; phylum Verrucomicrobiota; class Verrucomicrobiia; order Chthoniobacterales; family JAFAMB01; genus DASTDH01. Next base: position 54,983 of record JBEEIB010000146.1, read on the forward strand.
AACCAGTGAATCGGCAGGTCGTAACCGAGACAGTGACGGAAGATGCTGAATATCCGACCGTCGACACATTTGTTCGTTCCTTGGATACCGCTCGATTCCAACTGATCGAGAAGAAGGAGAACAAAGAGGTTTACCTTGATCGACGAACTGGGAAAAAATGGAAGGTGAAGGTCGAAAGCGACGATTAAAGCGAGAATTCTTCAAGTTTCTTACCCGAGGCAGGCAATTAGCCTGCCTCTTTTTTGGAAGTAGGGCGAAACAGTCCGGACGGCTTTGCGTCGTGCGCCGCACAACCCGGTGTTGCATGCCGGGCTGTGAGCCTTCCTGAGTTTTGGCACGCCCACCCTAGCGGCTCACAGGTCTTCTCGCTGCACTCTACGACCTGTTTCGCCCTACCCCCGCTGGCTGGCTACCCCCGCTGGCTGGCTACCCCCGCTGGCTGGCTCGCATCAACCGATCTGACGCCAATTCCTCTCTTGCGTGTCCGAGCGCTTGTACGGAAGGTTACCCATGTTCATCGTCCATGTTTTTGCACAGGTAAAACCGGACTGCATGGCGGCTTTTTGTGAAGCAACCATTGAAAACGCCCGCCATAGCGTTCAGGAGCCGGGCGTGGTCCGGTTCGATTTTATCCAGCAACGGGACGATCCGTCGCAGTTTGTACTTGTCGAAGTCTATCGGACCGAAGCAGATACCGTCTCTCATAAGCGGACGGCTCACTACGCGAAGTGGCAGACCACAGTCGAAGAGCTATTGGCGCAGCCGCGATCACGCATCTTCTACCAAAATATCTTTCCGGAAGATGAGAATTGGTAAATATGCAGTTTGAATTCGCTACCAGTAGCCGGATTGCATTTGGCGCCGGTATTCTCCAGCGAGTTAGCGAGTTTCTCGGCGATTTCGGCCCGAGACTTTTGGTAATCGGAGGAAAGGATCGCGACCGGTCTAAACCGCTGACTGAACAGCTCGACAAGCTAGGAGTCGAGCAGATCGGGTTTCAAGTGGCTGGCGAACCTACCGTCGACTTAATCGATCGCGGAGTTCGCTTGGCGAGAAATTCTGGTGCGACTGGTGTGGTTGGTTTCGGTGGCGGAAGTGTAATCGATTCCGCTAAGGCGATTGCTGGTCTGGCCACGAACCGGGGCGAAATCGGCGATTACCTGGAGGTGATCGGTAAGGCGAAGCCGCTCGAAACACCTGCTCTTCCGCTCTGCGCAATTCCGACGACGGCCGGGACAGGAGCGGAGGTGACTAAGAACGCCGTCCTCGGTGCCCCGGAACATCGGGTGAAAGTGAGCTTGCGTAGCGCCATTCTATTGCCACGCATTGTTTTGATCGATCCGGAAACGACCCTACTACTCCCACCGCAAGTAACCGCCTCAACCGGGCTCGACACGCTGACACAGCTGATTGAGCCCTACGTTTCAATTCGTGCGAATCCGATCACTGATACATTCTGCCTGTCGGGGATACCCCGGGTTGCGCGGGGGTTGTCTCAGGCGTTTTTTGACGGGCACGATCTTTCCGCGCGCAGCGATATGTCATTGGCGAGCCTATTTGGCGGTATGGCTTTGGCAAATGCCGGGCTAGGAGCAGTGCATGGATTCGCAGGGCCGATCGGCGGCATGTTTGATGCCCCGCATGGAGCAGTCTGCGCAGCGTTGCTACCAGACGTCATGGAGATGAACATCCGCGCCTTGCGGCGCCGGATGCCTCAGAGCGACGCTCTTCGCCGTTACGATGCTTTGGGACCTTTGCTCTCGAACAAACCAACGGCAAAAGCAGATGATGCCGTAAAGTGGGTGCGTGATCTTTGCCGAACCTTGAACGTTGCGTCGTTAGGTAAGTTTGGGATCCGGGACGAACACATCAAGGAGTTGGTCGAAAAAGCGCAGCGGGCAAGCAGTATGAAAGCAAATCCCATTTTGCTCGAGGCCGATGAGCTGGCAGAGATTCTCAGAGCTGCTCTGTGAAAGAGCGACGAAGGACGCAGGGGACGATCGATAGCTGCTGAGCGATTGTTTGCCATCACTGGATCATGGCCGTCAGCACCGTCCGTGGACCAAGATCAACGGACAGCACACCATGCGAATACTTCGCCTGATGCGACGCCTTTTCGTTCATCGGTCCATTCGAATCGAAGCCGCGAATCGCGGAAATTTTTCCCCGGACTGCACCATCAAATTCGATCTGAAGCGTTCGAGTTGTCGACGTCAGATTCGCTAACGCTACGACCAGCGTTCTCGATGTTTGAAATGCGGCTCCGGCAAATCCAAAAGGGCTCCTATCCGGATGCGCTACCCGAACATCTTTAGATAATAGCTGAAGAAAAGATTGAAGAGCGCTCGCGACGGGCTTCCGTTGGCCGGTTTCGTCCAGCAACCCGAATGCATCATGGCCCCAGGAAGGATCCTCTGCTTGCCAAAAAGAAACCTGGTTCGCACCATCGGCAATCAGCTTCAGTGCTTCGCCAGCCACCGAGACGCCAAAATCGGCGGAGCTGGCTGCATTATTCTCGCTGCGCGCTTCGGGTCCGGCGTCGTACGGTGTTCGGCTCCAGCGCGGACTTTCGCTAGTGAACTCGGTAACAACAATGGGCAATCCGTGAGCCTGGCTTAGTAAGTTGAGCGGCACACCGGCGAAACCGGCTGGTTCTGGACGCTTGGTTGTGTCGTAGTCGTGCCATGAGAGCTGTTGGAGTATCGAAATGTGTCCGGTTCGTTCCAGCTCTTGCAGGTATGCGCCGATGGTGAACCCCGTGCTGACGCCCGGTCCTTCGATCCCGGCCTTGATTGCACGTTCCTCAAAGTTCGCTTTTACGTTGCAGAGTAGGGAATCGTATTCCTCGGGAGTGTAGTTGGTGTTCGAGGCTCCGTCCGGCTCGTTGATTAATTCGACCGCAACTGGACCGATCCCAAATCGCTTGAGATAAAGCAGGTGGGCCACAATCCAATTCGAAAAATCCTGAATATGGCCCGGCTCGACATGGCTGCGTTCCTTGCCGTCGCTTCCATGAACCGAGACGCACCAAGGGGGCGGCATCTGCCAGAAAACTAAATGGCTCTGGACTTTCAAGGCGCCGAGTTCTTGTTGAAACTGGCGTAGCATTTCGGCCTGCTGCTGGTCCTCGTGTTTCGTAATGACATTGAGAATCTCGTTAACCGACATGTGATCTTTAAGTTCGTCCTCAGGGATCTCAGGTGTGACGCTGAACCGCACCCAGCTGACATTTAGATCGCGAATCAAAGCGTCTCGTTCTGCTCGATGATCCGTCTGCGGCCATACTTGAAGACCGAACCCGGCGAATTGGTGGGAAGCTTTGAAGCTAAAGAGGATGTGATCCTGTGCGAGCCCAACGGTCGGACCAATCAAAATATTTGCGAGAAAAAATAAACTCCCAAAAATCGCCTGACGAATACAACACATGAGGAAGCCAAAGGTGCGCGAAAGAACGATATACACAAGCGGCAGGGATGGGCTCTCGACTTCGTCGGGCGCTGCCCATACGCGTCAATATAAGGAGGCGACACCCAGGAAAGGGCGAGTGGACGAAGGGCTCTGTCGGCGTGATCTGCCCATAGCAGGGCGAAAACCTCGGCGCGCTTAGTAGGCACGCCTTTTCGTTACGCTTCCCCGATGCGTCGGGTTTGAGCCATTTCGTTGCCCGCCGATTAGAGTAGTGGGCAGATCACGCCGACAGATCCCTTCGTCCGTCCGGTTCATTCACCACAGTCGTTCAAACAGAACCGGACCGGACGCGCAGGAGCGCATTCCTACCGTTATCGCTCACGGCTCATTCTCCGTTACACCCGGAGAATCAATAAATGGCAACGGTTGCTTTTTGAGGCCAAGTTCCGCATCCAACAGGTTCCGCGATTGCTCCACACTTGTTTTCAATGATTGATAGGTGGCGACAAGCGCAAAGGCACCGGCGTGTCTGGCGTAGGTGGTATCCGCGGGAATGCCGAGCGGCTGCGACGCGCGTACAGTCATTTTGTCTTCGATTCGATTATAGTTTTGATATTGATCGATCAAGCGCTTGGCCAGCATGAAGGTCCGCACCAGACTGGTACGAAGTGTTTCATTTTCGATCAGGCCAATTTGCGCAGCGTTAGAATCGAAGATGCTGAAATAACTCTGGTAGCAGGGCCAATACGGTAGAAGCTTTTTCTTTGGATCGAGAGTCTCGATCGGTCGGGCGATGTCCTCGGCCATCATCAACCAAAGTTGAATCAACTCTTCTCGGATGGCGTGTAAAACACCTAGAATCCGCTCCCGCTCCGCGGCGCGTTCTCGCAAACGATGAAGTTCTGCTTCTTCGAACTGAATTTTACTCGCGTTCCGGTAGGCGAATCGCGCCGCCAATAGTGCTCCAGTTATTGCAATGAAGGCCGCAAACGCGGAAGTCACGGACAGAAGCCAGGCGGAAGGAGAAAACTGGGAACAAAAATCGGAGATGGCGTGAAGCAATTGTTTCAGCAAGAAGCCCGCATCCATTTTGATAGCAGATTCGATAGAGGACCTTTCATCTCAACTAAACATTCTGGTTCAGTTTAGCCGGATAGCGGCACGCCGCCTCTCCATCTAATTAACCAAAGAAACGCTCGGGACCAGCCCAAAGTTTCCGCTTGCGTCGAATTTCCCGCTAGGCGCCCCCTGCCAGGTCAGACGTGACTGCCATTTTCCTACGACGATTTTCGCTGGCCGATTTCACTCGGCATCGCATTACTCTGGCCGGGATTCTGCGAGATGCCGTTGACGGTGAAGCGGGGTTAGTTTTATCGCACCATTGGCAGTAGAAACCGCCAATCGCTATACGAGATAGTAGACGCACCTTCTAGGTGCGGAATATCGGCAACTTTCGCAGCTGGAAGCTGCGGCTACTTCACCGATACGCTACGCGCCTGCCCGTTGGCAAGCCTCCTACTTGTGAGACGATGCAATAGAGAAGGCAAAGTACTTGTTACAGGCGATTAATCCGTTGACGTCGCTCACCGCTCTCGGCGTTGCCACCGCTCCCAGCGTTATTCCAAGTTGAGTGACCGACCGATCCGTGCATCGTCTACCCATGCAAGGGACCCAGGAGTTCAACGAAGACGATGTCAAATACCAACGCTCGATCAGGCGCAGGATCATCTGGCGGCTGATTATTTATCTCGGCGGCGGCGCGCTCGTCCTTTTTTTGGTCATACTTTTTATTACCAATCCGGGACTGCTTTCCGGTCCAATGGAGTATCTGCAGTCCCTAAGCCAGGGAAAATCGGCGCAGTCGCGAACTCAGGCTGGCGCTTCCGCTTCCCCGGTTGCGACCAAGACTCTTAACACACCTGAGGATTACCTGGATCTGGTATTAACCGATGCTTCAAAGTTGTCGAAGGACCAATATGAGTTGGTTCAGATTTTCAACGGCGCTCTGAATCGGCTTACTATGGTGGACAAAAGCGAAGCAAATGCCAAAGCCACCGCCGGACCTATCATTTTGCAAAATGTTTCGTCGGCGCAAAGCAAAGAAGACTTCGACAAGATCCGAGCGGCCGCTGATTCTTTGAAAACCACGGCCACCAGAGATTTAAACTCTCTCCAATCATTCGAAAAGGATATCACCGTTCCTCTACAAGGGGCCGGAGTTAAGCCTCCGATGGATGCGCAGGTGGCCAGCGCTCTTGCCAACAAGACAAATGTTCCCGATAAGATTCAGAAAGCGGATAACGCGATTAAATTCGGAGACGCCTCCACGGCCTATTGCGATTTCCTCGAGAAAAACCGCGCGGACTGGTCATTTAAGGGGCAGGGTCGCGCATTTAAGGACAGAAAAATCCTCGACGAGGCCGTTGCGCTCGGGAAACAGTTCACCCAATCCGCCGTTGATGCAGGCTTCCAGTTTAACGTCGCAGAAGGTTCCGCTTCTCCCTCCGCGTCGAAAACGCCGTGAGCGGCGGGAGAAGTGACTGGTGATTGGTGAAAAGCAAAACAAAACAAACTTGCCTTGTTTGATCGAGCAAGGAAAGCCAGGCGAAGTACTTGTTGCGCGCCCCTAATCCGTTGCCCCTTGTCACCAATCACACTTCTCACTTCTCACCGCGCTACCGGCGTTCTCATCCGCTATCGGCTATTCGCGTTAGCGATCCAGCCAAGCCGGGGCCCGGTCCCAAGGTTCCATGCGATGACGCCCACGGACCTTTAACTGACAATTCAGATGCCACGGCACATCCATGATCAGAATCCGGTTTCGCCCCTTCAACAACAATACGGTACGTAAAATTGCCGCTCGCTGATTATGCAAAAAGCTGTAATACCAATGCGACTCGACCAATTGCGGGATCAGAACGACGATTGAATTGTCCGGATTCTCTCGCTCCAACTTCCAGATATAATCCAAAGTCGGAGCGACTACTTGCCGATAGGGCGATTTCAAAACGACAACTTCGGGCGCAGGTAAGCGGCTCTGTTTGATTGCCGGCTTGACGTATTTATTCCAATCGCCCGCAAAATCTTCTTCACTATCCTCATGTTCGACATGAACCACATGCACTTTTTTGGTGACAGCAAACGCTGTTTGGAGCGCTCGAGCCGATACTGAGTTGAGATGATCGAGCGGTACGACCGCGATTAACGGGCTCGGTTCGCGCAGCGAGATTGGCCCCGAGATAGCAATCTCCTCGGCCACATCACGGTAGTGCCACTCGATCGCCTGCATGATCAGAAACAACAGGGGAAGCACAATCAAGACGATCCAGGCTCCCTCGGCGAATTTCGTTACGATCACAATGAGGAGTGTTACGCCGGTCGCAAACGCGCCAACGCCGTTGATGATCGCGCTCAAGTACGCGTTTGGTTCCTGCGACTTTAGCCAATGCATAACCATTCCCGCTTGGGAGAGCGTAAACGCCAAAAAGGCGCCAACCGCGAACAAAGGGATGAGTCGATCAGTGACTCCGTTGAATACGAAAAGCAGTATTCCGGCTAGTGCAGTGAGCAGGACAATGCCCTGGGTGTAGACCAGGCGACGGCCGCGAACTCCGAATGAGGACGGTAGAAATCCATCGATCGAAACCGTCCGGCAAACGCGCGGAAAATCCGCGAAGGAGGTGTTCGCCGACAAGCAGAGTACGAGCAGGACTGCGACCATCGTAACGTAGTAAAAAACGCCGCGTCCAGCGACTGCAGCGGTAACCAGGGAAAGAATGCTTTGGTAATTGGCGGAGCCTGGTTCGGTGGCGGTAATTTGATACGCAGATACCAGGTAAGCGATCCCGAGCAGCAGGATGATCAGGATCGCTACGATAAAGGTCAGAGTCAATCGAGCCGATTTCACCGCCGGTTCTTTGAATACCGGAACGCCGTTGCTGACCGCCTCGACACCGGTCATAGCGGTGCAACCCGCGGCGAAGGCCTTCAGGAAGAGCCACAGGCTAATGGTTGTCTGTGGTGGGGGTGGGGAGGGCAGCTCGGCCAGCGGTTGTGGATGGCCACCGCTCAAGATCGTTTTAACAATCCCGATCAGACAGACGAGCATTAGACAGCCGATGAAGAGATAGGTAGGCGGCATGAAGGCCAGCCCGGCCTCGCGCAATCCACGTAAATTCATGAACGCTAATAGAGCGAGCACGGTCAAGCAGAGAACCAGGGTATGCGGTTGCAAGGCTGGGAAGGCGGAAACTAAGGCACCGATTCCCGCCGAAATCCCCACCGCTACGTTGAGCGTGTAATCAACCATCAACGCCACGGCGGCGCCCAATCCTGCGTGTTTTCCTAGATTCTGTTTTGCAACGGTATAGGACCCGGCGCCTTGAGGATAGGCGGCGATAGTTTGGCGATAGCTAAAATAAACGATGACGAGGATGGCAGAAACCGCGACGGTAATCGGAATTCCTAAGCCGACTCCGGCCAGTCCGAGCGGGATCAAGATGGTAAGAGCCGCCTCCGGCCCGTAAGCAGCGGAGCTGAGGGCGTCCAATCCAAAAACGGAAACTCCGGCGAACGATCCGATGCGTTCTTGTTGATCTTCGCTGGAGGCCAGAGGGCGCCCAAGAATGAAGTCGAGCAAAGCCATAGGCCGACAGTCCGTTAAGTTCGTGGTACGTCAAACTTTCGGTCTCGGACGGTCGCCCGAAGACTTCTCACCTTCTGGGAACAAAAGGAATGTGGGCCGGCCAGTTGGTTGATCGATTTAGCCGGAAAGATCATCGAGGACAGTTGGCGGTCCGACGCAGTGGGTATAGCTTAAAAAAGTACGATGGAGGTGTGTCATGGAAATACCGAACAAACTGATTAACTATTTGAACGAAAAAGAAGTCGGCTACGAAATACTGCATCATCCAGAAGCCTTTACCGCTCAAACCATTGCGGCGGCAGAGCATATCAAGGGTCGTCACCATGCCAAGGTGGTCATGGTAAAATCGGGAGGCGAGCACTTGATGACTGTGTTGCCAGCGGATAGTCGAGTGGATCTCGAAAAACTTGAGAAGTTAACCGGAAAACCTGCTTCACTGGAAAGCGAAGCAGAATTCAAAGATCTGTTTCCCGACTGTGCGCCTGGTACGATGCCTCCATTTGGCGACCTTTATGGAGTACCGACCTATGTCGACAGCAATTTGACCAATGAGGATTACATCGTTTTCGAAGCTGGTACTCACACCGACGCCATACGGCTGGCCTATAGTGATTACGAACGGACGGCAAAGCCGCGAGTTGAAGAGTTTGCCGTGAAGCTTCAATCCGTTAAGCGAGCATAGCCGATAGCAAAATTGGGCGATCAGAACGATAATGGTCGTTCAGGTAAAAAGTAGAAAGGCAATTTTATGCGAGGTGCACCTTTGCAAGCATTTAGCAGCTACCTTTCATCGCAGGCAGCTGCCCAGGAAAAAGCCTATCAGACGCAGCAACCGTCAATCACCATCTCTCGCGAGACGGGGTCGGGAGCGGTTACCATCGCGCAGATGTTAGTTGAGCAGTTGAATGCGGCTTCGAAGTCATCCGGTAACCCGGCCGGCTGGATGGTCTTTGATAGGAACTTGGCGAAACAAGTTTTATCCGATCATGAACTTCCACAGAACTTAGAACGATTCGTGGTCGAAGATGCGCGGTTGCCAGTCGAGGCGATCGTCGAGGAATTGCTCGGTCTTCATCCGACCCAGTGGACTCTCGTCCAACACACAACGAAAACGATTCTTCGCCTGGCGAGTTTAGGTCGTGCGATTCTGGTAGGCCGTGGGGCGGAAGCTATTACGAGCCGTCTGCCGTTTGTTTTCCATGTTCGCTTGGTTGCGCCGTTAGAGAACCGGATTCAGCATGCCAGTCGCTATTATAATCTCACGGAAGAGAACGCAGCTAAAATGATCAAGGAGGCGGATCATGCACGACGTCGCTACCTCCGACGCTATTTCGATGCCGATGTCGATGACCCATTGCTCTACGACGTCGTACTCAATACCGGAAGATTGGGTTTCGTTCGGACGGCGGAACTTATCGCCCAGGCGGCAATGAGACATTACGCTGAATTTCTCGAGACGCGGCCTAGCTACACCGGCTAGCGCAGCAAACTGATGCTATTTGGGCTTTGAACCGTCGGGCGTCATTGCACGCCGGCGCCGATTCGTGGCAAGCTGGTGCCCATGAAACGAATGCGGTGGTTTCGAATACCCGATATGAATTGTCGAGCAAATGGGAGCTACGGTGCCAAGGTCGCCGCTTTGCTGGCAGGTACCGAGGCAGCAAGATCTCGCGCTACAATCGCGGAAGCCGCGGGGGCCAAGGCGACGGCCGCTGTAGCAATGGGTACGTTAGCGGTCGGGGCGTTGGCGGTCGGCTTCTTTGTCATCGGGCGTCTGATTATTCGGGAACTGCTGGTAAAGCGAGTTCATCTGGGCCATCTCAAGATCGATCAGCTTGACGTGGAAGACTTGCGGGTAAGCAGACTAACCGTGCTGGAGGAGCAACGTTCGGCCGGCGGTCCGGCGCATCCATCTAATGAGCCGGGTCCTTAAGCTGGAGCTTTTCGCGACCTCTCCCTTCACCTATTATGGTCACCGTGACAACCGGTGTGCACCACATTCTCGTTATCAACAGTGGTAGTTCATCGCTGAAGTTCTCGCTTCTGGATGTTCAATCGGAATCCGTGATTGCAAGTGGGATCGCGGAGCGCTTAGGAACGAAGGAAGCTTCACTGAACTTCAGCGCCAACGGTGCCGAAAAGATTGGAGAACCTCTGCCAAATGCGGATCATCGAGCGGCCTTGCGTCGGGTGGTCGATCACATCTTGGCTTTGGTGCCTCATGAGGTCGACGCGCTCGGTCACCGCATCGTTCACGGCGGCGAGTATTTTCGGGACGCGGTGATTGTCGACGACGAAGTGATTAAGCGGATCGAGGAATTGAGTGACTTGGCGCCCCTCCACAACCCGCCGGGTGCTCAGGGCATCCGCGTCGCATCGGAGCTATTTCCCCAGAAGCCCCAGGTCGCCGTGTTTGACACCGCTTTCCACCAAACGCTTCCACCGCACGCGTTCCATTATGCGATTCCGCCGGAATTCTACTCGAAGCATCGCATCCGCCGGTACGGATTTCACGGGACAAGCAACCAGTATATAACTCAGGAACTGGCAAGACGGCTTGGCCGGCCCCTGACCGAACTCCAGGTTCTGACTGCCCACTTAGGCAATGGCTGCAGCGCCACCGCCGTGAAACAGGGCAAAAGCGTGGATACTACCATGGGATTGACTCCACTGGAGGGCGTGGTCATGGGGACGCGCAGCGGAGATGTCGACCCGAGTCTTCACCTTTTCTTGCAGGAACGAGAGGGATTTAGCCTAGGAGCGATCACTGATATTCTGACCCGGAAAAGCGGTCTTCTTGGTGTCTCCGGGGTGAGCCAGGACATGCGATCGATTCTCCAGGCAATCGACTCCGGGAACGATCGGGCCCATCTTGCGGTTGATCTTTTCTGCTACCGGCTCGCCCGTGCGCTGCTCGGATTGGCGGCCGGTTTGCAAAGGATTGACGGGCTTATCTTCACGGGCGGCATCGGCGAGAACAGCGCAATCATTCGGGCGCGAACGCTAAAGCACTTACAAATTCTCCGGCCGGAGATCAACGAGACCTGGAATCAGCAACATGGCCGAGAAAGCAACGGGCGGATCACGGAGGAAACGGGATTGGCTTGTTTTGTTGTCCCGACAAACGAAGAACTGATGATTGCTCGGCAAACCGCCGCTTTGGCGCTGAGACGCTAAAGCGGATGACAGATGACAAAGGCTGCGGCTCAGATGCGAATTTTTCCGTTTGCGCTCTCATTGTTTGAATTTGTGATCTGTCATTTGGCATCTGCCATATTTCACTGGCCATGAAATCCGCGTTCTTTCTTGCTCCCGCCGGTCGAGGCCAGGGCTTAACTACTGTTGCGCTTGGCTTGGTCGTGGCCCTTGATCGCCGTGGCGTTCGGGTCTCGTTCTACAAGCCAATCAGTGAGGACACTGGCAACGAATCCCGGCCGGAGCGCTCCACCCATTTTTTGCGGTCCACGACGACGCTTACGCCCCCGGACCCGCTTCCGTTAGCAGAGGCAACCAAACTCATCTCGAGTGGTCGCCTTGATGAACTTCTCGGAAAGGTTATTGCGACCTATGAGAAATCGACCCAGGACGCAGATATCGTCGTGGTCGAAGGCCTTCTGCCGTCAATGGATGATTCCTATCGGGGGAGTTTGAATCAGGAACTGGTCAAGACACTGAACGGGCAAGTCATTTTGGTGGTTGGAATGGCGGAGAAGTCGATTACCGATCTGGATGACCAGATCGAGTACGCGGCAAAGATTTACGGCGGCCTGGATAAGATCGTCGGTTTGATTGTCAATCGCTACCCAAGCGAGGCTCGCGATGGGATATCAAATTACCTACGCGATAGCCGTCTTTTTCGGCGGGGAAATTTGCAATTGATCGGGGTGATCCCTTCCAATGAGTCGCTCACTTTTTGTCGGGCAATCGATGTTCAGCGGCATCTTGACGCGACCGTGATCCACGCGGGCGAAATGCAGAGCCGAAGGGTGAAATCAACGTCAATGTTAGCGCGGACTGTTCCAAATCTCCTGCATACCCTAACGCCAGGCGCCATGCTGATGACGCCGGCCGACCGGAGTGACATCATACTCGCAGTTTCGATGGCTGTGCTAAGTCGGGTGCCGCTGGCAGGCCTGATCCTGACGGGTGAGACCGAGGTGGACGACCGAATTCTCGATTTTTGTCGAGCCGCGCTCGCAACCGGGCTCCCGCTGTTCCGCGTCGCCACGAATAGCTATTCGACGGCAACTAAGCTCTACCAGATGAGTCCGGAAGTGCCGATCGACGATCTCGCCAGAATTCGGCACGCAATGGATCATGTGGCACAGCACGTCAATATCGATTGGCTGATATCCCGAGCGAAAACGACGTTGGAATTTCGCATGTCGCCGGCTGCGTTTCTTCATCAGCTCACGGAAAAGGCGCGGGCGGCGAATAAACGAATCGTTCTGCCAGAAGGCGTGGAACCGCGCACCATAAAGGCGGCGGCCATTTGTACGAGACGTGGGATTGCCCGGTGCGTCTTACTAGGGGTTCCCGAAGAAATCGAGGCGGTCGCCAGAAGCCAGGATGTGGAGCTACCCGGGGAACTCGAGATTCTCGATCCGGCTTTAGCTCGCTCAAAATATGTTCTGCCGTTGTTCGAGCTGAGGAAAAGCAAGGGACTTTCGCTGGAGATGGCAGCCAGCCAGCTTGAAGACAACGTCGTATTCGGAACGATGATGTTGGCCCAAGGAGAGGTTAATGGATTGGTGTCTGGCGCTATCCACTCCACTGCCAACACGATTCGACCTGCCTTACAAATCATTAAGACTCGCCCAAATGCCAAAGCGGTGTCGTCAATCTTCTTCATGTGCTTACCGGACCAGGTCTTGGTTTACGGGGATTGCGCGGTCATTCCGGATCCTGACGCTGAGACCTTGGCCGATATTGCGATTCAGAGTGCCGATTCAGCGGCTGCGTTCGGAATATCTCCGCGTGTGGCCATGATCAGCTATTCGACAGGTGAATCGGGTTCCGGCGTGGATGTGGAAAAGGTGCGTGAGGCGACCAAGCTGGCGAAATCCCGGCGGCCCGACTTGCTAATCGACGGCCCGCTCCAATATGACGCTGCGTTCATGCCAGATGTTGCGAAAGCGAAGGCGCCCGATAGCCCGGTCGCCGGCCGCGCCACCGTCTTTATCTTTCCAGACCTCAACACCGGCAACACCACTTACAAAGCGGTCCAGCGCAGTGCAAATGTGATTAGTATTGGACCGATGTTGCAGGGAATGAAAAGACCGGTGAACGATCTGTCGCGCGGCGCCCTCGTTGATGACATTCTCTACACGATTGCTTTGACCGCGATTCAAGCTACCCAGTGAGATCGTTGATGATCTGGTGGACTTATTCGGTTACTTGGCTTTTTGCTCACTCGATTTTAGAGACGGTACACTAGAGATGGGAGAGGAAAATTTTTATCGGCCGGGTACGCGAAAGGGCGGCAAGATTTGGAACTTTCTGGGACTTGGAGCCTTATTGCTCCTCATGGTTTCGGTATTTTTTGTTGGCGGATTGGCGGTGCGCAACCCCGGTCTGATTCCAGCGCTGCTTAGCGGCAAGCTTCAGTTATGGCCGAAGCCGGCGCCCACCCCGCAAAAGATCGTGCTGCATCCGAATCAGCCGGAGAGCTATCTCGGTTTGCTGAACGTGAATCCGAATTCCTTGCCCGACGACCAACGAAAAATTGAGCGGGCGTTGTACGATGGATTTGTTGCTTTGGGAAGTGCCAGCACGCCGGCTTACGAAGCCGAAACCAAGCTCGGAACCGAACTTTTCACTCCTTTGGCCGCAGCCAACACTAAAGCGGATCTTCAGGCGGTTCGGCAAGTCGTGGAGAAACTCCGCAGCGCCGGTCAGAAAACATTGGATGATCAAAAGCGTGCAGAGAAAACGCTGATTGGTGAATTGAAGACTGCTGGCCTGGATGAAATCCTGGCGGAAAAGATTACTGCGTTGATCGCGGCAAAAACGCGGGACGGTATCGATATCGCGACCAACAACGCGTCCAGCATTAGCAATCACACGATCCGGTTGCTTGATTTTCTGGAACAAAACCAAGCCGATTGGCACCGGGAATCCAAGCAGTTGATCTTCAATTCTGCGGCAAACTCGAGTCGCTGCAACGAGCTCATGAATCAGTTGAAACAGGATGTCGAAAACCTGAATCAAACAGTTCGCGAGGCGCGCTAAAATAAGGGCAGCGCTATGAGATAATATGGTCCAACCAATCAAAACCTCTTCCGGGTTGTGGTGCCCTCCGTCCTGGCTCGGGTTTCTCTGGGGTTTTGCCGAGGGAACACTTTTTTTCATTATCCCGGATCTTGTTCTCAGTTGGGCGTCGCTGGCTAGGGCTCGGGGTGGGATCAAAATTCTAGGTGCGATTCTCGCAGGGGCGGTAGTTGGGGGCATCTGCATGTATACGTGGGCGCTCTGGCGCCCTGAGTCAGCTCGTTCCGCCGTGGCTGCCGTGCCTTTTGTGCGAACGAAAATGTTTGAGAAAGTCCAAGAGGATTATCGCGCTTACGGCGTGTCTGGAATATTCTATACGTTAGGTACTGGTATTCCGTACAAGGTCTATGCGGTGCTTGCGCCATCCGTTACTGCGCCCGTCACATTTTGGCTCATCAGCATTCCGGCACGATTTGAGCGATTGGCGCTCAGTTGGGTGGTTCCGACCATGCTGGGATTATTCCTTAAACGCTGGATTAGGAATCATCGACGCCTTACGGCAGCGCTCTGGCTCGGATTTTGGATAGTTACCTACGCGATTTATTGGAGCACGGTATGAGTCCAGAATCTAGAATTTAGAAGCTGGAATGTTGGAGGCCGTCTTTTCGAGCCGTTCCGCCCGATACAAGCTTCCTGGGGCCGTACGGATCGTTAGCCCTTGATGAAAGCGAAACGGGTCACATCTAGTAGTCTGCCCCTGTGGACCACAAGATTTCTCTTTTGCGCGTCCTGAGTCTGCTCGCTCATTCGTCGTGTCATTGAAGAAATGTATGACTGCAAAAGATGCGAATAGTCACCGAGTACCCGTGATTCATAGGGACTCTTCGATCGAGATTTCGCAATCCATTGGCCGGTCTCCTGCATTTCCCCAAAAATCGATGGGGTGACCGATGAGTTTCGGCCCGGTCCGCGGTCTTCATCTTTGAAGGTGCATATCAATGAAACACAGTGACCCAACGAAAAGGCAGTTATGAGCAAACAGACAAAAACATTCGAAGAACAAAAAGACACATTGGACCATGAAATTGTGTCGCCAGAAAAGTGGGCGGCAAAACGCATAGAGCTTCTGAAGAAGGAGAAGGAGTTTACCCGGCTAGGCGATCAGTTGAGCGCTGAAAAACGTAAACTGCCTTGGGTCGGGGTAGGGAAGGAATACGTCTTCGACGGGCCGGATGGGAAGGAGACCCTCGCCGACCTCTTCAACGGCAGAAGCCAGTTAATCGTGTACCACTTCATGTTTGGTCCGGAGTGGGAGGAAGGTTGCCAGACCTGCTCGTTAGTGGCCGATAACTTCGATGGCAATATCGTACACCTGGCGCATCGCGACGTCACACTGGCCGTGGTTTCGCGGGCGCGCCTGCCCCAGATTGAAGCGTTCAAGCAGCGGATGGGTTGGCGGTTCAAATGGGTCTCAGCGTACGGGAACGACTTTAACCACGACTATGGCGTGTCGTTTACAAACGAAGAAATGGCGAACGGTAACTACTACAATTACGATACCAGCGGATTCCCGCGAGAGGAGGCCCCCGGAATCAGCGTGTTCTATAAGAACGAAACTGGCGATGTCTTCCACACCTATTCCAGCTACGCGCGCGGACCGGAATTTTTGATCGGCGCCTATAGTTACCTCGACCTCGTGCCGAAGGGCCGTGATGAAGGCGCATTGCCCTTTACGACGGCTTGGATTCGCCACCACGATCGGTACTCGGACGACAACCAGCCGTGATTGCTCATCGTTGCTGCGAAGGCGGATCAAGCGACTCTGACCCTCAGGTGGTCGTGGTGCGGACCGCGGATGATGATCCGCGGCCGCCGACGTTCGTTCGGCGTTGTGCCGAGATCGCTAGATGGGCGGTACCGAGCGGCATCCTGGTGCTGTTGCCAAAGTGTCCGGCGTGTCTGGCAGCCTACATCGCAATTGGTACCGGGGTTGGGCTTTCGATGCCGGCCGCGACGTATCTACGCGCTCTGCTGGTGATCCTTTGCGTTGCGTCGCTGGCGTACGTTGCCACAAGACCGGTGGGCCGTCTCATCGCGTTGATTTTCGCAGCGAAAAAATGAAATTGAATCTTTCCACCTACAAAGAGTTGGTGATCCAACCCACTACATTCGCAGAATTTGCGCGTCGTCACGCGGCCGTGTTTCGCGGTGACTCAGCCTAACGTTAACATGCTCGATATACCGGAGCCATCGCGGCTTCTGGACCCTGCCAAAAAGGGCGACCGGGACGCGTTTCAGCAACTCGCCGAGCCCTACCGGCGTGAGCTGCGACTCCACTGCTACCGTATGCTCGGCTCGCTTCACGACGCCGAGGACCTCGTCCAGGAGACGTTCCTGCGCGCTTGGCGTGGACTCAACGGCTTCGAAGGACGGGCCTCCTTCCGCGGCTGGCTTTATCGAATTGCCACTAACGCATGCCTTAATGCCATCGCCAGCCGGGTGAACACACGCCGAGTACTTCCGGAGATGCATGGCCCGCCCTCCGACCAGCCGCCCGACGGCGAGCCAGCCACTGAGGTTGCCTGGCTTGAACCTTACCCGGACACGGCGCTTGAAGGCATTGCTGACACTGCGCCGAGTCCAGAAGCGCGTTATGAGATGCGTGAGGCGGTGCAGCTTGCCTTCGTCGCGACGATCCAGCACCTACCGCCCCGGCAGCGGGCTATCCTGTTGCTTCGCGACGTGATGGGTTGGACGGCCAGCGAGACTGCCGCATTGCTGGACGTCTCGGTCGCGTCGGTCAACAGCGCTCTACAACGCGCGCGCACCACGCTGGCCAAAGGATTCCCAACCGGTCGACCCAGCGGCAATCCGGCGCCGGACGATCGGCAACGCGCGTTGCTCGAGCGCTATGTCCAGGCCTGGGAGGGTGCTGATCTCGACGCCTTTGCCGCCCTGCTTAAGGAGGATGCAATCCTGAGCATGCCGCCCTGGCGGCAGTGGTATCTTGGGCGCAAAGCGATTCGGGCGTTCTTTGCCTGGGCCTGGGAGTTACCTGGCATCAGGTCTTCTCGTCTCGTTCCGATCGCTGCGAACCGCCAGCCGGCCTTTGCGCTGTACCGCAGTGCCCAAGACGATCCCGAATGCCGAGCTCACGGGATCGAGCTGCTCACTCTTCAGGACGACGCCATCGCGGTCCTAACGGTCTTTCGGGATCCGCGGCTATTCGCTGCGTTCGGCTTACCAGCCGTCCTACCGACCCAAGGCACGGTTCCGTCGACATAGTTCCAACAACCAATGGATTCCGCCTCCGCCCAAGGCCCATTGTCGGCGAGAGCTCTTCTGCGCTGGCAGTTCCGGGTTGCTCACGAGCTTCTAGAGGCCGCGATCGAACGGCTCACCGCCGAAGCGGTCCTTCGGCGTCCAACCGGTATGGCTGCATCGCCCGGAGCTTGTTACGCCCAGGTTGTACTCTGTGAGGATTTGAGCGTGAATGGCGTGCTCGGCGGCGGAACGCCGCTTGCGCTCTCGACCTGGATCGGCCGCACTGGCGTCAGCGAGATTCCTTCGCTCGCTGATCCGATCAGCTGGCACGCCTGGGCCCGACGGGTCCAGCTCGACGTGGGCGAGCTGCGATCCTATGCGCGGGCGGTATACGCCTCGACCGACGCGTATCTAGTCGCGCTCAGGGATGACGCTCTGGAACAGCCGCCCGAGGAAATGCCGGCCTGCGTGCTGAACGCACTGCTTTTGACGCTGTCGACGCGGCGCGGCGAAATCGACTGTCTGCATGCCTTCGTTTGTCAGTAATAGGGTCAGATCTAAACTGTCGATTGCGCTGAAATTCAGGCTGGCCAATCGGACAAGAATTGCGGCAGTTGAGATAAGAAACAGCCAATTTCGAGGATCGGGGCGTATATCACCCTGGCCGTGAAAATTGCCCTTATATCTCCGCCAGTACCAGGACACCTCAATCCGATGACTACGCTGGCCCGTGAGCTTCAGTCGCGTAACCATGACGTAGTATTCATTAGTTTGCTCGATGGTGAGCGTTCGGTTCGCGCTGCTGGCTTACCGTTTCTTGCCTGTGCCGCAAAAGAGTTCCCAGTCGGCTCGCTCAACGAACGTCTGCGTCGAGTGAGCAAGCTCCAGGGAGAGGAAGCGCTGCGGGTTACAATACAGAATATCGCGGACAGAGTAGAAGCGATGTTGAATTTATTACCGGCGATGCTAACTGCAGCCGCGGTCGATGCAGTTGTAGTCGACACCGCTCTGCCCTATACCGAGTTAGTGCCGATGAGCCTTGGTATGCCGTATGCCCACGTCGCTAACGCGCTGCACTTCGACTACTCCGGCCATACGCCACTCTGTTTCTATGACTGGCCGCATGAGACTACCCCTGCAGCTCTGGCCAGGAACCGAAAGGGCGTGGAGAGTTTTCTCGAGACGTTTGCGCACCCCACCATCGCAATCGGTAGAGCATATGCAGAGCGCATCGGCCTGGATGTCGACTGGGACAATCCCTCCGCCACGATCTCGAAGCTGGCCTGGATCACACAGTGTCCTCGGGAATTTGACTTTCAAAGTTCGCATTGGCCACCGCAGTTCCACCATGCCGGGCCTTTCCACGATGGTGCCGGCCGCATGGAAGTCGATTTTCCATGGGAACGACTGACCGGAGAGCCTCTCATCTATGCGTCGATGGGAACACTTATGAACGGCCTGGCCGACGTCTTTCGCATGATTACTGCAGCGACCGAGAAGCGCAAAGGGCTTCAACTCGTGCTTTCCGTTGGTGATCAGCTCGATCCAGAACAGATCGGATCACTCCCGAGCAACACCATCCTCGTCAGGCGCGCACCGCAATTGGAACTGCTGAGGCGCGCCTCGGTCTGCATCACCCATGCCGGACTGAACACGGCGTTGGAAGCGCTTGCTCAAGGCGTTCCTCAAGTTGCCATCCCGGTTACCACTGATCAGCCTGGTGTTGCCGCCAGGATCGCTGAGAAGAGAACCGGACTGTTTGTACCGTTGAAAGAGCTGACCGCATC
>JBEEIB010000147.1:0-5767 GCA_041167675.1 Verrucomicrobiota bacterium
TACGGCGACGATTTCAAAGTGGAATGCCCCACCGGCTCCGGGAACTATCTTACTTTGAAAGAAGTCGCGAACGATCTATCTAATCGGCTGATCAAACTATTCGTTCGCGACGACAACGGTGAGCGTCCGTCTTTGCGCGGCTTAGATGGTGCGTTTGATTCCGCAACCGACCGTGACTTTTACTGGTTCCATGAATATTTCAACGGCGACACTGGGGCCGGCTTGGGTGCATCCCATCAAACCGGCTGGACCGCCTTGGTGGCAAAATTGATCCAGCAACAAGGCGATTTTGGAACGATCGAAAAGCCGGATCCCTTTACTGACCTTTAGGCGCGCTGCGGACGGATTCGAGAGTCGATAAGCCATAGACCCGCAATCGCGGCCAAGAGAGCCAGGTCGATCGCGAGATGGGCAGCAAAGTTCAGGTTTCGACCGGGGCCACCAAAACAGCCGCAAATCACGTCAATTCCGCGCAGCTTCGCGCTGACCGACGCGATGATGAATACCAAGGTGAGGGCGAGCAGAATCCCAATGGCGCCGTAATAGAAGCGACGTAAGAGCAGGGCTAGTCCGCAAATGATCTCCAGCCATGGAAGATAAAAGCCAAGGGCAACAGTGAGCGGCCATGGCAGCATATGATAGTTATTGATGTCACCGGTGAAGCGAATCGGGCTTATCACCTTGATTACTCCCGCATACAGAAACGTTGCGGCCACAAGCAAACGAAGCAGGCCGGCAATCCAGACTTTCACCTCGCCGCTTCTCACTTCTTCGACTCCTCCCAAGCTTCCCAGCCGCCTTCCAGAACGAAAACATTTGCCAGATTTGCCTCGTCACGCAGTCGCCGCGCTACTTCGCGACTTGCTTCGCAACTCTGCTTGCTACAGTAGACGATTATTTTCTGACCAGGGGTCCAAGCATTCAGCACTGCCGGGAGCAGAGCGTCCCACTGTTCCGCGTTGAGTAACATCGCGCCCGGTATGTGGCCGGTAGCAAATTCTTCTTCCGGCCGCGCGTCTATCCACATTACAGCGCCACTTAAGCTTCGTGCCTGAGCAACCGTGATCTCGTCCTGCGGGGGCGGATGCGTCCAGGAGATTTGCTTGTGCCAATAGATCGTCTCACCCAAGGCGGGTAAGAAGGCCAGGCAGAGTAAAACTAGCGCTTCGCGGATGGGCCTGCTCCGGCCCACTATTGAGTATTTACAGCTGAGTTGACAACGCGCGCGGTCGCGTAGACAGGCTTACCACCACTATCGGGTTGAACCGTCAAGGTCGCCGACGCGGGATGCAATGTGTCGCGTGGTTGCACTTCGATCTTGAATTGGTTTTGTCCAACTGAACTAACCGAAGTGGTGAAATCGCCGCTGGAGCTGGTAACCTTCAGATTGTTGGCATGCAGCTCCTTTGCCGCTTTTGCCAGAATGGTTTTCGGTTGGGGTGGCTCGCTGTTCTGCCAAAAGACAAAACTGGGACGAAGCTCAAGCATCTGCGGGATCACAGCTCGCAGCGCAAGAATAGTTACTGGGGAAGCAGGATCGTCGGTTTCCACTCGCACCGTCTTCTGTTGCACGCCTGTGCTCGCACCTACCTTAAATGTCGCCGTAATCTCGCCGCTTTCCCCCGGCGCAACATCGTCCTTTTTTCGCGCCGCCGTGGTGCATCCGCACGAAGTCGTGACCGATTTGAAATGGACGGCCGTGTCACCGGAATTCTTGTATTTGAAACTACCAACCGCGGTGGCATCGCCGGGCGCGGGATGAAGCTCAATTTGGGTTTGTTCCCATTTGAGACCAGCGCGCGCATTGCCGACCAATATAGTTGCGGCCAAAAGAGCGACCAATTTCACAATGTGCATTTTCATTTTTTGGCTAGGTAGACCGCAATATATTCAGCAACGGCTTCCTGCCAATTCCTCGGCGATATTCCCGTGCCATGGGTGAACTTCGCGCTCAATAAAACACTATAAACGGGACGTTGCGCGATAAAACTCTTCATATCAGCCATGGCCAAACCCCGAACTTTCTTCGCCTTTAAGCCAAGGCCATTCTGATGACAGCGATCGATGGCATACTGCGCATATTCCTGCCAACTGCACTCGCCCCCATTCGCGAGATGCAGCAGCCCAGTCACATCGTTTTCCCAAGCCGCTCGCAGCCATAACGCTACATCAAGCGTGTAGGTCGGCGCGGAAAATTTATCTCCAATGGCAGCGACATCGGCAGTCTCGCGTGCCCGCTGAATAACCTGATCGACAAAGCTTGGGCGATCCGGCCCAAAAACCCAGGAAAGACGCGCTACCAGGTGCCGATCGGAAACCGCCAGAACGCGAATTTCCCCTTCCCGTTTTGATTGGCCGTAAACGCTTAAAGGAACAGCTTCATCTTCTTCGCGATAAGGAATGTGCTTTTTGCCATCGAAGACATAGTCAGTACTAATGTGAATCAATTTGGCCTTTTTCTCATTGCATAGCTCTGCCAGAACGCCTGGCCCTTCCGCATTGATCGAAACGGCTTCCTCGCGATGAGACTCACAGTAATCGACATTGGTCAGCGCCGCGCAATTGATCAATAACTCGAAATCAAGTGGAGAAAGCAGCTCACGAATGGCATGACTGTCAGCAAGGTTGAGATCAGCGTGCCGGAAGCGGCGCACGTCGAACTGGCTGGCATATTCGCGAGCAAGCGCCGCGCCTAGTCGTCCGCCAGCGCCCACGATTACAATGCGCATCGATCAGTTGCAGCTACAAAGGAACCGGTTGGTCAATACCGGCCGGCGCGCTCGAGGAGTTCCTGCCACCAGGATTCATTGCTCAGATACCAATCAACTGTTTCGGCAATGCCGTCTCGCGCGTTGCGACGCGGCTTCCATTTAAGCTCACGCTTGGCCAGGCTCGAATCGATGGCATAACGACGATCATGCCCGAGCCGGTCAGTGACAAAGGAGATCAAGCTGTGTGGCTTGCCCAACTTGTCCAAAATGAGTTTTACCACTTCGAGATTGGGAAATTCTCCGTCACCACCGAAATTGTAGATGGCTCCGGGTTTCCCTTCAAAAAGGGCAGCGACAATCCCGGCGCAATGATCCCGGACATGAATCCAATCCCGCACATTCATGCCGTCACCGTAGACCGGCAATGGCTCGTTACGCAGCGCTTTGATGATCATGAGTGGGATGAGTTTTTCGGGGAATTGATAGGGCCCGTAATTATTGGAGCAGCGCGTAATGACGACGTCCTGATCGAATGTCGTAAAACAGGCGAGCACGAGGAGGTCCGCGCCCGCTTTGCTGGCAGAATACGGTGAGCTGGGTTGAAGTGGAGACTGCTCGGTAAATTTTCCTTCCGGGCCGAGAGAGCCATAAACTTCATCGGTCGATATTTGGACGAGACGCTGGACACCGTGGCGTCGCGCCGTATCGAGCAATACGCTCGTGCCAACGATGTTGGTGTGAATGAAGTTCTGGGGCGAATTGATGCTGCGATCGACGTGTGATTCAGCGGCGAAATTAATGATGGCGTAAAACTGATGCTCGGTCATCAAGGCATCCATTTGGTCGGCATTTGCGATATCGGCTTTGAAAAACTCGTAGCGATCGCCGTGTTCCTCCGCTACGCCGGCCAGATTAGCCAGATTGCCGGCGTAGGTCAGGACATCGACGTTGGTGACGGAAGCCGGCTTGTAATGTTCCAGAATGTAGCGAATAAAGTTGCTCCCTATGAAACCGCAGCCGCCCGTCACTAAAATGCGCATCCCTGCGCGTACTAGCAGCGGTCGCAAAGACGCGCGAGTGGATTTTTCCTCCAGCAATGCAGGAATGGTGACGCGCGTTCTCGCCGCCTTGGAAAGCGACTGGATGTTTTGGGCAATTCTGCTGCTGGCAGCTGCGCTTCGATTGCTTTTTCTGGGAATCAAGCCACCGCATTTTGACGAAGGGATTAACGGCTGGTTCGTCGATCAAATGGTCAAAACCGGTTTTTATCGATACGACCCCACGAATTATCACGGTCCGCTCCATTTTTACGTTCTCTTTCTGTCGCAAAACCTGTTCGGTCGGAACCTCTGGGCCCTTCGCCTCCCAGTCGTACTGGTGAGCATTGGATGTGTCTGGCTGGCAATGAAGTTCGATCGTGTCCTGCCACGTGCAGTGGCACGCTTAGCCGCCCTCGCCATGGCCGTTTCGCCAGGGTTCGTTTTCTATTGCCGCTACTCGATCCACGAAGTCTGGCTTCTCCTCTTTTCCATGATGTTCCTGCTCGGCCTCCTCGGACTGTGGCAGCGCGGAACTACTGACTATCTATGGTACACCGGAATCGGTATTGCCGGAATGATCCTGACCAAGGAAACCTACATCATCCATCTCGGGTGCGCCCTGATTGCGATACCGCTGCTATTTATTTCGATGAAAATCTCACCGGTCGAGAATCCCGCTCCGGCCGAACAAAAATGGACAAGGGTGGACCTGGGGATGGTCTGCCTGGTCGGAATTGGCGCCATCGTCTTCTTCTACTCTGGGACATTCTTTCACTGGAGCGGAATTAAAGGTTTGTACCAGACATTCCATGCTTGGTTTAAAACCGGCCACAATGGCAATGGGCACGAAAAACCAATTTATTATTGGCTGACTCTGATTGCTCGTTATGAGTGGCCAGCCTGCGTGGGTCTGCTCCTTTGTGGATTTTGCCAAATGTTTCGCAACATCAGCTTGCGTTACCTGGCGATTAATGGAGCCGGTCTATTCCTCGCCTACAGCATCGTTCATTACAAAACACCCTGGTGCGTTATCAGCGTGATATGGCCTTTGTTGTTCATTTTTGGCACTTTCGTCCTGGTCGTCCCAAAGCGATGGCTGGGACTGGCTCTGGCCGCTGCCGGTTTGTTGTTGACGGGATCACTGGCTTATACCGTCACGCTTAACTATTTTCGATGTACCACCGATACGGAGCCCTACGTTTACGTCCAGACCTATAACGATATTTACAAGCTCACCACACCGGTTCTCGCCCTCGCCCACCGCGACCCGCTTTATTACCACATCATCGGGCACATCATTCGCGCCAGCCCCTACCCATTGCCGTGGATTCTGGGCGATTTCTCACGTATCGGCTACTACGAACATGAGAACTATCCTCCAACGATGGATGCGGATTTCTTGCTGGTGCAAGAAGACAAGGTCACTGAAGTCGAGTCAAAATTGCGCGACAGTTATTTTACGCAGCCATTGACGATTCGGCCTTATCAGGATCCTTCCAAGCTGTATCTGCGAGCCAGCTTATTTAAGAATTTCTTTCCCGGGATGACGCCGGATTTTGTCGGCAAGCGCTGATCGACCGCCGATGCGTCCTGTAGCTGCGGGTTTGATCTATGTGGCTGTCTCATGTGTCGCAGCTCTTACCCTGGGCATGACTGCAGGTGGGTTAAATGAAGCTATCTCCGCGATCTCTCTGATGTTGGGCGCCATAGCCGGGGTAGCGGCTTTTGTTTCGACCCCACCTGATTCATCGGCACGTAAACCGATCGATGAGGCGAGTGCGCTCCTCCGCTATCGCAGCATCTGGCTTTGGCTGGTCGGCACTATCTTTGCCATGTTCGCTCTCCGTTCTTTTTGCTGGCTACTTTTCTTCGATGGCGAGGCTATGCGCATTCAATCGCCCCACAATCTGGGAGATCTCGGCTTGCACATTGCCTACATCAAGAACTTCGCAAACGGGGTGAGACTATGGCCTGATAGCCCGCTTTATGTCTTCAGTAAGCTGCGATATCCCGCCG
>JBEEIB010000148.1:0-3237 GCA_041167675.1 Verrucomicrobiota bacterium
GCGTGACCAAATCCGCGCCTTACCAGTTGAATCGATGACCGCTATCGCTCGATAGCCGTCGAGCTTGGTTTCGAAAATCCAGTCTGGAGAATCGAACGGCTCTTTAACAGACGAAGCCTGCATCGGCGCGACGAATTGCGGCAGCGGCTTTTTAGGCATCGGCTGATTGGATCATTAAACTACCGACCACGCCTTCAAAAGTTTCGATGGGTCATTAAGCCCATCTAGTTAATACCAAATGAAACCGAACAATCGGCGCCGATTATGGTGTTGCCAATCCACGGTTTCTTCGCCGTCCCGCCAATCGCCGTGCCCCCAGCCAGTGCTAAAATGACGAACATGGACAGGTGGTCGAACTGTGTTTGAATGAACAGGACTACCAGGGACCGCTCGTCCGCTTGCTGTCGTAGCAGTGGCAGTGCTTGGGTCGCTGCTGGAATGACCGCCCTTCGAGCCACTCGATGCGCTACCGCTGTTCGAGCCACTCGGTGAATGACCACTGTTAGAGCCGCTTGCGGAATGACCGCCACTCGAGCCGTGACCGCCACTTGATGCACCTGATCCACCTGAGCCACTTGACCCACCTGAGGAATGACCCCCACCATGTGCTGATGCAACGCTAACAAAAGTCGGCAGCGCACCGACCAACGCAATAAGAACGGTGCGCCTTACAAAAGATTTCGCATCCACGTCAATAAAACCTTTGCTTGATCATACGGCCGGGGGGTTACGGATTCAAGGTAACGTCCCCCAGTCTTCCGGATTGCTGGTATGCGTCATGATCCCACAATCAGGCGCCGCCATGCGCCCTCATGCTGTTGGCCTTAAAATCAGGTCATCTCTGCAACTCTACGGCAGCTTTGAATGCCTTAAGAGCATTTCTGATTTCTACGCTTCGATGGCGACGGATCTGACAAACGCCACTCTAATAGATTCGCTGGCCCGCGGTATGCTGAAGCATTCGGGTGCTAAATTTTTGTGGCTCGTTCAGAGGAAAGAGAAAACTTGCTATTGCCGGATGCGCTCCTGGCGTGTGATCTGTTGCGAGCACAAGGCCGAACCGACGAAGCTGAAGCCTGGGCCGATCGGATTGCAAAAGAGCCAATCACCGAGAAACTGCTCAGGAAGCTTAAGTCGTCGGCTTGCGAACTGCACTAGCGACTATTGCAGGTCGCGGGTTTTTGCCAAATTAGGTGACCCGGACGCGAAGACGCGCGTCAGGAATCGCTCAGGGCCAACCATGAGGTTCTAGGCTTCTTGCCGCGCTACCAATACGTCGACTCTCCTCTAGAGGAAACCCCTCTAGGCTGCATCCTTTGCAGAGTCGGCTTCGGAAGCAGCAAGTTAAATCAGATGAATGAACCCGATCCGATCGCCGATCGGATTGACATAAATTACGTCACACTCGCGAGTCTTGGCCGGCCTTTGCTCTTTGGGCTTCTTGCGGCGGCGTCTGAATTTCGGCCAAGCAGGCCAAGCTATGTAACGCAACACCATTGGGAATAATTGAGCAGTTGATTGCACGCCAAGCTTTTCCATGACACGCCCGCGATGAACTTTGATCGTTCTTTCGGTAATACCTAATTCCGCGGCGATCTCTCTATTGAGCTGACCGCCTAAGAGGTAACACAACACATCAACTTCACGTGGAGTTAAACTTTTGAGCCTTCGCCAAATTTCCGTCCGCTTGGGTTGTACGCCTTCATTTGTTGCCAAACACCAACTAAGCGGCATCTATGCGATCGATCGCCGGTCAAGGCCCTCATCCGGCCAAACAACCAGGGAGCATGGAAGAACCTGAGATTAAGCCCTGCCCGTTCTGTGGCAGTGTCGGAAAACTTGAGGAAGAAAGCGAAGATGGCTACCGCTTCGATATGTATTGCACAAACGTCCAGTACTGTGGCGGCACTACCTCACGCTGCAGATCAGCCGCCAAGGCAATAGAGTTCTGGAATAGGAGATTTCCCGGCTCAGCGCGGTGTTCTGACCGGCCCCAGGCTCTGGTACCTCATCTAGATCCTGAGGATTGGTTTCTGACGGGGTTTTAGCTTCGCCGGTGGTATTGGGATAACAGGCCGGGACTCCGCGGACTTCTGGGCCATTCATCGCGTTCGGTCGATTCAAGGAGAGCGTCGTTGACGTTTAGAGCAGTTGCTTTACTTCCGAAAGCCAATTGGCGGTCAGCGAAAGATCACTAGCTCGAAATTTTTCAATTAATTCGTCTGCCGAGTACGGTGGGTTTTTCTGTTCTTTGCGGCACCGCTGCAACTGGGAAAGCACTACGCTCAAATTTTCCTCTTTCTGATACATCAGAAAATCGTCGGGATGTTGCGCTTCGATGTCATGTTCCGCGAGGGCCTCGCTTGGGAAGTGGTCAGTGATGCAGGTGACGATTACCTGTGCGCCCACCTTGATCGCGGCGGCTTGGATATCTCTTCTTAAGATTGCGCATCCATTCCTGGTGAATGTCCTCGGTCCACTTGGCGCGGTAGATTCCGGCTTGCGCCAAATGAATCATGACGGTGCGGCGGAAAGCTCATGAAAACATTATATGACCAAAAGCGGGGATAAAAAGCGTCGCGGCATTTAAGCGATATGTCGGGCTGACCCTTGACGACGGTTCGACGATGAAGGTCAAGATTGCCCAGGGATCGACCGTCGAAGTGGCGACTGGAGTAACGATTGTGTGCGCCCAGGAGGATCGGTCATTTTAATTTCATCAGCCGCGTGGGACATTGGGCTTAGCTTAGTCTATGGCGTTCTTGCCTCATGCGCGGCGTTGGCGTGTGCTAGCGGTCTTGGTCGCCTGGTTGTTGCTCTCCTCTGGCTCTGGTGCATTGCAGATCGCGACCGGTCACGGAGAACCGGGGCGGCAGATATGCATGGACTGGACGAGGAAAGATGGAAAAAATGCCGAGCCTGCGGACAAGCGTAACAACCTGGGGATTCCAGATCGCGACCAGAACCGGATTGAGGACGCCCGGAAGGAATATGAGGAGACACTGAAAACCTACCGTGAATTGGCGCGGAAAGACCCGGAGACCTATTTGCCTTATGTCGCGGCGACGCTCAACGACCTCGGGATTCTAAATAGCGACCAGAACCGGATTGAGGAGGCTCGGAAGGAATATGAGGAATCACTGAAGATCTACCGTAAGCTGGCGCAGAAAGATCCGGAGGCCTATCTGCCTAGCGTCGCGGCGACGCTCAACAACCTGGGGATTCTGGATCGCGACA
>JBEEIB010000149.1:0-6364 GCA_041167675.1 Verrucomicrobiota bacterium
TCCTTCCCGTCCGCCTTGACGAGAGCCTAAGTGGGATTGTTGCGCTGATTTCAGACAACGATTGCGGCAGCTGGGACAAATGAACGTCTGTTTCCAAAATGGCGGGTTTTAGTACGCCCAACAAAATGAATGCAATCTGACCATCCGGTCAACGCTGCCAGAATTATAACGGGAGTACTATTTATGAAACTGGGTTTTATTTGTCTAAATCAACCGGGTCACCTCAATCCGATGACGGCACTCGCGCGTCAACTGCAGCGGCGCAACCATGAGGTTGTCTTCCTTTATTCTTCGAGCGCTCACGGTTTGCCGTGTGTTCCTGGTGACGATAGGGATCCCATTAGCGAGAACCGGCCCGAAGTGAGCAAGCTGCACGGAGATGACGCTTTAGGATTTGCCATCGGCCTAGTGGTACAGCGAACAGAGGTGATGCTAAAATCAATGCCCGCCATGCTCGAGGCGACCGCTGTCGATGCCCTCATTATTGACACGATCCAATTTTATGCCGAACTGGCGCCGATGAAATTGGGCATACCCTATATCCACGTGGCGGTCGCAATTCATTGTGACTATTCTGGTTACACACCCCTCTGTATCTCCGGTGATTCTCACCAGCCAACCCCTGAAGCTATAGCCAGAAACCGGAAAGGTGTGGCCAAGTTTGCTAAAATGCTTGGCAACGACGGGGTCAAAGCCTATGCGAGGAACGCCGGCTTCAAAATCGATTGGGAGGACCCCGGTTTCACTTTGTCCAAAATCGCGTGGCTCACCCAAACTCCCAGGGAGTTCGATTTTGAGAATTCTAATTGGCCATCGCATTTTCATCACACTGGGCCGTTCCATGATGGCAAAGGCCGGGACGAGGTGAATTTCCCTTGGGAGCGATTAACCGGAGAGCCGCTGATCTACGCTTCAATGGGGACAATACTGAATGGTCAAGCGGAGGTCTTCCGCACTATTGCCGCCGGTGTCGCGAAGCATAAGGGCGTGCAGTTAGTTCTTTCCATTGGCGATCAACTCGGGCCGGAGCAGATCGGACCGGTTCCTAGTAATGCGATCATCGTCAAGCGGGCGCCTCAATTGGAACTATTAAAGCAGGCCTCAGTTTGTATCACGCATTCTGGGGTGAACACCGTGCTAGAGTCTCTTGCGCAGGGTGTCCCTCAAGTGGCTATCCCGGTAAGCTTTGATCAGCCCGGCATTGCCGCAAGAATAGCCTACCACAAAACCGGTGTAGTCACCTCGCTAGACAAGTTGACCGCTACCCATCTCTCAACCCTTCTAGGTGAGGTGCTGAGCGATGCGACTTACCGTGACAATGCTCGCCGGATCCAGAAAGCGATTGTAAAGGCCAACGGACTCTCTGCTGCAGCCGATCTGGTAGAACAGTCCTTGGGAGTCACCACGGTGGCCGGCGCGGTATAGAACAGTGGAGCCGCTTCAGTCATGAACTGAAAGTTTTCTATCGTGCGTTCCGCGCTTGTCCTAAACCTGAGGATTTTCCAGAAGGGGTCAGTCAACAATCGATGGCTCGACCCTACAGTTTACAGGCGGTCAGTATGGCCTCTGCAGCGCGTTCGCCAATGACCGGCCGATGTCCGTGCGATTATTTCTTCGTAGAGAGGCATTGTTTTCAGGGGTGCCACCAAGTCTGGCCCGGCTGCATGTATTTATTTGGGCGGTACTAGAGCCCAGTACTTTGAATACCCGCGGTTTTTTGTTCTAACTGCCGCAATCCTTGTCTGGGCACTGGACGGCATTTGTTGTTTTCATTGTCGTGATCGGCGGCATCGGACGAATAGAGGGACCACTGATCGGCACGATCGTATTCTTCTTGTTGCGTGGGTTCCTCGCCGATCTCGGTCCCTGGTATTTAATGTTGCTGGGGGCGTTTGCAATTATCATTACCTTGACCATGCCCAAAGGCATTGCGGGATGGTTAGCCAAGAGATTTCATCTCGATCTCTTCCCGCTTCGACGTCGAGTTCGCTTCCCAAAACAAAAAAACAAAGGTTCGACTCGTTGGATTGCGGCTGGCAGCCCAAATGACTCTTAGTAACACACCAACCCTGATATACCTGGGTTAGTGCTTGGTAACGCGAGGGGTGCCGGGAGAGATGATCGACGACCAACGCGCCCAGTAGCGAAGCGGCGATTTCAGTGCCTGCCTGATCGCGTCTTTCTGTCAGTTGGGGCAACAATTGCGGCGTTAGGACAAATAGCGATCGACTACGAAATTCTAGCCTCTATTCGTTCTAATCAACTGCGCGACATCTGATGGCCGCCGTCCGAATACTGTCCACCCTGGCAACAATCATGGTTATGTTAGGTAGTTGTGCTCCTCGGAATATTAAAACTCGGCAGGTTGTAAACTCCTTAACGCCTGGTAATAGCGCCTACATCGAATCTCATCGAGCTGACGGGCATAACTATGGCTGCTCATTTATTGAGTTTAATGGCAAAGGCAGTTTTCTTGGTGTTGACCAGTTCGAGAACTCTTTGAAGGTACTGGACACCCAGAAGCGCAATCGGACGTGCTATTAGTCATCTACTGTCACGGGTGGATGAACAACGCTCAATCCGGAGACGTGCTTCATTTTGTTAGTTTCTGCGCCGGCTGGCCGATTCAAGTTCAATCCGCTCACAAAATTTGCGGGTCGAAGGGGTCTATCTTGGTTGGCGCGGTGCTCAGTACTTACCGGTAATCAACCAAACAAACGAGATTGATCCGCAGCTGCACGCGGATTTTGGGGCAGAACTGACCGATCCCAAGTGGAACAACTCGAAAAACACCGATGCCCTAATTTCGCGGGCAAGATACCTGAGTTACTGGTCGATCAAGGATCGGGCGGAGTTCCACCTATCGCGGGTACCCCTCGCCCGCGCCGTATTCAGCCTGGCCTTTAAACTGAAGAGTCCCACGGAAGAGCGAAATAGTCGGCATCACCGGGTGTTTATCATTGGGCACTCGTTCGGGGCGCTAATGTTGGAGCAGGCGATTGGACAATCGAGCGTGAGTCTCATTAATTCGGAGTGGAATCAAGAGAAGACGCTGAATGCACGCTGGCCCTTTGATCTGATCTTTTTCCTAAACTCGGCTGCTCCTTCACTTTATGCTAAGCAACTTGGTGAATTCCTCCAGCTTGATCATAAGACGTCCGCCCGGCCGCGCATCGTGTCCATCACGTCAACCGGCGATTGGGCCACCGGCGTTCTTCATCCGCTCGGTAACTGGGCCAAGCGCTTTGCACCGGATCTGCAACGTCGATATCATCCATTCAGAAATGCCGGACCGGCGGTTCCCGCATGGCAGTATTACGACCTCACACCCGGCCACAATCAGTACTTGATCAACCGTTTGGTTGAACGCACCACCGGAACCGTGCCCACCGGCCTGAGCACCGAGGACACCTTGTTTTCTCGCAACCTGCGTGCGGACAATCCGCGAAACACTTTTTATACAAATTTGCCGGACGGAACGGTCCAATCCTGGATCATTCGGGAACCCTCAGATCTTCAAGCTAACATTGAGGCTCAGGAGGCCCGCAAACAATACGCATCAAACTATTGGATAGCGACGGTTCCGCCGGAGATTATCAAAGATCACCTCGACATTTGGTCGGATCCGGCAATGGAGATGCTTGCGGGCATTTACCGAATCGCGGAGCAACTCTCCACTTTGCCTCCACCCGAACGCCAAGTGCACGCTATGCAGGCAGACTAGTGACCCGTTGACCGATATGATTGAGTCAACGATTACGTCAGTTCAGACAAAAATTGACTTATCTTGTCTTTACCGGCCTCTAGTGACTCTCATCAAAACCCTAGATTGGGGCTAGATCCCAACGTTACGAATATCTGGAATCGAACGAACAGTTTGGCAAATTCGTCATCCAGGTTAGCTGATGCATCATTTTATTTTTCAGGATAACAACAACTGGTTGGGGGTTTTGATCCCAACTAGAGCGGCATTCGATAGGGATAACTTAGTATTTTGAAGATACGACCCTTTCTTCAACTTGCCATTGTGCTGGGCCTCATAACCGCCGTTGGCCCATTTGCGATCGACATGTATCTGCCGGCGCTGCCCTCGATCGGGGGCGCGCTGCACGCCAGCCCAGCTGCGGTGCAAATGAGCCTCATGGTGTTTTTCTTCACGCTCGGCGTCTGCCAGGTCGTTTACGGGCCACTCTCGGACCTATTCGGCCGCAAAATGCCGATTTATGTCGGTCTTGCGATCTTCACCATCGGCAGCGTGGGGTGCGCCTTCGCACCGAATGTCAATGTGCTGATCGGCTTTCGAGTACTGCAGGCGTTGGGCGCGTGTGCCGGCATGGTGGTTCCTCGCGCGATCGTACGCGACCTTTACACCGGCCATGATGCAACGCGGCTCATGTCGCTTCTGATGCTCGTCGTGAGTATTTCCCCGCTCCTGGCACCTCTCACTGGAAGCTTCATCATCGCGGGGTTTGGCTGGCGAGGCGTCTTCTGGGCGCTGACCGTCGCCGGCGCTATCGCCTTCCTGCTTGCTGCTACACAGTTGCAGGAAACGCGGGAAATCCACCATCGCGCCGAAAGTTCATGGGCAAGTGCGTTCGCGGCCTATCGCAAGCTCCTTACTGACCCCGCATTTCTTGGATTGACCTTTGTCGGCGCTTTCGGGGTTTCGTCCTTTTTTATCTACCTGGCGAGCGCGTCATTCGTGATCACCAACCATTATGGGTTGACGCCCACCATGTTCAGCCTGTGCTTTGCTCTCAACGCGGCAGCCTTTTTCGGCTTCAGCCAGTTGACGGCGCCCATGACCGCTAAATACGGTCTGACGCGCGTCATTCGCGTGGCCGTCTCTGGATTCGCCATCGCCATGAGCATCGTAGCCGTACTGTTTCTGGCGGGCGCCGACACTCTGGCGCTCATGATGATTTTCCTGTTCATCGGATATGGGTTCTTGGGCCTCGTACTGCCGACTACGGCTGTTTTGTCGCTCGAAAATCATGGCGCGATCGCAGGCACGGCTTCTGCACTAATGGGGGCGCTGCAGTTCGTCGTGGGCGCCGCTGTGATGGCCGTGTCTGGCGTCTTCGCCGACGGCGCGCCGAAGCCAATGGTAATCGGGATCGCTATCTCCGCCGTGATTGCCTTTGTCATCTCCCGGTTCACCCTGCACGCTGAA
Source organism: Verrucomicrobiota bacterium (assembly GCA_041167675.1). Lineage (GTDB taxonomy): Bacteria > Verrucomicrobiota > Verrucomicrobiia > Chthoniobacterales > JAFAMB01 > DASTDH01. The sequence continues at coordinate 5,174 of JBEEIB010000149.1, forward strand.
ACCAGCCGGCTGCGCGCAGATCACGATTTTGCGTCGGAGAGGTCCAGGTCCTCAAAAACCTGCCCCCACTAGAAACTTCATTTGCGTCCAAGTCGCGACCTTCAAAACAGGGGGCTTCGAGCTTTTGTTCGTTCCTGCTCCTTCGCGTATTTCGCCAGGCAGACAAGACGGCCAAAGAAAAGAGCGAGCTCCAAGATTCGGTCGTTCTTTCAAATTGAAAGCAGTCGTTAGCAACGTGTTAATAATTTGTTAATATTATTGCATGTTAGCGCTAACTAACCACTTGATCCAAAGCGATCCTCGACCTGGCGAACCGTCACCCAGACCGGGTTGGTGCGATTGCCTTTGCCGCCAACACAGTGACTTCGGGCGTTAAGGATGGCGTGGAGAAGAACCCGACCTTCGCCGCGTTTATTGAGCGCGCCGGCCATGAGTACGAAGCGTACTCGGCGACAAGGAAACGTCAAAGACTCAGAAAAGAGTGACCAACTCCTCGCTCGACCGAAAGTCTGAGTTTCACCGGCGCGAATTTTGGGCAGCGTAAGTAGTGAGGATCGCGGCGAGCATGTCGCCGAAACGTTCCTTGAGTTCCGCGCAACGGGTCGTGTTGTGCATTTCGACGCCCTTGCGTTCGCTACGGATCAGGCCGGCTTCGCGCAGGATTTTGAAATGCTGGGAGAGGGTCGCCTTGGGCAAGGTGCGGTTGTCGACTTTGCGGAAGTTGGAGCAATTCAGGGGGCATTCCGATGTGGCCATTTCCGCGTAGATTTGGGCGCGCACGGGATCGGACAAGGCATAGAGGAGGCCGTCGACAGTAATGTCGCTGACAGCGGGATGGAAGAGCGGCCTCACAAAGTCTTTATAACACGGACTTGACAATTAGTCCAATAGTTCATAAGTACTGAACTAACGATCTATACTACATGAACACCAAAACCATTCTTATCACTGGCGGAACTACCGGGATCGGCCTGGCCACGGCCCAACTCTTAAGCGCCCAAGGCGCCAAGGTCATCGTCACCGGACGCAATCCCGAAACTCTTGCTTCCGCTAAAAAGACTCTCAACGACGTGGTCGTCCTTCCCTCGGATTCCGGTGATCTGGCTGCCGCCCAGGCGCTAGGTGACGAAATCAAAACATTTGCGGATCATCTCGACGGAGCTTTCTTGAATGCGGGCATAGCGACCTTCG
>JBEEIB010000150.1:0-2620 GCA_041167675.1 Verrucomicrobiota bacterium
GTCATCGCCATTTGGCTCGGGTCAACCGGCAACGGGAGGAACCCGATGTTCAATGGAAGGCGGCAGCCTTCGCGCGGTGGCACGAGCCGGATGACGCGAGAGTGTCAAGTCCGGTTCTGTGAGAGGCCCGGGGTGAAATTCCCCGGGCCTACTCGGCATTTTCGTCAGATCGACGCGCTTCCAACGCTCTCGGCATGTCCGCTTCGCTCCGATCGCGTCCGAACCTTCGCACCGCAGCAATTTGACGCGGTGTGCCATAAGCGGCCATGACTATGTGCGGCTGCGCCTATGGCGGCGGCCGAAATGCCGGGAAAAATTCAGGCCAAACAATGTATACCAGCATCGCAATACCCAGTACCCAGCATCCCGATAACGTAACCGAGCAAGCTGCCAACGGAACCGAAGGGGTCGAGGGCTACTTCCGTCATAACCGAAGGAGCGCAATCACGCGCTCCACTCCGATCGCGGGGTCCCAGCGGAGCCCGCACTGGTTGTGGCTCTGACCCCACTCTTTTTACGAAAGAAGATGTACAGCAAATAAATGTCTATCAAAATAGTGACAGCCGTGACGCTGTAGGCCCACGGGGTTTCCATTAAATTCAACTCGATCAACACCCGGGACAGACCAAATCCCACGATCCATGCATCAAAGCTCATGCATATTCGACGAAACGTCTCTGCATCAAGTCGTCGGATGACATACGCGCCAAGCGGTATTCCAACCACAACACTGGGTATAATCACTGATAGGAGGTTCTGGCTTTCGACTACAAACAAGCCAAGGTGGAGATACACGATGGCGGTCACGCTCGACTCAGCCACGCGAACCAATGCGAGACCAGCTCGAAACTCATTTTTGACCAGGCCTTGATTATTGAACAAAATCGCTAAAGGAGGTCCTGAAATAGTGGTGACTGAGTAAAGGATGCCCAGTGCTGTTCCAAAAGGAAGACCGATCAGCCATCTCGACCGAAGCGGCCTCCGCCAACCGGCCGCCTGGAGAAGGATGAGAGGCAGAATAATCGTGTATGTGCCGAATTTGATCCAACCAGGTTCAAGCAAAGCAAGAACAGAGGCTCCGACTGCGATGCCAGGCAGCAGCCCGATGAGAATGGGAAATACCCTTTTCAATACAGCCGGAACCCCATTCAGATTGATGAACAGAACGTATAAGTTAATGAGGACTTCGACCAAGACGACTGCGGGGTTCAGGGTACGATTTGTATAAAAAACGAGCGCAAGCGGCACGGTGAGCGACGAAAACCCGTAGCCGAGGGCACCATTTACAAAGGCCGCAAACAAAGTGATTCCGGCAAGAAAGATCACAGCGGTGTCAAGGGAGGGCATCTTCCAATTACCGGCGAAGGGTCACCCAGTCCATTCATTCTACCAAAGCACAGATCAACATACGTCAGTGGCTCTGAGTTCCGGAAAACAATGCACCGCAATTGCTTGACAGAGCACGACTTTCGTCGCCTATATTTCGGCCAGCAGGTGAAATTCTCGGCAGACCCGAACCAGACAGCGATGGCTCCCTAGAGAGCATTCCCGCAAATCCAAGGATCGACTTCTAGTGGTTTGTACTTGATGGGGCTCGAAGAACTGGCCTTCAACCTTTTCGTCGCGGCTGCTGTTTTGCTGACCGGGTTCCTGGGCGCGTTTTTAATGATACGTTTGTAAGCCTGATAGCGTCGCCGTGAATTCGAGGATCTGATGTGGCCCGCCATTAGCGGCCCGAACACGATCTGCGGACCGGGATAAAAATCGCAGCGGCGAAGCTTCGAAGCTGCATCGAAGGCGCTCGATTTAGCATCCCGGCAAATCTGATAAGCTCATCGACCCATCGACATCCGATGAAGAGCGCAAGACGCGGAAACAGCGTCTTCTTAAAGGGCCGACCGAGTTCCGAGATATTCGTGGCGACCTCGCCAAACCAAAAAGTTGATGCATGTCTGGGGACTAACCGCCTCACGCAGGTGCTCTGCTCTTGATGAAGCAGGTTGCTTGACGCTCTCACCCGTAAGTCATCTGAGCATCAGAGCGGATATCGGCCAGCAAGTTCGGTCCTATCGCATCTTTGATTCTAGCCGTTTTACTCGCGCTTCCAAATCCCGAATCGCTTGAACCAGTTCATCGATGGCACATGCTATATTGTAGGCGACATCCTCGAGGCTATCGGAATTTCGTGCTCGGCGGGCATACTTTTCAGCGGTAGACATGCTCATTTGAGCCTCATTCGCATAAGCTCGGTTTCTTTTGAGCATACTGCACGAAGCCCGACCATGTTGTAGCATCCCCTTGTGGATGCTCTCTCCCCGACCACGATTCAAAACCTGATTCAGGTCTGTGGGCTTTGGGTTCTCTTCCCGGTGGTCATATTCCAGGCTTGCTGCCCGACGCATCGCGACCGCTGCTGATTGGTTTTTGCTGGCTCGGTCCAGCGGCGCCTTAGGCCACCGGCGTTGCAGGAGGGTTTGTCCTTGCCGGACCGAGCCCGCCACCGATCTCGCAAGAGACTCTGAATGAGGTGTTAATGCCAGAGGTGCTCGCCACGTCGCACGCTCCAAGAGGAGAGGGCCACGGAAGCCCATTCCCAACAGGCAGGGCTGTGCGTGCGGTG
>JBEEIB010000151.1:0-6500 GCA_041167675.1 Verrucomicrobiota bacterium
CATCATGACGATATCGGGCGCCTGGCGCAGGATTCCGCGTGCCCACATTGCGTAGCTGTACGGACCGTCGTCATCGATTTGAGTTTGACTGATATTCTCGAGCAGTACCTCGATCGGCGACTCAGCGGTTAACACATTATTCTTTAGCGCGTCTATTGATCGCAGAATGCTGTAGATCGTCGTTGTTTTGCCGGAGCCGGTCGGGCCGCATAAAATGAGCAGCCCATTATCACCGTTCATCAGGTCGTCAACCGCCTCAACATAGCGAGAAGGCATTCCCAATTCCGGCAAAGCCTTGACGTGCCGTTGATCGCGCTGTAACCGCAGCACGGCCTGTTCTCCCTGAGATTGGTAAGAAGTATTTACGCGAAAATCGTAGCGTTGATCATCGATCTTAATGGGAAAAGTGCCGTCTTGCGGCAGCCGCATATACTGGATTTCAAGACCGGAGATCACTTTAATTCGAGAAATCACTTGCTTGGCAATTCGGCCAGGGAATTCGCCATTCTCGTCGAACCAGTCGCCGTCGACCTTGTATCTTACCCGAAGCTTTTGCGGAAATTCTTGAAACATGATGTCGCTCGCTCCGAGATCCACTCCCTTGTAGAGGATGGAATGGACGAACTTAATAACCGCTTGCTCATCGACCTCAGATCGGACCCTCGATTCTTGAAGCTTGTCCGCCTGGATAATCTCGAGCGGGTCAGCTTCGCGCGTCTGGCTATCAAGGCCGATCATCGCACGCACAATGCCAGCAGTGTTGATGGCCTTGCTTTCCGAGGCCGTAATGAAACGCTGGAGCGGCATCGGGTCGGCAAAGACCTGTTGCACCGAGAACCGGTGTCGAAGAACTCCTTCTATTTCCGCTTTGGTCAATGGATCGAGCGGCTTCGCGACCGCCAACGTGAGGAGTCGCTTCCCACAATAAACCGGGCAAGCTTGGTACCTTCTTTGAAGAACCGGACTGAACCAATGGTTGATTTTTTCCGCTGGCGTCACCCCATCTAAATCAATCCAAGGAATAGCTCCATTCTCGATTTCACCATCAATTCGCCGATCAGCGGGTCGCAAATCAATGCCGTTAACGAACTGCTTTATCGTCTCCCGCAAAGGTCCGGGTTCGGACCAGACCACACCAATCCGCCGGACTCCCCAGAATTGGTTGAGCAATTCGAACTCGCGTCGGTCCAACAATGCTTCCATTCCGGGAATCCATGAAGTCAGGGTGAGTTCTGAATCTCGCCGAGAAACGGGCACCAGCGGAACAGTTAGCGGTGGAATCTGGACGCTTTTCGGAAAAGCTCCCAGGAGGCCCGAATCGAAAGGTATAACCGGGTAGTCTCTAACGATTTTGCCGAGAAGGACATTCAGAGGCAGATCGGTCTTTTCAGCGTACCATTCTAAGAATGACCCCCGTTGCCACCGAACCATTGGTTCGAGGCTATTCTCGAACATAAAGAAGTCGGAGATGATCGAAACATCGTTCGTCGATCCACTGAGTCCAAGCAGCTTCACGAGATGATCCAGGATAACGATGTTCAGCGCATCGTAGCCTTGGGATGGCACTATTGATCTCACGATCATGCAGGCATAAGAAGACGAGTTCAGGGCGGACCCAACGAATCGTTTGCCCAATTGGCGGATTGGGTCTGAACATCTTGAGCGGTGATGATCGAGCAGGGAAAGGCGTCACCAACCGCGTTGAAATCTCCGGCTATCACTATTGGATGTGGAGTGACGATCGATAAGGGACCGTTCACTATTTGTGCTCCTCGGATTAGAACGATCGCATTGTTTGCGGGTTTACCGGTGCCATCTTGTGCGACCAAGTATACTGATGTGAAGTTTCTTGGGAGTTTTTTGTAGTCCAAGGCTAGCAGTATTTGCCCGGGATTGTCTTTATTCCGGTAAGCCGCGAGAGGTACCGATTCTTTAAGACGGCCTTGTCCCGGGTAAAGTGTGGGGTACGATACTCCGTTTCTCCCGGTTACTACCATTTGGTATCCGGTCTTTTCGTTGAACGTGCTCCCAACATAGGCGACGACGATTAGATCACATTGGCTCTGGAGTAAGTCGAAGTTCAATCCTCGGCTGGAACTCGTGTCATATATCAGATCTACCGGAGCGCACTCAATCGGCAGTACGTCATTGGTAATCAGCTTCGAATCAAAACGAGTTCGGGCGTATGCCAAGAAATCATGCTGCGAATCCGGAGTCGGGCCAGCCATTTCAGTATTCATTGACACTCCGATCAGACCGTTTGGGCTGTCGACATCGCTAATTTGCAGGGAACCCAAATTAAAAGTGACTTGATCCTTTGAAATCACCGGAAAACCAGAAAAGAAACTAGCAGCGATGCTGATGCTCGATTGGGAAAAGACTCTTCCCACATTGGTCCCAAATGGGGTCGGCGCGATGACGAATGGATCACCGGCCGAATAGACGGTGAACTGCGAGACCGGAATTTCTCGAACCGCAATCTGGGGTGTCACCGTCAGCTGAACATCGGGAAGCCGTTGTCTCTCGTCTAGCACCCTTTCCGAGAGTACTGTGACATCGAGCAATTGCACTCGAGCCAACGCCGCTGCAAACGGGTCACTATTAACAAGGGAGGTGAGATTTGCCCTATCTTGTAATCGTACGATGGGAGCGACGGTCAGCAAAGGGGTGTCGCTATGACCCACCAGTGTGTTCGTGAACGAAAGCGACTGGTTTGCATTCACGGTGCCAAGACCTGCAGATCCGGAGCTGATGAGCTGCTTGCGAACTTGTTCTTCTATTTCCAGGATGCCTTGCTCCGCTGTTATTTCCCTTTGGTCTTGATCGAGCGTCCTGGCCGCTCGTTCGCGAAAGTTATCGGTAAAGATCAAATATGAGACAGCGATCAGCGTGGCAACGACGACGGCAGCTAGCACTAAAACCAGCGTTGAACCAGATTTCCGGCAATCGTTCCATCGCATAGAAATCTCCTGTCGGGACGGATCTACCGCATTGGGAGCGGAAGTCCATACACGCTAAACGGGACCAGATCGATCGAAGTGGTCACGTTCCAGTGGGCTTGGATGATGCCAAGGTTTGCATCGAATAGAGATGCGGCACCCATCGCAGTTGCGTGGTCGAAATATCTCTTTCGCGGACTCCCGCCATCGAGTCGCGTATAACTGATCTGGTTTCCGGCAAAGCCGAATTCCTCGACTAAACCTGGCCGCTCGCAGACCAAGAAATCTCCCTCCGGTTCACCTGGAGCCAGCGATGATCCAAACTTGATGCCAGGATCCACTGCATAGATCTGGAAGACAGTCGCGCTCTTTATCGAGATGGCCATCGCTTCGGCCAGACTTTCGTGTTGTGCTTCCAGAGTATTTGCGCCAAGCACCTTAAATTGCCGAATTGCTGCCGTAAGCATAAACCCGGTAGCCGCTCCCATGACTACAACCGCAGCAAGCAACGCGGCCAGCATTTCTATCAACGTGAAGCCGAGCTCAGTTTTTCTGCGTGCCACAATACTCATGGAGTTGGCAATGGATTCAGCGTGACAGTTTTTATGAAAGTTTGGGCAGCCTCATTACTATACCCTGGAACGGTATACGTGAGCGTTAGCTTACCGCCCTCGAACGAGGGGCTTATCGAATACTGAATCAGGTCGTCATATTGTGGATTGCTGTGCGAACTGTTGCATTTCAAAGGATGATACAAAAATCCATTCAGCGGATCTTGAGGAGCATAGCCTCCGGGCAATGTAACATCGGTCAACGGTTTGGCGCTCTTGGGAGCAAATGTTTGAAGCTCGTAGTATTCTCGTAGGACCTGGTCGGCCCGGTGATCTAGTCGGGCTAGCAATGCCTTGTAGTCAGCCAGTCGCCAGACCGCGGTAATACCGATTGCGGCTACAGAAAACACCACGCAGGAAGCTAAGACCTCGACTAGTGAAAACCCTCGTGAATGGCGGCAATTATTCATCCTCTTCCTGCACGAATTTTTGGGGTCGTATCTCTTTTCCGGTAGTACCCCCGGCCAAAGGGGGCTCTCCTGGAAGATCAGAGGAATCCTCAAGAATTCGCCTTTCGCCTCGGCCTAACCGGTCCCGGCGCTGGTTAGTCGCCGGTATAATTGTCGGCGACACGATGACGATTAGATTAGTGCGCAGATTCAAATGTGATTTTGTGCGAAATGCATAGCCGAGCACCGGTATTTTAGAAAGGCCCGGGACACCATTCTGATTAAACGTGGCGCTATCCTGCAGAATTCCTCCAATCACCGCGGCCTGCCCACTTTTTATTGTAATGTTTGCGGTGGTGCTTCGGGTAGAAACGATTGGGATTTGCGTGGTTGTCCCCGGTTGGGCGGCACTCGTTCCCGCGATCGTCGACAGGGTTGGATTCAGATTCATGTCGACCAGACCGCCTTCTAAAATACGAGCCACGACATCAATGGTTAAGCCGGTAGTAAATGTATAGGGAGTAGTGCTCGGCCCATAGTTTTGGGTGCCGGGAGTCTGGAGGAATATAGTCTGTTTGGTGTCTGACCGGATTGTAACTGGCATGCCGCTTTTTGCGACTGTCATTGGGGAGTTATTGCTGCGGATCCGCCCTTTGGCTTGCAGCGCTTGAACTACCACTTGCACATCCGAAAGGTTCAATACGAGGCCGTTCGAAAAAAAGGATCCTGGGGCGAGAAGCTTTCCTGTCACCGTTTGAAGATTGGTGGCTGGAGGTATGCCTGCGTTGCCAGTCAAAGAAAACTTAGCTCCTTGCCCGCTTTGTAGGCCAAGCGTTTGACTCCAATCAATCCCACCACCGATAGAGTTGTTTTCATTTACCTCGATCACATAGGTCTTGATGAGAATCTGTTGCTCGCGACGATCCAGTCGCTGAAGTTCTGCATTGACGAGTTCCTGCTGATCCGGCGTAGTTCGAACCACAAGTGAGTTACTGCTGCGCTCGACAAAAACTGAGCTCTGCCCATTCTTTTGGAATCCACCGGTGGAGAGCGGGGCATCGAACGGAGAGCCGGGTTCGTAGCGCGGACGACTCTGGTCAGATCCGGTACCGCTCGAGATGGCCAGCGCGTCTGGCGTCACGTTGGTGTTCTCCGGTTTGGGGTAAGCGGGAAAATTGGGAGCCGCCTGACTCACCTTAATTCCGAGAAAATTGGCGATAGGTTGCAGAAGAAATTCGGCCGGCTGGTTTCGAATCACATAGCGCTTGGTGAGGTAGAAGCTCGGACTATCAATATCTGATCGACGTAAGGTGTACTGTTGGCCATCAGTGACGACCTGGAATCCACGGGATTGAGCGATTTGATAAAACGCTTGGATTGGTGTCAGATTGGTTAGCGTAACTGAGATTCGCTCGTCTACAGGAATATTAGGTTCGATATAGTTCACACCGGCTTGCTCAGCGAGAATCCTTAACACTCGAGCGATGGGCTGATTGGTGTACCGGTGAGTTCTCGGTTTGTCGGGTGGCATCTGCGCCGCCGCTGCCGCTTCGGAATTTTCACGTTCGCGCAGGAGTCTTTCTATCTGGTCAACAACCGTGTCGTTTGATTGATTCCCCTCGCCAGGAGTTGCCTGAATATCGATGTTCCCGCCCGGAGCCGCTGTCGGGCTCGCGTCAGGTAAACCCTGACCAAACGCGAGCGGTGGTAGCAAAGCGGCAAGAAAGAGGATTCTATTCATCGTGTTCCACCAAAGGTTTTCTGCGTTCTAGCTGGATGCGTTCTGGAAAGTAATCACCACGGTAAGGAAGTTTGCAGAGTGTTGACTTGAATCCTGGAAGGAGAAGCGTGACGCCAGTACTTTGAATTGCGCCCACCTCAACAAAAATGCTCTCTTTCCTTCCGCCGGTTTTTTCCAGGGGCAGTCCATAAGTTTTGGCGAGTTCCTCCAATTGCAAAAGTTCGTTTTGATCGATTGAGAGAGGGATTTTCTCTCCTTGAGTAAATGGAATACCGTTAATTAGTGCGACACCCCGAGTCGCTGTGTCACCGGTGCTAACTCCCTCAACGAAGAGTTCGTTTTTGATTGCTTGGATAATTGTGTCCAAGTACTGCTGCGCAGCTTTCGTTGTAAATGACGCTGCCAGATCGGTTCGACCACCGACCAAAGTTTGCTTGGCGTCAGCACTAATAAAGGGATCGCGGCCTTGAGGCAGATACCGAAAGATATACAAATCGGGTAACCTTGGAAGGACAACGTCGGCCGAACTTGCCGATTCCACACGGGCGACCAAAACGACTATCAGAAGTGTGAGATAGGATTTCATTTTCCGCTCAGCAATCGCAATGTAAATCGACCATCAAGGTAAGTCGGAGCGGTTGAGAAAGCGGGAACAGCGGCAGGCCGGTTCAACGCGACTTTATCGAAGTAGAGAAATGCATTTGAGTTTTCCAGCTCTGCGATTAGCGAAACGACTCTACTGAACTCGAGAGTCGAAGATCCGGCGAGGTAGATTGCCGCGGTCTCCCCATTGGGAACGCGAGCCGGCTGAGTAACAACA
>JBEEIB010000152.1:0-5858 GCA_041167675.1 Verrucomicrobiota bacterium
CCGCAGCCAATGCCGCTTCAGTTGCGCTGCTGATCTGACAGTAGGCGCCTCCGGCAAAGTAAATCCGTAGCGCTCCTATCGATACGCGAGACTGTGAACCCTTCTCAACGACCGCTTCAATCCACGCCCCATTACTCTTGCTCACTTCGGTGTCCGCGCCGGCTTTCATCAACAACTTTTCCCGCTCTCGATGACGACGCCGGCTTTGCAGCCAGTAGGCGAGCGTTGAGTATTTGATCCCGACGTACTGCGCGAACTTTACTCCACTCATCCCGCTCCGGTCGTACTGCTCCAGGAGCAACTCACGCCGCTCTCGCGATACCAGCACACGACCCTGCGCGTCCTGACTCAAGATTTGTCCGGGCTCCTCCGCTGCAAATGTCATGGAATTCTCCTACGACATTTCCGCCCACTCTTACAGAGGTGCTAGGCGTGACGCTTACAAAGTATGACAGAATCCGTCCGATTAAATGACTCGGTGGCAAAAATGAGTGTTCAGACTTATGTGCCACATATACCGCGTAGAGGTTCCCGCCCGCGATAAGCCCGGTTCCTCGGAAAGCTTGCCACGATTCATCGTAATGGTCGAAATTCCTGACCATGCCATCTTCCAATTTAAGAATCCCGGACCGCATGAACTGCAGCTGAAAGCTCTCGAAACCGCGATGAGTGCTACTTGGAACCAACGAGTGAAGAATCGGAACTTGCAATTCTCATCATGGTCGACTTCGGAAGTGGCTGATGCCAATCCTGCCGATTATGGAGCAGTCAGTTTTAAGGCGGGGGATGGTTGTAGAGCATGGATAGTCGAGTCACCTTTAACGGGAATACGCACAGGATTTACTGTCCGGTAGGAAGCCCGCCGAGGTCTTCTCTCTCGGCGGACTTGGCGATAAGCGATGCAAGAGATCAGGCGTCGAACTGCCGGCAAAGAATAGCGGCAGTCTGGGGCTCGATGGTGACAAAGTCTTCGACGAATCATAGCGCTTTCAACTGACTTTCCGCCAATTCGATCAGAGCATTGTCGACCGGAACTCCATTCTTTTTGCGCAATGATGCCAGAACGCTGCGACCCGCTTCTACCTCGACCTTCCTCATTGGCTGTTCGACACAGCCTCTGCGAGATAGAAGGCTTCCCGCCGAATTACTCGGAGTTCTTTATATGAGATTGGGGGGTAGGAGAACCAGTTCGCATGAAGTAGTTCCCAGACTCGAAAAAGTCATCACAAGTCAGCACTTCATACGTCGAGTCTGGGCGGAGAATCGAAATCGTCGGCGGATTTTTCCAAAAATTTGAGAGGGCATAGCTTCCAAGCTCCTCGAAATGATCTTCCTTTAGTCGCCAGATCCTATCATTGGGCCTTACTAATGGAGTAACGGCCTTTAAACCCTCTGGGAGTGGAGGGGAAGTCCGCATGAAGTAGTTCCCCGAATTGTAAAAGTCATCACAAGTCAGCACTTCATACGTCGAGTCTGGGCGGAGAATCGAAATCGTCGGCGGATTTCTCCAAAAATATGAGAGGGCATAGCTTCCAAGCTCCTCGAAATGATCTTCCTTTAGCCGCCAGATCCTATCATTGGGCTTTACCAATGGAGTAACGGCCTTTAAGTCTGGCGTTTTTGCAGGAGTCGGTTGGGTTGTAGCTTTGGGTATCGGTGAAGGAGTCGATTGGACTGTAGCTTTAGTTGTCTGTTCGGGTGCTAATTTCCAAATTAAGAGCAAGGCAATGCAAACGGCCACGAGCAGACTTAGAACCAAAGAGTCTCTTGCGTGCCGTTCGGCCTCTAGATGTCCCTCCAGCTGACGTTTCATTTTTCCTCCCGGAGTTCAAAATCGTTGTCATCGAACGACCTGCTTTCGGGATTTCTCGCGTCGCCAGTAACATCCGTGTCGCCGGTGGCAGAAGGAAGAGCCTTTTAGCTAAAGGTCTTTGGGCGACACCCGAAGCAACGCCTAGTCTTCGTCGGCGTCAATTAAAAACAGTTTCCGTTCTGCCTCATAAGCCGTGTCGGCGACGTCGAACTGCCGGGAAAGAAACAGAGCGAAAACTCTGATAGCGGCAGCTAGGCTTGTGGTCCGAGTCAATACGCAGAACGATGTATTTGTCGGGCCATCAAATTTTGGTATGAACGCCTAAATTATGATCATTTAAAACGACTGGAAACGGGAGACAAGTGCAATGTTTCGATCCCTCGGTGCCATTCCGGCCGGGCTCAAGTTCCGCTAGGATCGAGCGCATATGACCGAAGAAACTGAAAAATCGATCCGAGAGTTTTGCCAGCAATACAGCGGACCGAACACAATTATCAATCAACTTCGAGACAACTTGGCCATACTCTCAACGTTGATCAAAGCTGCAACGGAGCAGGGAAAGAAAAGCTCAGAATCAGCCGATCGGCTCGCCGCAAGTCTCAATGGGTTCACCCAATGGTTAGTAATCATTGCCGCAATTGCGGTTCTGGTTCAGATCGTGAGTTTGTTACATCACTAGGTTTTCAATCAGAAAGCAGATTGCGCTTGCTACCGCCATGGCCCAAACCGCCGAAAAAGGGTAATAGCAGAGTCCGAGCACCCTTATCAAAGCCGCTCTAATCTAGTCCTATGCATGTCAAAGGCCTGATCTGGTTGGGAATGCGAACCACGCAGTTTGAAGAGATGGTGAAGTTCTTTCGTGATGTGATGGGCATGCAGCCCATTCGAGACGAACCGGAGCTTGCGGGATTCCAGTTGACCAATGGTACGCAAGTGGAACTCTATCGCCCCGAGGAGGAATTTCACGCGTTTTTCACCACTGGTCCTGTGGTCGCCTTCCAGGTGGACGATGTCGATGCAGCACGAGCCACCATGGAAGCGGCAGGGATCGAGTTCATCGGCCCCATTCAGCGGGCAGGTAAGACGAGTTGGAATCACTTCAGAGCCCCGGATGGGACGGTGTTTGAGATCTTGAGCCGAGCTGATGAGGAGACATGAAGAAGGCTTCCTTGGAAGAATAAATCTCCGGCGTCAATCGAAACTCGCCGCCGAACTTAGACGAGAGCTAAAACATCCCGGCACAGCCGCCAGCAGAGAAGCTATCAAAATTCTATGGCTCCCTCCCATTCTACGCCCTGAGGCTTCTTGGTAGCTTTCACGCTTCGGCCCGGCGCTCCGATTTGGTCATTCGACGATAGCGCCCGTACTGTGGTAAGAGAGAGCCCGGCGCTTTTGCTCATCTCGGTATGGAATACTTCAACGAGCCCGAATTTCAGGACCCAGCCAGTGGGAACGCTGCCTCCTATAACGCGCACCCCGTTGACGTCCTTGAACCGATTGTCGCCGAGGCTAATAGGGGTCAGCACACGAAACGGACGATAGAGTACGCTTGGGCCTTCCGAGGATCCGTTGACCCAAAGAAACCGCTTCAGGATCCGATCACAGCCCGTGTTATGGGGACTCGGCCCCGAGATTCCATCTCTGGGTGGCGGAGGCCCAGCACCACCGAGGATAGGTTTTGGTGATGCCCTTCCACGAGGGAACGGAATCGCTTATCGTGCTCTACGGTCCGTTTCGTGTGCTGACCTATCCAGGCCGACGAGGACCACAGGGCAGGCAGGTAACAGCCCATCGGCCTACAAAGCGAAAAATCCCCACAGCCGCGCAGCGGCGAGGACCCGTCTACATCGGCGCAACCACTTGACTCACTGGCCGGACGATGGAAGCGGACCAACTTCCATCCGTCGAATCAAACCGTGCTCAAGGGTGAAACGATGCCCAACGTGCTCATCGGCCAGTACCGCACCCGCCAGGTCGCGCACGACCTGATGCACATCGACCAAAATCCGACCAGCAGCCTCCGGGTGAAAGGCAACTGGCTCCACATGCGGGCTGATTTCGCTCCATTGCTCCGTCCAGTAGGCGCGGATTTCTTCCGGCCCACGGACAAAACCGCCTTTGAACGCTCGGGGCCACTCCACGTCGGGAGTCATGAGAGCAAGGGCGGCGTCGATGTCTCGCGCGTTGAAGGCCGCGTAGGCGGCGCGGAGCAGTTCGGTTTCTGTTGCAGGTTGGTTTGGCATAAGAGGAGATGGTTTTAAGCGAGGGGAAGTTTGTGATGAACAGTCAGCGGTTTCTGAGTTGGTCCTGTTCTGTCTATAGAATAGCTATTCCTACTCAGGACGCTGCGCTTCAGCTTTTGGGGATTTTAACGGCCGTTGATGCGTTCATGTCGCAAGAGCGCGATCCGCGGCTTGCTTGGGTTGCTATTTCATGCGCGCTCAAATTGACGTCGACCAACAAATTGACCGAAGCCGAAATAGCCCGGCAGATTGGCGTATCCGAGCTAAGCGTGCGCCGGGCTGTGGGCAAATTCACGAGATTAGCCGACATTGATTCGGCCGGCGGGCTTCGTGCACTCGGTCAGATTCGATCCAACGGCGGGCCGCCCTCAAAGAAAACGGTCAGCGAGTGCCGAACGGCGTGCCCTCACTTGATTTGTTCGGTTTCTCAAGCGCAGCACAGCAAAGTCTCTCGTTGACTCCGAATAGGGCTAGGCGTCCATTTGGGTGTCGCTCAGAGGCCTTGACTAAGGTATTCCTTCTGACCCTCGCGACACGGACGTTCCTGGAGCCTGAAGAAATCCCGATGCAGGTCGTTTGGACGATCAGTCTATAACCTTGGGAGAATCAAATGAAAATACGTTTGCTATCAGCCCTTGCGGGGTTGGCAATCGGCTTTGCTGTGCCAGCTGTCGCTGAAGAGCAAAAAACGGTCGATCCAGAAGTGCGCCAGCAGATTGAAGCTGCAGTGACAAAGTACGAAGATGCATACAATAAGAACGACGCGGCTGCGATCGCAGCCTTATTTACGGCGGACGCGGTTGAGGTTTTTGAGAAGGATATGGCAGGTGGTGTGGCTTCCGGCCTGGAAGCCATTGAGAAGAGGTATGCCGACCAATTCGCATCGAATCCTAGCAAATTGTCGCTCAAGCTTGTTCAGGTGTATGCAATCGGTGATGACGTCTGCGCGGTCTCGGAATTCAGTCGTCGTTTTCGCTCCGGGAAAGGTTATAATGCGAAGATCTTTGTCCGTGAGGCTGATGAATGGAAGATCCGCATGGCCTACGTCAATTGATCGCCGCCGCGAACACTCCGTCGTTTCACCTCCGAAGATTGTTGCTCCCTTGTTTTGTCGT
Source organism: Verrucomicrobiota bacterium (assembly GCA_041167675.1). Taxonomy (GTDB): domain Bacteria; phylum Verrucomicrobiota; class Verrucomicrobiia; order Chthoniobacterales; family JAFAMB01; genus DASTDH01. The sequence goes on from JBEEIB010000152.1 coordinate 5,172, forward strand.
GCCGACTTGTTCCGCTGCTTCTTTTTGTGTTGTTGTTTTACCTACCCGATTTCGGATAGCTACCCGATCTGCACGAACACTATTGCTTGCCGACAATGGAGTCGATTACAGATAGTTTTCCGGCCGGCTGAGCCGTTCCAAACTCGAACGGAGCGCCGAAGTCAAGAGCTGCTGAATATGCTGAGGATCTCTGCCCGCCAATCGAAGAATCTTTATCTGGCCGGCCTTTGACATCTTATCAACGGCTGCTTGGTCGTTCTGGGCGCTTAAGAAAAGGTCGATATCAAAAGGGGACCGTATGCCCCAGCAATCGTACTGGAGGAAATCTGCTTTTGCCAAGCTGGCTGCAAAGAGAGCAATCGCGATTCCGACGACTGTTGCATTAAATGTCGCTCCTGGATGATGACCGCGCATGAATCATATATCGGCATGTAAAATCTAGAATTCAGCCGGATCGTTGCTCTCGTGTTATGCGTCTCAGTCGTGTGGTTAGTTAAACGGATGTTATAGATTCGCTCCTCGAAAGCGGATCTGTAAGTAAGTTTTCTTTCCTAACTTGACACCCAAAGCGTAATCTGAGGGCCGCTATGTTTAACCGCGGCGGCCCCATCCCAATCCTGCTCTTTGCCGATTCGATTCTCGGTATTCAGCCCTACGATAGGCAGTGTCAGAATCTGCTTAACTACG
>JBEEIB010000153.1:0-4624 GCA_041167675.1 Verrucomicrobiota bacterium
TAGAGACAATCATTCGCTTCGCTAATCCTAATGTGGTTCTAGAAGCCAACCAATATGCCACCACCAATCCTAATGCTGATCCGGTGGTGAAAGAGAAATGCCTTAGATTCGTCGAGCGCTGGCGGCATCTAGTCCAGCAGTGAGCGGCTCCCTTTCTTTTGCGGTGCCGGTGCGCTAAATTTAGGGATCTGATTAAGGTTGGTCTATTTTTAGGTCTATTTTTTGTCTATTTTACCGCGAAGGCTCAATACTCCGTGGAGATCGATCTTGGTGATCAGAAGGCGTACCTGCTTTACGACGGGCGCGCGGTGATGGAGTCGCCGATTAGTACAGGTCGCTATGGACATCTTACGCCCACGGGCTCCTATCGAATCACCGACAAAGATCTGAATCACACTTCCAGTATCTACGGGAAGATCATCGATCGCAGTGGCCGAACCGTGGTTGCTGATGCCGATGTCGATATGCTCGTTCCAGCCGGTACCAGATTTGTAAATGCACCGATGCGTTATTTCATGCAAATCGCGCCGGGAATCGGCATGCATGCCGGTTATCTACCAGGTTATCCGGCATCTCACGGATGTGTGCGCATGCCGGAAGCGAAAGCCATCGCATTTTTCCAAGCCCTCTCCCTCGGAACTCCGGTCAACGTTTTTGGAACGACGCCCCGAGGCCGCCTCTATCAAGCCGATTATCCCGCCGGTTCAACCCGGGAAACCGCCGAGCCGTACCAGCGTCGGCATCGCTCCTTCTGGGATTTTCTCGGGCTGTAGTGCAAATGCTCCCGTTTACCAAACCACTGGATGAGTCTGACCGGTGCGGATGTTCAACATACCCTCTGGCACTTTATCCGTTGGCGGGATCATCGTCCAATACCACGGAGGGCAAGTCAGAAAGCCGTAAATAAGCAGTTCGGTAAGATAGTCGGTTCCGAGGATGTCCTGTGACCAATGGCGGCCTTCTTCCAGCCACTCCATTTGATTCATCTCCATGTGCATCTGGTCGAGATTCTCCGTGAAAGCCTCCGCGCTGCGAGCGGTCATTAGGCCGCCGACTTCAAGCCGGAGCCTGGAAACGACTGTGCCGTTGCGCACCAAGACATAACCGCCATCAACCTCCGCCATTTTGTTAATCGCCAAAGCCATAGCTTCATCGCTGCTCCCAGTTACCCATGTGTTGTGATTGTCGTGAACAATGGAGCAAGCCATTGATCGGCGGGTTAATGACCGCCAGACCGGCGGAAGTGCTGGCGGCCGAACTACGTCAGCTTTGGAGTAAAGCGGAAGAAATGGAATGGCACGGCAGCCAGGGCTTCCCACGACTAATGATCTTTGCGACACTTACTTGTACCCCCTGGCACTGGGTTCTGGTAGTGCCGCAACCCGAATTTCCCAACGGTTTCGTCAATGTAACCACAGGGGAGACACATCCGATTGTGTGGTGAACGGAGGCGGGTAGGGCGATACAGTCCGGCTGACCGTGTCACAGTGGATATCGGTGAAATGTCGGACAGTGAGCTCGAGGTCAGTCGCGTCCCGCGCCAACCTCAGCTATTCCGTATTCTCTATTCTGTTCCCCCCCGGTCTTACACCAAATTATCGTCGGAACCGGAAAATGAATCATCCGAGCCGAATCCGGAATCGTCACCTCCGGCCAGATCAAATCCCGGATCTTGCGAGTCGGTATCAACTAAATCGGTTCGATCATCGGAAGCGCTGAAGTCTTGGTCTTGGTTCAGATCCGCATTTTGAATTCCTGTATCTGATTGAACATGCTGGTGCTCGGAGCCGGTAGGTTGGTCAGCGCCATAGTAGTTGTTAACTATCTCCGTATTGCCTCCCATGCCACCTGAGGAAAAGCCGCGAGATTCAAGCGCTGGTCCGAATGGTCCGGCATTGTGGCCGATGAGGCCTTCAATCCCTTGAAAGAGAAGCTGACCTCCGGCGACTCCAGCGGCTGTGGCCATAGCGCTTTGCAGGAAGCTGCCGCCGGAGCTGGGCCCGAGATTGACCGTAGAAGGATAAGGTGTGCTTTGAGGCACCACCGTAATCGGCGGAGGGGCCGACTGAGCTTGCTGCGTCACGGGGGCCTGCTGTGGCAAGGGAGGTGGTGCGGCCTGCGGTTGGGGCTTGTTTCCGAAAAGGCGCGAAACCCCGGACAGGAAACTACCACCACCCGGACCAGGTTGAGCCTGAGCGTTCCGTAAGCGGCTTTCCAAATCGGCGATTCTCGCCTGTGCATTGGCCAGAGCGTGCTCCTGTACCAGCACGGCCTGGACCAGTAGATAAGTGGCTGAAGGCAGCTCCGCCGTCCTCGCCCGAATAAGCTGTTCCGCTTCGGCGTCCTTGGGGTTCGCGTCAGCCTGCTGCAACCGCTGAAACAGTCCTTCGATCAAATTCTTTTCCTCTGACGTCATAAAAAACCTTCCTGAGTTCGACAGCGAAACGTCGAGTTCTGTTTGAATTTCGGATCTCTCCTATCTCGTTCGCCGCTAACCAAGTACGGTTGCATCCCTTTTGCTTGAATCAAGCTTATCTGAGTGTATCTGTCGCTCCGTCGGAATTTATAAAAGCGCCAACCCTGGGAGAGTTACGTTAAAGTTTAAGAGTCTCGAGTAGGTGCAGATGACGTGCATACAACGAACATTTGGTTCCGGTAACAAACGGCTGATCGGATGGAAACGACTGAAGGGCTGACTGCCACACAAGTTGCTGTTCGGAGAGATCGGCCTCCCATCGACCGGCGGCGCAGTCGAGTCGGCCGATTCTTGATATTTCTCTTGGTGGTGGTCGCTGCGGTATACATCGCGACTGCGGCGGTGCCACGCCTGTTCGATCAAATTGACGGGCAGTACGCCGGAGCCGCTCGGGAAATGATTGTCCGCGGAGATTGGCTTATCCCGACCCAAGACGGCATCCCGCGACTGCAAAAGCCCCCGCTAGTCTATTGGTGCGAGATCGTTTCACTTGAGCTATTCGGTACGAACGAGTTTGCGGCGCGATTTCCAGTGGTTTTGGCAACAATAACCTGGTTCTTCGCGACGGCTGCTTTGGTTGAACGACTTTCCGGGCGCGGTCTCTACGGAGTTTGCGCAGCGTTGATTCTCGCAACGTTTTTCGGGACGTACCTTTTTACGCATTTAGTAATGCCGGAACCGTTCTCGGCGCTGCTTTTCGTCTGCACGTTTTACGCATTGGTTTGTGCCTTGCAAAGTGTATCCGGTTCAGTCCGAGATCGGTGGTTGTTATGCACTTGGATTTTGATTGCTCTGGGGACGCTTACCAAAGGGCTCCACGCTTTACTCATTCCAATGGTCATCGGTTGCGCGAGCTACGCTTTGAAGAGATCGACGAGAGAAACGTGGCGCCGTTTTTTCCTTCGACCGCATGGCTGGATCCTATTCTTTGCGATGGTTACTCCCTGGTATGTCGCGACGGAGCTGCGGTATCCCGGCTTTCTGGCGGACCAGTTAGGAAACGAGCAACTGGGAAACATCTTGAATCACCGTTGGCCGGTCGACGGCGATCGTGTCCCATTGGCCCAATTTTTGATGGAGCATGTCGCGTTCTTTTTCCCTTGGAGTTTCTTCTTGCCTGGAGCGGTACTGACTCTTTGGCGCTCGCGGAGGTCCTGGCTTCAGGGAGAATGGCATTTGTTGCTCCTTTTTCTGATAATCAATTTCGCGGGAATCGTATTCGCTAAGATTCAGGATTACTATTTGCTGATTTCATGGCCGGTGGTGGCCATTGGGGTGGCCATGTTCTTTGTTTCGGGCCGCAATTTTTCGCGGCGCCTCTTTTCGATTCCTGGCTGGCTTTTTGTCGTCGCCGGCCTCGCCGGACTGGCTGCGGCAATTTGTTTAATTTGGCATCCAATCGGAAATAGTCCGCTGGTGGACACAGTCACACGAGGACGTACGGTGTGGGAAGGAATTGTCGGCATTTCATCCGATCGCTTAGCCGGATTCGTCCCTTTAGTCCTGATTGCGAGCTGCGCCTTAGCAGTGGCCGGGGTGGCTATTATCTATTTTGCGCGGCAAGGCAGATCTCTTGCGATCCTCGGCACCTGTGTGGTTCTGATGATTGTTCTTTTTCTTGCCAGCAACCGTGGCCTTTTTCTAGTTGAAGATCAATTTTCTTCGGCGCGTGTAGCGTCCGCGATACAGCAATTGGGCGGTCCAAATTATCAGGTTGTCTGCGAATTCGAGGCGAACGATCTGACCAGCCTGTTTTTCTACCTTCCTCATTCGATTCAATGGTTGAATGCCAACCCGGAGATGGAATTCGCAACTCGAAGTCTTGGCATCGGCCGCGACCTCTATTTGGATGAGGAGCGGCTCGAGTCGCTCTGGCGCAGCAATCAACGGATATTTGTAATTGCCAGCCAAGCTCGGCTTGATCATTGGCGCAGTTTGTTGCCGCTCGATCACCAGCGCGAAATACCAGTTGCGACGATCGGGACGAAGATGATTCTCATGAACCGCTAATTCTGACGCGGCCATGCTGATTTTTCTAACCACGAATGGATCCTCCCGCTCACCTCTACTTCGCCGAGGCTTGATCGAAAAAACCGCCAATTGACGCGAAATTATAACAATCTATTCGTGTGCATTCGCATTCATTCG
>JBEEIB010000154.1:0-4155 GCA_041167675.1 Verrucomicrobiota bacterium
TCATCGCGGAAAACCGCACCCTCAAGCGAGCCCTGACTGATCCCCGCTTAGTGAGCGGTATCGGCAACGCCTATTCAGATGAGATTCTGCACGCAGCGCAACTATCACCCGTTACGCTAACGCACAAACTCAGACCGAATGAGTGGCAACGGCTATTCATGAGCGCGCGACACACGCTTGAGCAATGGATTGATCGCCTGCAAACCGAAGCCGGTACTGGGTTTCCTGAAAAAGTCACTGCGTTTCACAAAGGCATGGCAGTCCATGGCCGCTACGGTGAGTCGTGTCCGCGATGTGGCGAAAAGGTTCTGCGTATTCGCTACGCCGATAACGAGACAAACTACTGCGCCCGATGCCAGACCGGTGGAAAAGTCCTGGCCGATCGCAGTTTGTCTGGACTGTTGGGATCGGAGTGGCCGCGCACTCTGGAAGAATTAGAAGCCCTCAAGCGTCGATGACACGAAACGGCAGGAAGTCGCTAGAGTCTCGTACCAGGGGGGTTACAAGTTGCGGGTTGCTAGTTATAGGTCATTTACGCCAAAGGCGTTACAAACCCGCCTGCAACGCTTCGCGTAGCGGAGGGTTCGACTTCCTAGGATACCATTTTGAAAGGGGAAAGAAATGGCCGCGTCAGAAGAGCCTGGATAAACTCAAAGACGCCATACGGAGCAAGACCCGACGCAACAATGGAAGAAGTATGAAAGCCATCTGCTCAGATGTGAATCTCACACTGAAAGGCTGGTTTGAGTACTTCAAGCATGGTGCGCCCCACGTCTTTGAGTCCATCGACGGCTATGTGCGAGGGCGGTTGCGCAGCATCCTCAGACGCCAAACGAAACGAAAAGGCCGGGCTAGAGGTGTCGATCAACACCGATGGCCAAATACCTACTTCTCCGCGGTTGGCTTGTTTTCCTTAAGACAAGCGTACACTGCGGCTTGCCGATCTTCTTGAAAGTTAACCACCAACTGGAGAGCCGGATGCAGGAGATCTGCCAGTCCGGTTCGGAGGGAGGGGCAAAGCTCACCTTTGTCCCTACCCCTATCTCAGCCCGGGGTTTTACCCCGGGAATCATCCCATTAAGCGACCGCCCTGAATGGGCGTAAGATGCCGTGACATCAATGGCGCCTTGTCTTGCCCTAAATCTGTAACCGAAGGTCGAGTGTCTACCTCACCAACCATATTCGGATGTTATGACGAACCTAACCTTGCGCCCTTTCAGGGCGCCTCGCCTGGTTGGATGCGTTCCCGGGGTTAAAACCCCGGGCTGAGTCCTTAAACCGCTTCGCGGTAAATCCGACAGGCTCCCAGGGTGGAGGCTTTGCGGAACCCTGGGATAGGTTCCCAATAACGCGTGTCGCTCTGACTTGTCCTGCCGACGCGTCCGACGAAGCTGCATCCCGATGTTCGAGGCATCGTTGACGATTGGCGAAGTTGGACTTGTTCGCCATAGCCTGCGCCCCTCGAAGCCAATATGCTAACAAGTTTGGCGACGGCGGAAGGCCTTGCGAATGAGGAAGGAGCGTAAGAGGCCGCTCAGCCACGAAACGACGAGATCCGCAGAGAACACACTCACACAGAATGGGTGAAGATCCTTGAACAAAAGTCAGCGAAGGAAGCAAAGTTTAGAACAATTCTAGATTCTAAATTCCGCCTTCCGCCTTCTTCTTCGGGCTTATTCTCCTTTTACCGCGCCGAATCCGTGGGATGGATTAGTTAGGAAAAGGCTATGCGCATCACCTATTTCACCGGGTGCACGGTCCTGATTACCGGAGCGTCCGCCGGGATCGGTTACGAGTTTGCGCGTCAGCTCGCCCCGGTGGTGAGTACCATGGTGCTGGTAGCCCGTCGCAACGATCGCTTGGCGGCGCTCAAATCGGAACTTAAGGTGATCAATCCGAAACTGGAGCTGTTCAGTCGACCCCTGGACCTTCGCGACAAAGATGAGCTGGAACGTTTCTGCGATTGGCTGGATGAAAGCGATCTGGCCATTGATGTTTTGATCAACAACGCTGGATTGGGTGATCATGGGCCGTTCGTCGACTGCGAATGGGAGCGGGTTAACTCCATGCTGCAGGTTAACGTCTACGCGTTGACCTACCTGACTTTCAGAGTTCTACCCAAAATGAGAAAGGCCAGATGTGGCGTGATCCTCAATGTGAGTTCGATTGCTAGCTTGCTCCCTTTGCCTAACAGTGCGGTGTATGCCGCGACGAAAGCGTACGTGACCAGTTTTAGCGAGGCCGTTCGGGCAGAGCTGCGTTCGTCCGACATATCCGTTACAGCGTTATGTCCAGGACCTGTTTCAACGGAATACCTATTACATGCCACCCGAGCAGGTGAGCGTCAGAGGCACACCGCTCCAGACAGTTTTATTGTTCCCGTCCAAGAAGTCGTGCGACAAGCGTTGAAGGCCGTAACGAACGACCGCGCAAGAGTGATTCCTGGCACTATCGTGAATTTGGCAATGACGGCAGTTGCCTTCCTCCCGATGTTTATCAAACGGCTTGTGTACAACGTACGAGTGAAGCATCAACAGCTGGCCGGCAAACCTCACCCGTAATGTGGAACTACGCGCGCTCATCGCGGGCTAGATAGCTACCATGAACCTACACCGCCCATAAACCTCTGAGGATTTGTGAGCGATGTAGGCTATTTCTTTCCAAACCGATTCTCGGTCCCGTTCAGCAGCCGCACTATGTTACTGCGATGACGCCAGATCGCCAAAGCTCCCATTAAGACGGAAAATCCAACCAGTAAAGGGAAGTCGGTCTTAGCGACAATCAAGGAGACTGCAATCGGCAGAGCGACAGCCGCACTGATCGAAGCCAACGACGTGTACCGGCCGATAAGGAAGACCGCAATCCAGACCACCCCGAACGAGACAAACACCAGAGGAGGAAATATAGAAAGAACCGCTCCGGCCAAAGTGGCAATACCCTTGCCACCTTTGAAGCCAAGCCAGATGGGGTAGTCGTGCCCCAGGACGCACGCGATCGCAGCGATGACGCTTGCCAGAGCAAGGTCGACCAGGAAATATGCAGCAATTAGAGAACCGAGCTTCACCGACAGGAAACCTTTGAAAAAATCGCAAAGAAAGACCAGATAGCCCCATTTCTTACCCATCACCCGGAGCACATTGGCCGCTCCGATGTTCCCGCTCCCCTGCTGGCGGATATCAATTCCTTTCGATCGCGCGAAGAGATATCCCCATGGGATCGAACCAAGAAGGTAACTGAGAAAAAAAATCAGCAACCAAGCCATACGTCCGGGAGTCGGTTTTCTCCTCTTCGCGTTCGTTAACTAACCGTTTTATCGAGCGGCTGAAAGCCGATGCGACGCATGCGGTGTGTTCTTTGTCGCTCGGTACCTTTTGCCCCGCTATTTCGTTGATGGGAACTCTCTGGCCGCTCGCACCAGCGCGTTGGCAAAATTGTCGACGTTCTTATCGACAATGAAAGCGGTCACTCCATCATTCAATGCCTGTTCAAAGGCGGCCGGAGCAGCTTCGCCATGGACACAGCTCGCCACTAGTTTGTCCTTGGCAAAGGAATCCATCGACCATTGATGGTAGCCGTCGAATTTCGAACGATCGACATCGGTTCGAGCCGGAATCGAGCCCTTCAACCGGTTGAATGCTTCCTGCGATTCCTTGCTGCCGATGCTCTTTAACCAGGCCAAAGCCGCCTCCTTGTGCGGAGCACCTTTGGCTACTGCGAAGCCGTCAGCAACGATGATAAATGAACCGTCGGTACCGGGATGACTCACCCAACCGAAATCATCTTTCTCCTTCATGCTAGCCTTGAGGAATTCGCCATCGGCCCAATCACCCATGGAACTAAACGCCACCCTGCCTTCCATCAGTGCTTGGATGGCCTGATCCCAACTCAAAGCTGAATGGTCCGGATTGATATAATCCTGCATTTTCGCGAACAGTTTCATCGCCTCTTTCACCTTGGCATCGTCCCATTGCATTGTACCGCTGAACAAATCCGTCCAGCCTTTTGGTCCGATCACGCCAAGCAACGTGTTCTCAAAGAGCTGGGCCGAGGCCCAAATCCCTGAATCACCGACGCCCAGAGCAGGAATTCCCGCCGCTTTCAACTTGTCACACGCCGCGAAGAACTCCTCGAAGGACATCTTGTTACCAACTTTGA
>JBEEIB010000155.1:0-26366 GCA_041167675.1 Verrucomicrobiota bacterium
CGCTACAAACCTTAATCACTCGGATCAGCCAGTTATTTTCTGGCCGAGACAGGTTGCTGGAAATCACAGAACAAATACTGAAGCCGCAATTTGAACGTCTAGAAATTGAGTTTAAGCAGATGCTGGATGCTTCGCGGAGTGTTTCGTCAGGGCGATTGCGGACGCCAGCTGCCGACGGTCCGCGGCGCTTTGACCGAAATGGATCACGCAGTCCAACAGATTCGCGATCGCAACATGTTGGCCGGCCTGCCGTTCGAAGCGCCTTTGCGGGTGCTCGATCTAGTCGATCGTTATCACGCAACCGCGGATGTTGAAGGCTATCTGCAGGTCGGAGATTTCAGTAATGATCATGCAAGTACGGGTATGATCCAAACGTCATGGAATATGGTTTTGGATGGTATCTGGTCAGATAAATCTGTATTGCGGACAATGAGAGAAACCGGTCTTTGTGATTTACGCAGTCAATTGGCCGAGGAGAATGACCCGAAGCTTAAAGCGGTTCCATAGCACCGACACAATTCATCTCGACCGGCGTGCTTGATCGAGAAGATTCGGCGTTGTCGGCCGTTTTTCTTGCTCCACGGTACCCTGGCGCGCCCGGCCCCGCCAACAGACTAGCCGCGGTGACCACGACGATGCGGTGATTGAACCAGCCGGTTTACCGAACGGCGGCGTCTTTCGACCAGCCTCAGGACCAGTAACACCTGCAGCGCAGTTCCTCGGTCCCGTCAGCTGAGAACGTTCCGATCGCCTGAAGCCTGGCACCAGTACAAGCGCGAACGCCGCCGCAAAGTACATCCATTGTTGGTAAGACCTACGTGGTTCTGAATCCATTGCGCGGACTCATTCGACTTTAGTTTTATCTTTTCGCGAACAGCGTCTCGTTCGAAAGCAGGAGAACAAAAACGTTCGTTCTGCGGCTGAAAAATTCAATCACACGGTCAATAGCGTCACCCGTGGACCAGGCATGATCTTGTTCCATGCGAGCGGCCAACTACTTGACTCAAGCAGCCAGCTTCAGGTGTGCCGCGCATCATGGCCGTGCTTCGGCGCCTTGAACCAGCGGGCGCTGTGCTGATGACGGCGCTGCAGATTTGGCTGGAGTTCCCCAGCGCGATTGGGCGCGCGGCGAGCACTACGACGAGGTGATGGCCACATTAAAAGCGCACTGCAGCATCTACTGACTCATTCCTGGTCTAAAGCCCGCGAAGTCCGAAATCGTTGCGGCCATTCTCCTGCACCTCCTCGCCGCTCGCCCGCGTTTTTTAGCATCCGATCCGAAATCATTAGTTTGAGCCGGCCTGATATCTTTTGTTTCCAGCTATATGGAAAGTCGAAGCAATTGCAAGACGCCGACCCGCCAACCCGCCTCACAGGTCGATAAGCTGAACCGGTTAACCCGACTCTACTTGAATCTAGGTCTTGGGTCGCAGGACGCACTGCAAGCGGCAGACGCAGATCTCAAGCAACTGGCCTTCGACCTTTTACACCAGGCAAAGGGGGCAGCCTAGCGCTGATCAGCAGGGGTTAATGATCGTTGTGCTTGTTGCGAGTGCGACCGAGGTCGGCTTTTTTGCGAACGTTACGCGTTCGGCAGAACAGGCGAAGACTGATCCGTCGGCGCCGTGACGGCGTAGCTTTTCCAGGTACAGGAAAATGACTGGCGTGATCTATAACGTGATGAATTACGACACCACCAGCCCACCGACGGTGATGGGATTCTCCATCGGGTCCGCAGCCTAGCGCAACCGGGTCGCACCGCCCGGGGCTGCGAGCGTAGTCATGATGATTGGACGAAAACGCTCAAGACAGGCTTCCCGCACGGCTTCGAGGGCGCTGAGACCTCCGCGTTGACGCTGGAGGGCGAAATCGATGAGCAGGATGCCATTTTTCTTGACGATTCCCATAAGCATGAAAATGCTGATATCCGCGATCACTTCGCGCAGGCTTTGCTCTAAACCTACCCTGTGAGATTGCGATCTCACTGGTCGTAAAATTTGGTCATTTCCTACACTGAAGGCATGTCAGACGCTGAGGATCCGATGGAGACCGCAATGCGGCTCGGAATGGCGGAAGGCGAGGACATGCTCTAGATTCGAACCCCGACAAACAGATGCGCAAACGCATCGAATAGAACCAGGAGAGTGTTGCTGTGGAAAACCCGCTTTGGCGCAATTCAAAATGGGTATCCAAATTCATAGCGATGGCCATCGCTTGCCTGGCTGCAGTTTGGGTGGTGGTTCCGTTTCTCTGGGCTATCGATAACTCGCTTAAAACCGATCTCGATATATTCAGGCCGGGAGCACTCATTCCGTTTTTGCAGTTCACGCCCACGCTGGACGTGTGGAAAAGGGTGATGTACGACCCCCAACTTCTGACCTGCTTCTTCAGTAGCGCGTTGGTTGGGCTCAGTACGACCGTCTTCGTGTTGCTTATCGGCACTCCCGCCGCGTACAGTCTCGCTCGGTTTGAATTCAAGAGGATGAAGAGTAAAGACATCACCCTCTGGTTCTTGTCCCAGCGGGTCTTGCCCCCGGTTGTTGTTCTGACGCCCTTTTACATCCTACTCGCCGAGTCTGGCATGATTGACACCTGGATCGGGCTCATCCTACTCTATTCCACATTTAACTTGAGTTTTTGCGTGGTCATCATGCGGGACATTTTCCGTGACGTGAGCAAGGATGTAGAAGAAGCAGCGAGAATTGAGGGGGCTTCACTTTGGCAGATCTTTTGGATGATCGCGTTGCCGCTCTCACTGGACGGCTTGATCGTCACGGCTTTCATCATATTTGCAGCTTGCTGGAATGAGGCCCTGTTCGCGTCGGCAGTTACTTCCCAGCACGCGGTTACCATGCCTTTTTTTATCTTGACTACTCGCACCTCCAGTGGAGTCCATTTCAATACTGCTGGCGTGGATACGATCTTGGCTATTGCTCCTCCGGTGATTCTGTCATTGTTAGTTCAGCGCTACCTGGCGCGAGGTCTCTCATTCGGTGCGGTAAAAGGATAAACGCGTTTTCGGTTCAACCATCTCGGCAGCTCTTCTGATTGCAGACGAAAACTACCGCTTACCTTGCGCAAGCATCTTGGGCTTCATGCCGCTACCCGACAGCTGGCCGCCATTCTTAGCATAATAGTCTGCGACCATGGTCGTGATTTCTCGGGCCGTCCGCGCGGTATCATCGGTGACGCCCCTTGCTCCCGCATTTCGTACCGCATTTGGCAAAGCCCCAAACATTCCGCCAAGAACTGCGCCCGGTTCAGCGTTGCTGCCACCCGATGTCTCAAATTGAAGAACGGGCTCCTTGGACAAGTGAGAAAGATCGTATACCCGGACGACCGTTTCCATTTTCGTTCCACCGGCACCTAACCCAATCAAACCACGCAAAGCCCGACTACCTTCATTTACTCGAACAAATTCTCCGGTAATTAGCCAGGCATCGGCACGGGTACGCCTGGAACCGTTCTGCCGAGTGGCTGGTATTATCGATTTACTGAGGTCCGAAACCAAATAGTCGGCTAACACATTCGCCGTCTTCTCCTGAAGGGTTACGAGTTCGCCACCGGACCGGTTAACCCGGAAGACGCCCTTGCTGGTATCAAAGTCGGCAACAAAGATCTGTTTCGGCAGTTTTGGATTACCAGTTGCTTGCGCCGGATTACGGACTCCTACCGACGCGCATCCGACGAGGCCCCAAAGGAGACCCACGGCAAGAAAGACTTTTCTGCGGTTTTGATTTTCCATAAGGCGCTAACAAAAGATCTCAGTTCCCTCGGCAAACTACTAATTTCGGACGGACGCGGAAAACGGCGGACCAGTGCCGATAACCAGAACTTGAGCGCGGTCCGCTTGAACCCAGGTTCCGAATTTTTGGGGGATCGGGTTAGTCCTCGTGGTCCCGGCGGAATCGGGACCCTCTTTATCTCGAATCCGGCCGCCGGGGCTGTGCCCGTTCTCGATCTTGCTGCAAATGTACTTAATTCGCGGAAAAGAAAGTGGACAACTGGTTGACCAGAGTCTTTGTTGCCCGGTTAGAACCTCTAAACTTTCGCCCGGCTGATTCTCCTTTAACTTTCATTCCTAATGCAAACCATCGGAGTCGGACTCATCGGAACCGGATTCATGGGCAAAGCTCACGCCATAGCATTCAATTCTGTCTCCAGCGTTTTCGGCGATATCTTGCGGCCGAAACTTCGTCGGTTATGCGACGTGGACGCTGAGCGGACCCAAGCCAAGGCAGAGGAGTTCGGATTTGAGCGGTGGACAACGGAATGGGGTGAGCTTGTGAGTGATCCCTCCGTCGAGCTCGTGGCGATCACCACGCCTAACCATTTACATCGCGAGATGGCAGTGGCAGCACTCGCGGCCGGTAAACACGTCTATTGTGAAAAGCCGATGGCTATTTCTTTAGCCGATGCAGAGGCAATGGCTGATGCGGCCGATAAGTCCGATCGGATTACTCTTCTCGGCTATTCGTTTGCTAAGAATCCGGTGCTGCTTACGGCAAAGCGGCTCCTGGAAGAAGGGATGATCGGAAGGGTTTTCGACTTCCGAGGTTTTATCGATGAAGACTATGTCGCTGATCCGAATTTGCCCTGGAGTTGGAGACTATGTCGGGAGAACGCTGGCCTTGGTGTGCTCGGCGATATTACGTGCCACCTCATCTCGATTGCGCATTTTCTGTTGGGACCAATCGCTAGTCTGACCGCGCTCGCTCAGACCGTGCATCAAACTCGCCCACGGAGTAGCGGTTCTACAGTTCGGCGCCGGGTTGAGAATGATGACATTTCGCATGCTCTAGTTAGATTTCGGAGCGGGGTCTGCGGCGTATTGGCGTCCAGTCGGATCGCTCATGGTCGAAAGAATGGGATTCGGGTGGAGCTGCATGGCTCCAATGGAACGATTGTTTTCGATCAGGAACGAATGAACGAGCTGGAGCTGTACGTAGCAGGGGAACGCAGGGATATCATTGGGTTTCGGCGAATTCTGACCGGTCCGGAGCATCCGCCCTATGGCTTGTTCTGCCAAGCACCGGGTCACAGTCTCGGGTTTAACGACCTGAAGACCATTGAGGTAGCTCATCTGTTGAACGCGATCGCAGGTAGAGAGCGGCCACTCCCGACATTTGGCGATGGTATTCTGATTGAGCGGGTCATTCATGGATTTGCCGAGTCAGCCCGCGATGGGAAATGGGTCGAACTAGCCTGAGAGATTTGCTATCAATATCGGCCCAAATTGGGTCTCTATCAGAGCACTAACGCTCTTTCGCTGGCTGCTCAAACACTCTCGCAGACGACGATGCTCCGTCAGACCGAGTTTTGTTCGATAGAGTCTCGTGAAGATGTTTGCTCGCGGAAGCCATATGGTCTGCCATGGCTTGCGCGGCTGCTTCTGGGTCGCGCTTCTTTATTGCTTCAAAAATGGCCAAATGTCTCCGGTAGCGTGGTCCCAAATCTTCCGCCGCGTAAACAACACGGCGCACCCATACATCCAGCAGGCTTCGCATTCCGGAGAGGATATCCCGAAAAGCCGAGTTCTGACAGGCTTCGCTTAAGGTTATATGAAACGCGATATCAGCGTCCACAAACTTCTTTGGATCATTTCGAGCGGCCTTCATCTGAGCGAGCAGATCCTGAAGCCGGTTTAAGGCTTTGTTATCCCGGCGCTCGGCAGCTAAACGTGCGACAGCGACTTCGACAAAGCCGCGCGCTTCGACCAAATCTTTGGTGTGGCGCTCTCCTAAAAGGAGTCCCCATTCAATTGACCTTGGGAGGAGATTAGATGGGACGTCTTGCAGATAGTAACCGCCACCCGGCTTGACCTTGATTAGGGACAGCATGCCTAATGATTTAAGTGCTTCACGGACGATCGAACGACTAACACCGAGTCTTTCCGCCAGTTGTCGCTCTGAGGGAAGTCGATCGCCTGGTTTCACTTTACCGGAAACGAAATATTCCAATAACTGGTGGGCAATTTGCTGAGCCGCCGGCGGACGTTGGGAGATGGCGATCTTAGGAAGGTTCATTAAAGAGTCAGCGGGTTAGCGATGTTATCAATAGAGTAGCTTACAGCAAACTGGCAACCAACAGTATAATCGGTGCTGGCCGTCTCACCCGTCCAAGACAACGGTTCGGGATGAGCTTGAAAAATCGTCTGAGTCCGGTACCGAAACAGAAGTCCCGGTTTGGTAGGCTCGCTCCGCGCATTCGGCGATAAGCGAAGCCCGCAGCCCATCATGGCCGTCCGGTTGCATGTTCGAGCCTGAGCAAAGATTTGATATGAATACGTCAAGCTCAGTCTTATACGCCTCAGCAAATCGCTCGATAAAAGAATTCTGAGGTCCGGCTGATCGAACACCACTGCGGTCCGCAACCACAAGCTTCGAGCTCTCACGGTTTTGTACCTGCAGCATCCCGCGCTCGCCCTGGACTTCTAGGCGTTGATCGTATCCAAATGATGAGCGAAGGACATTGTTTATAACTCCGATCACGCCGGAACTACTCTTCAACGTAACCACCGCTGTGTCGGGCCCATGCGAAAGCTCCGGATAGACAAAAGAACTGCCGGTTGCGTATACTTCGACCGGTTCCTCGCCTGTCAACCAGCGGAACACATCGATTTCGTGGACCGTCATATGGCGAAAGATCGATCCTGACGAAAGGAGATACTCTTGTGGTGGCGGTTCGGGATCTCTGCTCGTGATCAAGATGAGTTCCGGCTTGCCAATCACCCCTGAAGCCAGCGCGCGACTTAGAGCGCCATATTCCGGATCGAATCTGCGGTTGAATGCTAAAAAAAAGGGAACGCCGTTTTGCTCCACTTCGTCCAGCGCGGCGCGAGATCGAGCGACATCAGTATCCAAAGGCTTTTCGCAAAATATTGCCTTACGCGCTTTGGCTGATGCCCGAATCAGTTCGGCATGGGTGTTGGTAGCACTTGCGATAATGACTGCCTCTACTTCGGGATCCGCGAGGCCAATTTCGGACGACACTGCCTTTGCGCCAAGGCTGCCTGCCAGCTCAGTTGCAGCTGGTCCGTTTACGTCGATCACATACTTCAGACAGCCTTTGTGGCTGGCTTTAAGATTGTAAGCGTGAACTTGGCCAATCCGACCCGCCCCAAAAAGTGCAAAGCTAATCATGATCAGAAATGCCGCCGTACATCTGCTCGTAGTTATGCGAATAAATTTCGATAATATTTCCGAATATATCTTCGCAATAGCAGATCTTATGTCCTTTGGATTGGGGTTCCACCGCCCAAATGCCAGATAGCTGTTTTCCCCCGTTCTCTACAATGCGAGCGACCGCCGTTTCGACATCGGGATCGGTGACACAAATATGAAAAAATCCGTTCTTCCAGAACTCGAGCGAAGGGGTCCGCCGTTCGTGCGGAGGATCCAATAATTGAAACAGCTCGATTCCCACTCCGTTCGCACTCGACAAATGGGCCATTCGCATATGACGGAATTGGCTCCCTAAAACGTTAGCAGCTTGTCGTCCCGAATAAGAACCATCACCGGCACTGACCTCAAACGGCTCACGGAGAAGAGTGAAGCCGAAGACCTCGCGATACCAGTTGATGGCTTGGTCGAGATCGCTCACCCCTACGCCGATATGATTAAATGATCGGGGATAGATGCTTGGCATAAACTCAGCGGTGATAGGCTCAGTGATTGGGGAGGGCTTACTACTTACCAACAGCTCGACCGCGCCGGGATTTGGCAAAAGTGTCGAATGCGACCGCCAGGACGATGATTATTCCAATAATTACCTGCTGTGAGTAAGCTGACACGTTCATAATCACCAGGCCGTTCAGTAAAACCCCAATTAACAACGTTCCGACAATCGTCCCGATGATTCCGCCGAGACCACCAAACAGGCTGGTACCGCCGATCACTACGGACGCGATCACCCGGAGCTCATAACCTTCGCCCGCTACCGCTTCGGCCGAGCTCAGTCGAGCGGACAGAATGAAGCCGGCCAACCCGGTCAAGCAGCCCATAATAGCGTAAACCGTGATCAGGATGCCGTCGACGTCCAGGCCGGACAATCTGGCCGCCTCAGGATTATCCCCGACGGCGTATACGTGACGTCCGAAACAGGTGTAGCGAAGTATGATGAGCCCAAGAGAGGCTACTATCATAGAGACTAAAACTAGAGAAGGAAGGCCCAGGACGTCTCCTCGTCCCCACCAGCGATAGGAATTATCAAACCCGCTAACTGGTGATCCGTTGCTTAGCATCAACGTTGCTCCTCGCCAAAGTGTCATGCCGCCTAAAGTAACGATGAAGGCAGGTACGCGTAACCTGGTTATCGCTTTTCCCTGCAGGTAACCTGCGGCGGAGCCCACGGTCAGAGAAATCCCCAGTGCAACTAACCAACTAAAACCCGTGGCGCTGAGACCCGGCCAGGACTTGACCGCCACTGCACCGCACATGGAACCGAATGCAAGCAGTGACCCTATCGATAAATCTATTCCGGAGGTAAGAATTACGAAGGTCATCCCGACGGATAAAATTCCGTAAATTGAAACATCGGAGAGAATGTTCAAAATGTTCCGGATTGAGAGGAATCGCTCGTTTTGCAGCTGAAAAAAAGCGATGAGAAGAAGGAGAAACAAAAAGACGCCGAACTTTTCAAAAATCGCAATCAGCTCCACTTTTTTCGTCGGACTCGTCGATTGCTCGCCAGCTTGGGTGATCGTTAGCATAGACTTCAGGTTTGTGGAGTCAGTCAATTACGGCGTGGGTGTGCCGCTCAGAGGGTGCGAGTGTCATGAGGGTCATCAGTTTTTCTTCGGACGCTTCTTCTACGGCCATCTGCCCGGTAATTCTGCCTTCCTTGACGGTATAGATTCGACTGCAGAGTGAGAGTAGTTCCGGGAGTTCTGAAGAGATGACCAGCACCGCTGTCCCCGTTGCGGCCAGTTGACGAAGCAGATTGTGTACTTCGGCTTTCGCGCCCACGTCAATCCCACGGGTCGGTTCATCAACGAGCAGGATCTTCGGAGACAGCGCCAAACACCGGGCCAGAATAATCTTCTGCTGATTGCCGCCCGAAAGCGTTCTTACGGGCGTTTCAGAACTCGGCATTCGAATTTGCAGCGATTGCCGAAACCGTTCAATAAGGCGATTCTCTGCACCTCGATCGACAAAATATTTCAGATGAAAGAGCTTCGGGAGATTTGATACGCTAAGATTGTGTCGGATCGACTGGTTGAGAAAGAGTCCTTGTTTCTTGCGATCCTCGGGGACCATGGCGATGCCACGGCGGACGGCATCACGTGGGGATCTGATTAGGATGGCTTTGCCGTCCAAAAATAGCTGTCCGCTTTCAATCGGATCAATTCCGAAAATGGCCCTGACCAGTTCGGTTCTGCCTGCTCCGACCAAGCCGGCAAGTCCTAAAATCTCACCGCGCCTTAGCTCGAGGCTCATGCTTCGCAGCATAATCGCCGGAGCCGATGGCAACTTTTTCGTCCGCGTGAAATTGACCACCTGCAACACGGTCTCTGAGGATCGCTGAACGGCCAACCGGCGCGTAGAGGGTGGCTCGAGGTCGCGACCGACCATCATCCGAATGATATCGCCGGGGGCACAGTGACGCGGGTCTCCGGAACCGGTGAATTTTCCGTCGCGGAGAACGGTGAATCGATCACAAATGGCAGGAACTTCGTCCAACCGATGAGTGACATAGATAAAGCCTATGTTCTGCCTTTTCAGAGCCTGAACAAGTTTGTGCAGGTGGGCTACTTCGCGGTTGCTCAGCGCGGCAGTCGGTTCATCTAAAATAATCAGCTTGGCCTGCAGATTAATCGCCTTGGCAATTTCAACCAATTGTTGTTCGGCGACGCTGAGTGCAGCAACTGGGGTTCGCGGATCGACCATGAGATCAAGCCGCTGAGCCACTTCATGGGCCTTACGATACATCGCTTTCCAATCGACAAACCGGAACTTGGTAGGTTCTCTGCCGATCAAGATATTTTCCGCTACGGACAGGTTCGGCATCAGATTGAATTCTTGGTAAACAGTAACGATTCCCAAGCGCTGCCGCTCCAAAGGGGACTCGCGGCCGAGCAGCTTACCGGCGAACTTGATCGTTCCGGCGTCCTGATATTGGGCACCGGAGAGAATTTTGAGCAAAGTCGATTTGCCGGCACCATTCTCGCCCAAGAGGGCATGCACTTCGCCCGCCGCCAGCGCAAAACCGATTTCATTGAGTGCAGTGACACCAGGGAAAGACTTACTGACGCCGCGGACATCAAGCAAGGGAACCGGGGTTGGGGGGATACCTGCTTCAACTAGCATTTTCGAGAAGCATATTTTCGAACCGCGCAATGGTCAACCGGCTTACCAATTTATTTTACGATAGCGGATCCGGTGCCGAAAAATTACCCGGGCGGCAGGCGAGTCAGATAAGGGAATCGGGTTTCCGGTAAGAAACGCTTGACTGGTCGACCAGTTGACCGCATAATCGGACTTTATTCACTCCCCCAAAACCAATGAAAGTGTATCTCTCTTGGCCCCGTTGTCTGACGACTCTCGGCGTAGTTTGTCTGTCGTTTCCGCTTACGGTTGAAGCGAAAAATGTCGAAATCGGTGTGAGTCTGCCTAATCTCGCTTGGGCAGCCACTGCGTTCATGGGAAGATGTGCTCAGGACGAAGGAAAGAAACTAGGCGTTAATATCGTGGTAGTTGACGCTCAGGGTGACACCAGCAAGGAGGCCAGTGATCTTCGTGGGGTTGTGACCAGAGGCGTCGACGGTATTGTGATCGAGCCGGTTGACGAACAAGCTTCGGCCGCGATAATCGATGATCTAGCTTCTGACAAGGTGCCGGTAGTCACGTTCTGCAGCGTAGTCAAAGGCACCGCTAAGCCAACCATCCATTACGGCGCGGACCAGGAAGCCGTCGGGCGAGCCATGGCAGAAGCTCTAGAGAAGAAATTTCCGGATGGCGCGAAGTTTATCTTCCTTGATGGAGAGCCCGGCTCCGGTTCGGCCGTTCTGCGAGCGAAGGGTTTCTTCGACGCGATCGAAAAAGAAAAGGACAAGTATAAAATTGTGGCCCGCCAAACTGCGAAATGGCAAAGACCAGAGGGCTTACGCGTAACCCAGAATATACTAACATCGCTTGGCTACCAGCCGGATGCCATTGTCTCGGCCAACGATGACATGGCCTTAGGAGCGATCGAAGCGCTCCGGACTGAGAACATAGCTGAGGGCAAGGTCGCGGTGATCGGATGCGACGCGATGCCGGACGCGCTAAATGCGGTGAAAGATGGATGGATGTACGCTACCGTCGATCAACGTCTCGGTGGTCAGGTACGTACCGCCCTCGACGCGATGACTGCGTTCTTGCGAGATAAGAAGGCTTTGGCCCCCGCTATCTTAGCACCGGTGATCATTACGAGCGCTAATATTACTGATGCAGAACAAGGCAAGTCCGAACAGTAATCGATGGCTCCTAGGAAACTTGGTCCGAATGGCTCTCTTGGCCGATTCGGACACGACGGATTTTGCATGGAGCCCAAAGTTCGGGTTAGGATATCTTCCCGGCCAGCGCTCAAATCTCCCGCATTATGCCTACGTCCATTCTCGAACGATTTAGACTAAATGGTCGAACCGCCCTTGTGACCGGCGCCGGCCAGGGAATAGGTGAAGCTTTGGCGCACGCTCTTGCTCAAGCTGGTGCTAGAGTGGCGGTTGTCGACGTAAATGGAGCTAATGCTGGGAAAGTAGCAGGTGCCATCAACTCGTATAACAAAGAGGCAATAGCAGTTACCTGCGACATACGGTTTCCCGAACAAGTCGGAACTATGGTCTCCCAAATAACGAGCCACTTCGGAGATCTGCATGTCGCGTTCAATAACGCCGGTATTAACCGGAATTCCGCGGTTGAGGAAACTTCCCTCACCGAATGGGACGAGACTTTTGCAGTGAACTTACGTGGGGTTTTTCTCTGCTGCCAGGCCGAGGGAAGAGTCATGCTCCAGGCGGGCTACGGCAAAATTATAAACACTGCGTCAATGTCGAGCATCATCGTCCCGCATCCGCAAAAGCAAGCCGCCTATAACACGTCAAAAGCTGGCGTCGTAAACTTAACCAGAAGTCTCGCCGCAGAGTGGGCCGACCGCGGAGTGCGCGTAAACTGTATTTCACCTGGCATTCTGCGGACAAAGCTCATCATGGAGTCGCCGGCGCTGGCGCCTCTGGTCGAGGGCTGGATCAGGGATATCCCAATGGGCAGATTGTGTGAACTCGACGACCTCACGGGCGCGGCGGTGTACCTCGCTTCCGAAGTCTCGGATTACATGACGGGCCACAATCTAATCATTGAAGGTGGCCAGACGCTCTGGTGAGCATTAATGATCAGCTTAGCCTTTGATGTGAGATGGGAACCCTGTTCCTTCCAATTTATGACGCCTCCTTTTGATGCCAAGAAACTTGACCGATTGCTCGACGAAACCGGGATCGATCTCGTGCTTGCCGTCACCAAACATAACGTGCAATACTTGCTTGGCGGTTACCGCTACTTTTTTTTTGAACATGCTGACGCAATTGGTACCGGCCGCTACTTGCCTGTTGTCGGTTACTTTCGGGGTAGACCGGAACTGGCGTTCTATGTAGGAGCAGGCAATGAAGCTTGGGGTTTGGAAGTTTTTCCTATCTGGACGCCCAATACTCTGACTCGTTCCTGGACGAGTGTCGATTCTGCGATGGCAGCCGCGGAGCTTATTCGAAAGGCCGGGTTCACCGCTGGCCGCATCGCGCTTGAGTTCTCGTTTTTTCCGGCGGACGCCATAGATACGCTCCGACGCGAATTACCAAATACAGAGTTCGTTGAGGCGCTGCCAATTCTCGAGGAGCTGCGTGCAGTAAAAACCAAGCAGGAGTTAGAGTATCTCAAAACCGGGGCGGCAGCTGTCGTTGACTCAATGCTCGCGACTTTCCAAAACGCTAAGCCGGGCATAACCGAGGCGGAGCTCGTAGAGCAACTACGGCTCGAGCAGTCTCACCGTGGCCTTACTTTCGATTACGCTCTTATTACGAGTGGGCCAACCTTTGGGAGGGCGCCCTCGAACCGGCCCTGGAATCCAGGAGAAGTGCTATCTCTCGACACGGCCGGCTATAACCACGGCTACCTGGCCGACATGGCACGCATGGCGGTGATGGGACCACCAACCGAACTGATGCAAGAGCTTCTTAACGAAATTCTGTTCGTCCAGGATCAAACCCGTCTGGTAATCGCTTCCGGAAGGCCAGGTCGCGAAGTTTACCAAGCCGGGCACATGGCAACCGAGCAGTGTAAGTTCGGAAAAAGCTTCGCTTTCGTCGCTCACGGAATGGGTTTGATTAGCCATGAAGCGCCACGCCTGCGGCATAACGATGAGATGGGTTATGACGGCGTCCATGCCGAACGTCCACTAGAATCAGGCATGCTCCTTTCGATTGAAACAGGAATCAAACATCCGGAGGCTGGCTTCATTAAGCTGGAAGACACTGTTGTTGTCACTGAGACCGGCTGGGAGGCTTATGGAGATTGGGGGCGCCATTGGAATCAAGTATGAAACAAAGAAGTGCTGAACGTTCACTGCGCCGGCGACTTCTGGGGGGCGACACCTTGTACGGGCTGGTCATCAAACCGCCAGCACCCGCGCTAGTAGAGATGTGCGCAGCGGCCGGATTCGATTTCGCGTTCATCGATGGAGAGCACGGTAGCGGCGAAACCCTCGAATGGGAACACCACGTGCGCGCTGCGGAGAGCTTCGGCATGCCGGCGGTTGTCCGCGTAGGAAGCCACCAACCCGGCGAGATTCTTCGGGCACTGGATATTGGCGCCGACGGGATCATTGTTCCGCATGTGAACACTAGGGCGGAAGCCGAAGCGATTGTGCGAGCGGCCCACTATCCGCCGATCGGCCGGCGCGGTTTAGCGACCACGACACGCGCGGGACAACACGGGTTTTGCAATCTCAAAGAACATCTTCGCTCTGCGGAGGAAAACACCTTCATCGCTGTGCAGGTCGAGGATCCGGAGGCGATTGAACAGGTAGAAGAGATTGCTTCGGTTCCTTATGTTGACTGCGTGTTTATCGGTCCAACGGACCTGTCGCTCGGACTCGGCTATCCTGGAGAAAACGATCATCCGACCGTCGTTGACGCTTTCACGCGGATCTGCAGCGCCGTTGCTCGGAAGCCGAGTATCAGCCTTGGTACATTTGCGCGAGACGCCAAAGACGCAAACGTCTGGACCGCTAAAGGCGCATCTTTTATAGCTCTGGCTTCCACTCTACTGATTGCTCAAAAATTTCGTGAAGTCGTTGCGGACTTACAGGCTGGCAAGACCTAAAGAGCAAAGGATCAGCCGCAGGGTCTTGGCCGGTGTTATCCCGAACTCTCAGCAGTTGCGTGCTTGCCGTAATGGCGCACCCGAAGAGATCCTCTGTGTTTTTGTCTTCACGCCTGCGTGATAGCATTTTCACGCCGACCCAGGAAGTCGCGGATTGACGGGACCAGTCCGTCGTCATCGCGGACGCAGGCCGAGCAGGATCTGCTTCACCGTCACCGGCACCAGCGTCTCGAGCGGCACGCCCTTGAACTCGCCGTCCGTGGAGATCGAGACCAAGCCCTGCAGCGCCGCGCTGAGCGTCAGGGACAAGGGCGCCGGATCGCCCTCCACGATTTCCCCTGCGGCCTGACCCGCTTTGAGAATTGCGGGGATGTGAGAAAAAGCCGCGTCGCTCGCCTCCAGTAGATCGCGCGGCGCGCCGACGCGGTGCTTCGCCTCGAACATCAGAGCCCACAGCGCCGGATGCTTCAGCGCGAACCCGACGTAGGCTTGAGCCGCCCGGGTGAGCTGCATGCCGAAATTGCGCCCACGCCCCTTCGCCACCTGGCCCAGCGTAGCGTCGAGACGCTGGAAGCCGGTCCGCGCCAGCGCGTCCAGCAGCGCCTGCTTGTTGGTGAAATGGCGGCGCGGTGACGTGTGGCTCACGCCCACCGTGCGGCTCAGATCGCGCAAGGATAGCCTGGACGCACCGTGCGCTTCCAGGGCCACCTCTGCCGCGCGAAGCAGGGCCTCGCGCAGACTGCCGTGGTGGTAGGGACGCGGATTAGTTTGCAACCTAAACACTTTACCGGGTTACGAAAGATTTTGCAGCATGTTTCCGTTGACAACATTGTTTCCAATGGATACATGACCCGCAGCATGAAACTCACTGGCAACACCATTCTTATTACCGGCGGCGGCTCCGGGATCGGACGCGGCCTCGCCGAATCACTTCATGAGCTCGGCAACCAGATCATCATCGCCGGACGACGGCAGGACGCCCTGGACGAGACCACGAAAGCAAATCCGGGAATCGTCTCGATCAACCTCGATGTCAACGATCCTGAGGCCATCGGCGCCTTCGCCGCCCGCGCCACATCCGAACATCCCGGCCTCAACGTGCTGATCAACAACGCCGGCATCATGAAAATAGAAAATCTCCAGGCTTTGCCGGCTGGTCTCGGCGACTCCGAGGCGGTCATCACCACGAACCTGCTCGGCCCGGTCCGCGTGACCGCGGCGTTCCTCCCGCACTTGCAGAAGCAGGCACGGGCGGCCATCGTCAACGTCTCCTCCGGTCTAGGCTTCGTGCCGTTGCCTGTCACACCCACCTACAGCGCGACGAAAGCGGCGCTGCACTCCTACACGCTCTCCCTGCGGGTGCAACTGGCCGGCACGCCGGTCGAGGTCATCGAAATAATCCCGCCCGCAGTCGCCACCGACCTCACCCCCGGCCGCTCTGCGACCGACCCTCGCATGATGTCGCTGCCGGACTTCATCGATCAGACCATGCAAATCCTCCAGACGCAGCCCACCCCTAGTGAGATCTGCGTCGAAAACGTCAAATTCCTCCGCTTCGCCGAAGCTAAGGGAAACTTCGACAAAGCGCTTCAGCAATTGAGCGCCGTAAAGCTTTAAATAGCTAGGACAACCGTTCACCAAGACCAGATCGGTCAATTTCCCGTGAGGAGACAAACGGAGCGAATCGATCGTGAGACTCTTTTCTCGCCCTCCGCAGCACTGGTCTTCTGCATCTTTTTCTGCGACTTATTACTGCTACGAGGGTCTTCACAAATAGATGAGTATTACTGAACATCAGGAGTTCTCCCTGCAGGCCATCACGGGGCAGTTCCGCGCCGAAATTTTTGCCTACATCCAAGGTAAAGTTCGGAATGCGACGACGGCGGAGGATCTGACACAGGAAACGTTTATCAAAGTCGGTCGTGCGTTGGCTAAAGGGACCACGCCGGAGCATTTTCGTGGATGGCTTTATCAAATTGCCCGAAACACAATAATCGACTCCCTTGCAGAGTCGCGGCGATTTGTCCCCTTGCAGGATTCGGTTGTCGATCGGGAGGTTAGTAAACCCGGAGCCTCTGATTTCGATGATGGCGAATTCCGCAAGAACCTATTTTCTTATACGCTCAAGGTAATTGAAACCTTTCCCTCTGAGGATCGCGAGGTCCTCACGCTCACCGAAATCGACGGCCTGAGTCGAGAGGAACTTGCGGCCGAATTGAAGATTTCGCTCACCGCTGCAAAATCCAGGGTTCAGCGGGCTCGAGCAAAACTTCGCAAAACGGTAGAAGAATGCTGCCGTTTGGTGACCGATCCCTACGGTCGGGTAATCGATTGGCGTAAGCGATCTCCTCGTTCTTGCTCTCAAAAAGATTCTCCGATCTAATCCGCTGGGCACGGTCTTATACGATTACGGGACAGGAATTACGAAAGTCGATCGGGAAAATAGAGCGAGCATTACGAACACGTTAGCCAGCGCAACACCAAAGAGAACGAAAAGAATTTCTCCTGCGCCGCCGGATTCCAGAACCGCCGCGCCCACCAATGGTGAAATCGCCTGCGCGAGCAGGCTTGGTAGAGCGAGGCGTCCCATTAGGACCGCATAGTCCGAAGCCCCAAATAGGGCGAGGGGGACCGTTCCTCTGGCGATCGACATGATACCCATCCCTGCTCCATGGAATATGAGTCCCAATGCAATGACTGGTAGGTGAAGCCGCAAAAGCACCAGGCCGCCAGCCACGAGCGTCGTAGAGGTCACCATCGTCCAAATCGGGTGAAAGCGGCGGCCAACGATCATTTCGAGTACCCGCGCCAAGACTCGACTCAGACCAACGAAGGTCCAAGGCCACGGCTGTCGTCTGTCCGACGCCTCGCTTCTGCAGAATGGTCAGAAGATGGATCGACGTCGTTGATTGGATAACCGCGCTCAGAGTGATTGCGGCACCAACCAAAGCGAAGAGAAGGAACCTGTTCTTTCCACTTGGAGCATCAGTCGCTGATGCGGTTAGTTCGCCGGGATCGGATTTTGATCGTGGAGCGTGGTCGGTGCTTTTGCGGTAATAGTAGCAAATAAATCGGTAAACTCACGATAAGCTGCAGACCCGCATAGACCAAGCACGCGGCTCGCCAACCGGTCGATTCGACATGTAACCAGCTGAGAGGCCAGCAGATCGCGCTCGAAAACCCGCCCAACAATGTAAGCATTGTGATTGCACCTCTGGCCCTCTCTCGATAGATCCGTCCGAGCGTCGCGAATGCAGCATCGTAAAGTCCCGCACCCATCCCGAAGCCGATAACGATCCAGCCGACTAAATACACCGCGATACTTTGACTAAGACCGACAGCAATGAGGCCCGCGGCCAACAGGATCGAGCTGATGGCTAAAATCGGACGACCTCCATAGTTCTGAATTGCGCGACCAACAGCCGGCGAGACGAGCCCCGCAATAAGTAGGCCGAGAGAGAGCCCGCCAACCACCCACTGAAGCGACCATCCAGTTTCGGTGGTGATCGGCGTAGCTAAAACCGCCAGCAGGTAGTACGAACAGCCCCAAGCGAGGATTTGCGTGATGCCCAGTGCGGTGATTACAACGCCTTGGCGCGGCTCGTCACGCGTGACACCATTAGCACCGGCGTAGGTGCAATCAGTCGCATCGTCCACAGGTTACCCGCAGCAGTTCGCCTTTGCCCTGTCGCTGTCGGCCTGTTTTCGGTCTCTTGCCTTGCAGGTGACAACGGGAGCCCGGAGATGTACCAAGATCAACTCTCCTCCCGCCTCAATGTTGTGGACGTGATAGCTGCAGGCTGGTTGACCAATGTCGCCGTACTCGAACCGCAGCTCGGCCTCGTTTGAAATGGGAACATGCCTTGCCACTCGGTCATAGATGGCCAAAAACTTCCGAACTGTCATGTACTCGCGTTTCGGCTCGTCGCCGGGATTCCAAAGCTGGATTACCGTCTCTTGCCAGCTGTCGGCGACTCCGCCGCAGTCCATCGTGTTGTAAGAGACCGCCTTCACTTCCGTTACGTGATAGCCAGGAGCAACCAACGGCGATTGATTTAATTGGAAGATCAGTCGTTGATCGAGGCCTGCACCACGCAACGTGCTTAGAAACCTTCCGGTGCTGACTATGCGCCCGGTGGTTTGGGAATTCAAAGGGTGAAAGCTAGCCGTACCTTTGTCGGTCATAGCGTAATGTTCTTTAATCCCCGTATCCTGAATGATTTTGCTCATATTTCGATTCTCCACAAAAGAAGACTTCCGATGCCGCGTGGGGTCGCAAAACTTTTGGGAGTATCGCCAATACCCTGCAGAATTCGTTCTACTATGACCTCACCGTTCCGGCTGGCACCAGATGTTGGTAAGCGCGGGGAAGCGATAGAGAGATGATAGCGGCACAGAGCGTGAAGACAACGGACGCCCAAAGGCAATCTGGGAGGGCACCGTAGTGATAGAGCAATGAGAGGAGTCGATCGAAAAGGTTGCGCTTCAAATTCGATCCTCCAAAGAAAACTAAATGGTTTGATGCACTCGTTCGTACCACGGTCGAGAACGAGTGCAAATGCTGCATACAGAGAGCATTACAGGGACCTCCACCAGTACACCTACAACCGTTGCCAAAGCCGCTGGACTACTCGCGCGAAAGAGAGTGATGGCGACAGCGCCCGCTAGTTCGAAAAAGTTGCTGGCACCAATTAACGCTCCTGGCGTTGCCACATTATGCCGGACCTTGAAGAGCCGCATCAAGCCATAGGCAAGACTCGAATTGAAATACACTTGAATGATGATTGGGATCGCCAGCAGAATGACCGCAGCCCAGTTCCTGACTATGTTTTGAGCCTAAAACGCGAAGATGAGTATCAGGGTTACCAACAACGCTACAATGGTCACCGGTCGGAAGAAAGGTAGAAATTGCCTTTCGAACCACACTCGTCCTTTTTTCCGAATCAAGAAGGCCCGACTCAGCCACCCAGCGAGCAACGGTATCACGATGAAAACTAGAAACGGAAACGAGAAGAACCTTAAAGGGAATTGGAACACCGTTGACACCGGCCAAGATCGCAACAATTGGCGCAAAAGCGAAGATCATAATGAGATCATTCATCGGCACCTGAGCCAGCGTGTACGGTCCATCACCGTCGGTGAGATAGCTCCAGACGAAGACCATCGCCGTGCATGGAGCGGCTGCGAGAATGATTAGTCCAGCGGTATAGTTCCTTGCTGTTTCGGGATCGATCCAGCCTAACGCGTGGGAAAACAGAACTTGAACAAAGAGCCAACCTAAGAACGCCATGCTAAACGGTTTGATTAACCAGTTTACGAACAGCGTTACAAAAAGTCCCTTTGGTCGCTGCGCTACGCCTTTGAGACCGCCAAAGTCGATCTTGAGCACCATCGGATAAATCATCAGCCAGATGAGAATCGCTATTGGTGCATTTACCTGAGAGCCGCTCAAAAATTCCCAATGGCTCAATCGGTCGATCGTTTCCGGGGCGCTCTTGCCAACGAGGATGCCAGCGACCATGCATACCAAGACCCAAAGCGACAGGTAGCGCTCGAATAGATCAAGTCGTTTTGCAGGCAAAGGTGAAATCGCAACAGCCGCATCCATGATTTTCGAGCTGTTAGAGCCCTTTCTCTTGTTCTCCGATTTGCCTTGTTGCGGACTCCAGTCTTAAACGGTCGAGTTTTTCGACTGGAAGGTTGCAGAGCAGATCAACGCGCCGGTAAATCTGGTGGGCAATCTTCCAGAAATATTGGTAGGTGTCATGTTCCGAGCCATCGAACTCAGCGGGATCAGGGGATGACCAGTGAGCAGTGATCGGTTGGCCTGGCCACACTGGACAGCTTTCTTTGGCGTGATCGCAGACGGTGATCACAAAGTCAAAAACGACGTTCTTGTACACGTCCCAAGACTTGGGTTTGACTCCGGAGACATCAATGTTGAAAGACTCTCGCAGGACGCGCTCGGTAAAGTGGTTGATGTGCGAACTTGGATCTGCGCCGGCGCTATAAGACTCAAAGCGGCCTTTGCCGAGTTTGCGGATCAAGTACTCACCGAAAATGCTGCGGGCGCTGTTTCCGGTGCAGAGAAACAGGATTTTGAATGGCTTATGAACGTTCATCGAAATGAATGAGTTGCGGCACGCCGATGAGGACGACCGGGCAGGGGAATGCTGACGCAAGCTGAGAATCTTGAATCCTTGAGGGTCACCCTCAATCGAACGAGATCCTCTTTAAATGTCGGATCAAATTTGGCGCATTCGATCAGTGCCTCAAGATTGACCTCGAGTTCAGGTGGGCAGGGGGAGACGATCCGATATATCTTCCAGGTCTGGGCTCTTTCAAACTCCACGAGACCAGCTTTTCGCAGGTATGCTAAGTGCTGAGAAACATTAACCTGTGGTAGTCCGATAACTTCTTGGATATGGCAAACACAGACTGGCTGTTGAGTGAGCAAATACAAGATCCGAAGACGTGAAAAGTCCGAGAAAGATTTATAAATGTCCGTTAGCTCCAAAGCCATACGGGACAAAACAGTACTTCGTATATAAGTCAATGCGTATATAAATGCGTCATATTGGATATGTCTTGCCGTGCTGATGTATAAAAATAACTCTTGACCAACAATACGTACGAACGTAGTGATGCCAGCTCGTGGGTAGACCTTCCCTTCGCGAAAATATCCTTAATGCCGGGTTGCAGGTAATGTTTCAGTCCGGTTACCAGGGAGCTAGCGTCCGCGATATCTGCGCCGCTGCCGGTGCACCATAGGGCTCCTTTACGAATCATTTCCGGTCCAAGGAAGCTTTCGCCCAAGAAGTGCTCGACCGTTACTTTGCTCATACCAAGATCTTGGTGAACGAAGCCTTGAACGATAAGTCGCTTACCGGGCGACAGCGGCTGAGGCGTTATCTCGACATCATCACCGGAATATTGAAGGGCGCAAAATGGAGCCGGGGCTGCCTGATTGGTGACTTCAGCCTTGAGGCCAGCTCTCAGAGCAAGCTCTTGCGCAAACGTCTGGAGGCCATTTTCCGGGAATGGCGTATCCCGTTCGCGAAGTGCATCGCAGAGGCACAGGCAGCAGGTGAAATCGATTCGCGTTTCGACGCTGCCGAACTCGCCGAGTTCTTACTGGCTTCCTGGGAGGGTGCCATCTTAGGCATGAAAGTCGAACGAGGCCGGCCGCACTCGAACGCTTCAAAAAGATCATGTTTGAAACCGTATTTAAGGAGCAGAAATGACCGTAACATCCGACATCATGTTACCTCAACGTACCGTTTTGAATTCTACCATGGCATACCGGGAGTCAGGAGATCCCGGCGCGCCTACGGTGCTGTTTTTACACGGGAACCCGACATCGTCGTATATCTGGCGAAACGTGATTCCGTTGGTTGCGCCGATAGCGCACTGTATCGCGCCGGATCTCATCGGGTTCGGACAATCCGGTAAACCGGATATCGCCTATCGCTTTGCCGACCACGTCCGTTATCTTGATGCGTTCGTTGCCGAAGCAGGAATATCGTCGGCCTACGTCGTGGCACAGGACTGGGGAACGGCTCTGGCCTTTCATTTGGCGGCGCGCAGGCCAGAGTTCGTGCGTGGTCTCGCTTTCATGGAGTTCATCCGGCCCATGCCGACCTGGGATGATTTTCCTACACGCGAAACCTTCCAAAATTTCCGAACACCCGGGGTAGGGGAGAAGATGATCCTCGAGGGCAACGCATTTGTTGAACGGATTCTTCCCGGCGCGACGATACGAAAACTGACTGATGAAGAAATGGCGGTTTACCGAGCGCCGTTTCCGACTCCAGAACCTTGGCGCCCGACTTGGCGCTTCCCGAATGAGCTGCCAATCGCCGGTGAACCGGCAGACGTGTATTCCACAATGCTCGAAGCACACGCGGCGTTATCTCATTCCTCTTACCCCAAGCTACTTTTCGTGGGAGATCCAGGCGCATTGGTCTCGCCAGCATTCGCTGAAGAGTTCGCCAAGGGGCTCAGGAACTGCGGTGTCATACATCTTGTCCAGGCGCTCATTACCTTCAGGAGGATCATCCTCAAGCTATCGGTGCCAACATTAAACAATGGCTGACCGATTTAGGCTTTGCGGATCAAACGGCAGTATAAGGGCAGGGCGTCGAAATGCGAAAAAAGTGACGATAACATATCCGCCATCACGCCCAGCTCGGCAGATCTCGGGCAGCCGAATAACCGAGTTCACTAATCAGGCCGGCAATCTGCACCGCGTCGCCTATAAGCGCCTCGCGAATAATGGTCGCTTGGGTTGTCGTCGGCCTGTTACCCAAATAGATGGTGAATAATGGCGTTGGCGCCGTCGACCTCGAAGCGCATCGTCGCGCTGCTATATTCCTTGGTCAGGCGTATGAACACTGGCCGCCCGTTCGGCGCGGATCTGCTGGACGATGGCTGATGGTGCGAGATAGGGCATTAGCACTGTCGCGACGAGCACCGGGATTATGACGGCCTCTGCGCCGTCGATGACAATGTCGCCGGCCGCGCCAGCAACAGGCGCGAGGAGCGCGAAAACGCTCTCAAAGGGAAGCTGCAGAAGCTCGACCAGGCCGGTGATGGCAAGGCCGACGGTAAGAGCGATGAGCTTCGAGCGGACCGCGACGCGCGGGTCGCGGAGGAGCGCGTAACCTAGGTGTATATTCATACAGCTATTAGTTCGTTCATACAGCTACTAGTTCGCGCCGGGCGCGCTGTGCCGGTTGTTACTCCCCTCATCCTCAATTCTAACTTGTAACCCTCCCGTCGACATAACCGGCGCGATCCCATGGCGCGAGAACACCGGCCAGGGCACTGCTGGCATTCTGGTAAAGATCAAATCGATCGGCTTGTTTCATTGGCATGAAGTTGTTCGCAACGGCGGCGTCCTCATTTAGATGATTAAGACTATCGAGACCTACGACCACGGTGTGAACTCCATCCAGACTTAGCGTATAGCGGAGAAGTTCTGTGGCGGGTAACTTGGCCTGGCGACCGTATCGGATGGCTTTCATTCCAATCACCCCGATTTTCCGACTGCGCGCAAGCGGTAGCAGTTCGTTTTCGTAACGACCGTTATCTGGTCGCGTAGCCAAAAAGATTGTGAGAACGGTATCGGGATCAAACCGTTTGACGCACTCAATCATCAATCCGGCACTGGCGTGCCCGGTGATTCCAAAAGCGCGGATAGTCTTCTGATCTTTCGCCTCGCGAGCGGCGCGCACTGCTCCGGATTCAATTGCGCTCAAATTCCCCAACTCGTGCTGCCGCAAATCGTGCAATTGATATAAATCGATGTAACTGGTGCCCAGAACTTGCAGACTCTGCTCAAGGTCGCGCTTGAAGCCTTCGTAATCTCGCGCGTCGCTCTTGCTGGCCAGAAATACGCGGTTCCGGTTACGTTCGAGCACGGGAGCGATCATTCCTTCGCTTGGGCCGTAGCTGCGCGCGGTATCCCAATAGTTGATGCCTTTAGCGAGAGCCGACTCGAGCAATGCGTGGGCGATACCATGGCGCTGTTCCATGAATGCTGCACCTAAGCCGAGACCAAGTATGGAAACATCGGCTCCGGTCCGGCCGAGTCGTCTGCGGTCAACGAGTCGAGAGTCCGTCTTGGCTAAATTTGGAGCGGCGCGTACGCTTGAAAGCAGCCCTCCAATGCCCGCGCCAAACAACGTGCGGCAAATGAATTCCCGGCGAGAAGTACCGGCATCCATATCGCAAGAATCGCTTTGGAGTGACCCTGCGTCAATGGGCGGGGCTCAAGTGCGATCGCAATTGCGGTCGTTGCAAGACTTAACTCGACGCTGCCTGTTGGGTGAACACGCCGAGAGAATTCAAATGATTCCGAAAGTATCGCGGGGACAGCGCAGTCGCGGCCTATTCGCTCGTCTCGCCGTCGATAGAAATTTCAGGCCGTTCTGGAATATTGGCGCGGACGTTGAGTTTCTCGCCGCCGAACGTGAGAGTCCATCGCTCTGGGGGTTGCCCTAATCCGAGGACCAGCCGATCGATCACGAACGTATGGTCGTCTTGCCAAATCCCTTTGACCGCGTTGACCCGGGGGACACCTTCAAGTCGCTCACCAAAACCATGATGGGTTGGCTCTCCCTTTCGATACAGTCCATCAAGTCCGATCGGACCGGCAAATCTAGAACCAGCTTTGGTTGTATCTCTGGCGTACGCCTCCATATCATAGTGAGGTTGCGGATCGGTCAAAATCAGCGACAGCGACTTCACATTTATTGGGTTAGGGGGAAACCTGTACATCTTCCCTGAGATAATAGCCGCGATCTCCGGGGTCGCGCCGACTTCAGTCGGCTTCTCGGTTGAGACATCGCGTATTTTGTTTGCAAGCAAATTCGCGCTCGCTGCGTCAGCCGGGAGCGCTGTGTCCGATTTAACCGAGCTGGAAATAAAGTCAGCCAATTCGCCCAATTGGAAAGAACCCCGCCCAGTCGTCACCGCCACAATGTCCAAATCGGGAAAGATCATGATCACTTGGCGATGGTGGCCGACCGCCATGTAGACATGCTTGTCCGGAAGAGCCCAGAAAAGGTTGGAATACCGGAGTCCCGTCTCCAATGGCGTCATATTCACTGTGGCGTGGCTTACCTTATCGATCCAAGCGGGCGGAAGCAGTTGCTTACCTTCCCAGGAGCCATCGCGCAGATAGAGATAGCCAACCTTCGCCATGTCGCGAGGCTGCAAGTACAATCCGTACCCCCCGTTCGAAATGCCTTGAGGATCGTGCTGCCAGGACACATCGTTAATTCCCAGAGGACCAAAAAGCTTGGCTTTGGCGTATTCCAGGACGCTCATTCCCGAGAGTTTTGTGATGATCGCGGAAAGGAGGTGGGTATTGCCGCTGTTATAGTTGAAGGCGTCCCCGGGAACGCTCGACATTGGTCTATCGAGAATGAACTTGACCCAGTCGGGGCTGCGCTCCCATTCGAACAGTGAATCGGGCCTGCCATTCAGCGGTTCCGTCCACTCGAGTCCCGAGGTCATGTCCAACAGATTCTGAACTGTGATTGCTTCCTTTTTATCGTCGACGTTCGCAATGCTGCGACGGTCAAAAAAATCGAGTACTCGATGATTCGGACTATCCAGTAAGCCATCCTTGAATGCAATCGCCCTCAAAGTACTGATGATTGCCTTGGTGACGGAGTTCATCGTGTGAGGAATGCCCGCAGCGTAGGGGGAGTAGTATGCCTCGACCACAATCTTTCCGTGCCGCACGACCAGCAGGCTGTCGAGCATGCTGCTGAGTGTTACCCCTGGTGTGGCTAGAATGCGCCGTGCCCCGAAGTCGACCAACTCAGCGAGCTCCTTCGAATCCATGCCCTGCTCTTCTGGGGAAGAGGTCTGCCATTCCTTCGTCGGCCAGATTGCCTCTGTTGTGTCCTGAGTGGGTGCAGTTCCATTGGAAATTGAGGCTCCGATTATTAATGCGCCCAGCGCAGCCGCCAGGAGAGCCCAAGCGTCACTCCGTGAATTACTTGACCGAACTTTTTGCGAGATATTTTGCATGTCAGCGTCTGACTCCTTTCTTGTGATCACACGACTCTCGCATGCCGCGTGGATCACGTTTTGCCCTCGTGCGAGCGTTTTCTATTTTTCGCCCATCGACTCCAAATGGATGCCATCGGATTGAATCTCGTTAGTCAGATGAACGAGATTGGCGAGGCGATAGCCTAGCCGGTCGAGCTGCCACACGACAAGAGTGTTACCTTCCCGGAGTGACTTGAGGCGACGGAGGCCAGATACTTTCATGTCACGCTGGACTTGCTACCAGAATTCTTCAATGGCCTGAGAAGCTGACATCACCCGATTCCTGTTGGAGGGCTCAGGTTGCGATTCGGTACTATGCGGGAAAGCGTTTCCAAGGCTCCGTCCGAACTACGGAGTGACCGGGAGCGCCGCCAGAAAGCGCCCAGGCCTGGAACGGGCCGTTTCATAACTAAAATGAGAAGACTGATAATTCAGCGAACGTATATGGCG
>JBEEIB010000156.1:0-5003 GCA_041167675.1 Verrucomicrobiota bacterium
GTACTAGAGCCCAGTACTTTGAATACCCGCGGTTTTTTGTTCTAACTGCCGCAATCCTTGTCTGGGCACTGGGCCCCCGGGGGGCGAGAGCCCTGATGCCTGAAGCCAGGATCCAGCCGAGACTTCAATTTTAGTTGGAATCCCAACGGCTCAGTGTGCGTCTGTCAGGAATAAGTGACAATCTGGTCGGCGTCGAGAAGCTCGGCGATGAGCGTATCCGAGATGGCCAACGCACTCTTATGGCTGTCCGTTAGTTGGTCGGGCGTGCTGAAGGCGCCGATGATCCAGTCTAGATCGACGAATGTCATCGCGGTCTTGGTCAGATCTCTTTCGATGACCTTTCCGCCGAGATGCTCGTCCTTCCAGGCAGCAACAGCTGCCTGGCTGAGTTGACGAGAGATTGAGGAATCACTGCGTGGGCTGGCATCGACATTTTTCGTATGGTTAGAGCACGAAACAACTTCTCCTTTTCCGTTCTGCCTCCTCGGCGATGAGCGTATTACTGCCTATACCTTTCATACCCGCTGAACGCCATGTGTCCTCGACAGAAAGTTCCATCGAGGGAATCAGGGCAAATGTTTAGACAATTTTCTCACTGGGTTTCAGGTTGGTAAGACGGTGCTGTCATCAACCAAAGCAGAGTGAGTTGAATCTTTGCTCTTCAGTTTCGGGAGGCGAACTCGACGTCGAAGCGGGAAAAGGTCGAGATCAAATCTCTCCGCTAACCATCCCGCAATGCCTTTGGGCATCGTTAAGGTAATGAAAATCGCAAACGCCCCTAGCAACATCAAATACCAGGGACCGAGGTCGGCGAGGAACCCACGCAACAAGAAGAACACGATCGTGCCGATCAGTGGTCCCTCCATTCGTCCGATGCCGCCGATCACGACAATGAAAACAACCAATGCCGTCCAGTCGTTCACGCTGAACGCGGCCTCTGGACTGATCCGAAGTTTTTGCATTGAGATCAGCGCGCCGACGCTGCCGGTTGCACCGGCAGTGAGAAAATAGATAAGGAATTTCGTGCGATAGTTATCAACGCCGACACTTTCCGCCGCCGATTCGCTATCTCGGATGGCAGTCAGCGCCAAGCCCCAACGCGACCGGAGAATCAGATAGCTAACCGCGAGGACTGCGACGACCAAGCCGAGCCCAGTCCAGTAGATCAAGTTATCCCTGCCTGCTCGGGTCGGTGCGATGCTTTGAACTACCTGCGTAGGAAGACTCGTTCCGGATCCAGCTCCCAGCGCGCTAACCTGAGCAAATACCAGTCGATAAACCTCGGCAACGACCCAAGTACCGATGGCAAAGTATGCGCCTTTAAGCCGAAAAATCACCCAGGTGGTGGGAACAGCTAGCAACGCAGCGACTATGCCGGCGGCCAGTACTGCCACGATCGGCGGCATCCGAAAGAAGATTGTTAACGCAAAGAGCGAGTAGCCACCAAGTCCGACAAAACCTTGCTGGCCGACTGAAGCCAGTCCCGTGTAACCAGCCAGCAAATTCCAAAGGCTCGCCAGAGCAAGGTAAGAGAAGATCTCGACCAAGAGATATAATTCGGATCTTCCCAGGTAAAAGGGAGCGATGATTAGAAAAAGCAGGAGGAGAAGACCAAAGGCGGCAAAGAGGCGGCTGATTCGGGTACTGCGCTCGATTTGAACGGCTTCGTTCATGGCTTTTTCAACGAAGCTTTGCGAAAAAACCCTGAGGGCGCAGAGTGAGAATAGCCAGGAAAACAAGGTGGCCGGCTAGGATTTGGTAGCCGGGGTTGATCCGCGCTCCGAGAGTTTGAGCAACGCCGAGAATTACTCCTCCGACCAAGGTTCCCCAGAGATCGCCTAGCCCGCCAATGATGATCGCTTCAAATGCAAATATCAGCCGGGTCGGCCCAATCGACGGATCAAAATTGGTGCGAATCCCGAGGAAAACCCCGGCAACCGAAACGATCGCGAGTGACAAGGCCATCGCTAAGCCAAAGAGATGAGCGTTGTTGATGCCCATCAGCTGTGCAGTTTCCTGGTCGTCGGATACGGAGCGGAAAGCGCGTCCGAGTTCGGTATGGTACAAGAGCAGCTGCAATCCGCCGATCACGATAAGCGCGACAATGAACATCAGGCAGGGCAACACCCCTACCGCCATGCCGCCCGGCAGGTCGATGTGCAAAGTTTCCAGATTACCGGCCTGCAGTCGCCGGCTGTCGGCGCTGAAGATCTGGAGCAAGGCGTTTTGCAGAAGAACGGTTAGACCGAACGAGACCAGAACCGAAGGAAGGATGTCGCTACCTAGCGTACGATTGAAAATCCCACGTTGCAGGCCATAGCCCAGCAACGCCATGAGCGGAACGACGAGCACGAGTGAGACGAGTGGATGGACCCCTAAGCGATCAGTTACTACTAGCGCGATAAACGCAGAAAGGACGATGAGATCGCCGTGGGCAGTGTTAACGAGCCGCATCACCCCAAAGATGAGCGAGAGACCGGAGGCAAAAAGTGCGTAGAGTCCGCCTAGAAGTATTCCATCCAACACCGTGGCGACCAGGTCCATGGCATTACATTCCGAAATAAGCTTTGGTTATTTCTTCGCGTCCCAGGTCCGGCGGCCGGCCCTCCAGCACCACCCGTCCTTCCCGCACGCAGT
This sequence comes from Verrucomicrobiota bacterium, assembly GCA_041167675.1. Taxonomy (GTDB): domain Bacteria; phylum Verrucomicrobiota; class Verrucomicrobiia; order Chthoniobacterales; family JAFAMB01; genus DASTDH01. Next base: position 2,638 of record JBEEIB010000156.1, read on the forward strand.
AAACGCGGTCTGAGACCGCCATGGCCTGCTTGATGTCTTGTTCCACGACAATCAAAGTTGTTCCATTCGCGGTGATGCGCTCGAGTTGAGCATAGATCTCTTTGATGATCACTGGCGCCAGCCCAAGACTAATTTCATCGCAAAGTAACAGTCGAGGATTGGCCATGAGGGCGCGACCGATAGCCACCATCTGCTGTTGCCCGCCGGAGAGCGCCGTTGCCGCAACGTTGTGCTTTTCCTTGAGCATAGGAAAAACCGCGTAGACGGCTTCAAGATTCCACGGTCCCTGGCGTTTGCTGTACGCGCCAATGGAAAGATTTTCTTCCACCGACAGGGAAGGAAAAAGGCGGCGTCCTTCCGGCACCATCGAGATCCCTTGCGCAATGATACGATACGCCGGATTTCCACCAATTGCCTTACCGTCAAAGTAGATCGCTTCTGCCTTAGCTCGAACCAGTCCGATAATGCTTTTCAAAAGGGTGGATTTGCCAGCCCCATTCGAGCCGATGATGGCCACGGTCTCGTTACGTTTGATCCGGAAGTCGATATCAAAAAGTGCTTGGAAATCACCGTAGAATGCGGTCAGCCCGCGCGCTTCCAAAAGTGTGCCGTTAGATTGCATCCTCCTCCCGTCCCATATAGATCTCTTTCACTGCGCGGCTTGCCATCACGCTCCGCGGCTCTCCGTCATCGATCTTCTTTCCGAAGTTGATCACCATGAGACGATCGACCACCGCCAGCAATGCGTGTACGACGTGCTCGATCCAGACGATCGACACTCCGCGTCCACGAATTCGGGTGATTTCTTCGACCAGGATACGACACTCCTCCTCGGTCAGGCCACCGGCAATCTCGTCCAGAAGGAGAACTCTCGGATTGGTAGCGAGAGCGCGTGCCAACTCAAGGCGCTTGCGGTCGAGGAGTGTCAGGCTGCCGGCTCGGACGTTTGACTTGGCCAAGAGACCAGTTTCTTCCAGAACTTGAACGCATCGGTTGTATACCCTGCGTTCGGGCTTTCCGTCTCCAAAAGCCGCGCCAACCAGGAGATTTTCGAAAACTGACATTCCGGCGAAAGGATGAGGGATCTGGAACGAACGCGCGATACCACGACGGCACCGTTCGAATGCTCGCAGATGAGTGATCTCGGTACCCTGAAAGAATACCTGTCCCTGGTCGGCTTTGGTGATCCCGGTGAGGATATTAAACATCGTCGTTTTGCCGGAGCCGTTTGGACCAATCACGCCAAGGGCTTCCCCTTCGTTGAGATGCATGCTCAGATTATCGTTAGCCAGCAGCGCGCCGAAGCGTTTGGAGACACCACTGAGTTTAAGAATCGCGCTCATAGTCGGTTAGGTAGGGCGCTCCGGCCCGGACCGCCGCAGGCGGGCGCAACTAGAAGGCGCCCGCCAGCCATCTCAGTTCAGCTAAGCAGTCTTAGCTTGGCCTGAGCTTTAATGTTTGGAGCGGTGGCATCCTCACAAATAACGAGTTCAAATCCGTTGTCGCTCTTTCGCCACTGGCCAGCAACCAGAGGTGTTTTGCTGACATTCTTGACCGGTTTTCCGGACCACTTGATCGGCCCGACAACCGAATGGTAATCTGTTGCCACAATCGCCTCCAGAATCGATTCCGGATCGCCCAGGCTCTTGGCCCTCTTCGGGACATCGATGGCCACCTCAAAAAGAGCGTGTTGAAATCCGATGGGTTGAGTCCAGGGCCGTCCAGTTGAATGCTCATAGGCGTCACAGAGTTCTTTGGCGCTTTCCCCGGTTAATCCCGATTTAAATGGATGGCTTGGCGACCACCAAATCTCGCAGGAGAGCCCATCAGCACGATTGCCGAGACCAGCGATCGACTCAGGGAAAAGGAGTGCCTTTCCGATCGTGACCACTTTGGCCTTAAAGCTCTGCTGCGCCGCTTGATTCCAGAAAGTCGTGAAATCCGGCGTGGTGACCGTCCCGGTGACTATTTCCACGCCGGCGTTCTTGAAGGCGGAGATTTGCGATCCGTAATCGTCGCTAAATGGTTGAAAACGTCCGGTGTCGATCAGCTTGTAGCCGGCTTCCTGTAGAGCTGGAGGAAACCCGTGCTTAGCATCAGCCCAAGAATTCCCGCCGATATCATTGGGAAAAAGAGCGCCCACGACTTTATTCGTCTCAACCGATTCCCAAAGGGTTAAAAAAGACGCAATGATATCTTCAATCCCAAAGGAAAAGTGGTAGGTCCAGGTAAAACCTTTGTCCGGTGTGCCGTGGCGACCAAAGAAGTAGGGTTGCCAGGGAGTCATACCCGTAATGCAAGGAACCTCGTTTGCTTCGGCCTGATCCGCGACCGCATTCGTTGTTTCCGGCGAACCCGAACTGACC
>JBEEIB010000157.1:0-4870 GCA_041167675.1 Verrucomicrobiota bacterium
AGCGCGCTTCTGCTACTTTTAGGGTCTGATTGGAACCCTCGATCTGCGCTTCCAGCTGATTGAGCTCTGGATCGCCAAAAATCTCCCACCATTTTCCGTGGCTGGTCTGGTCTCCGGGATGGGCAGGCTGCCACTGGTCTGCATCTTTGAATGAAGCTGGCGCCTCTTCTTTGTACGTCGCTGTCGTGGGGGCGGTGGGCCTGATGTATTTGGGACCGACGGTACAGCCCTCAAGCGCCACAAACAGCAGCACTAGAAGCAACGCAACGATCCCCGTAAGAATGAGACGTGCGGCACCGATTACGTAGCTCATTGTTTAGATCCGCTTGTTGGTTTGGTGTTTAGGCGAACGGGCATGCCGGCGACCAGCGAGTCCGATGGATCGATGATGACGGCGTCCGTTGGTTGCAGACCTGAAACAATTTCCACGCTGTTGCCGTAATCGCGGCTGATCTTGATGGGAACTAACTCGGCTTTGCCGTTTCGAACCAAACCGACCTGCAAGCCTTCTTTGCGGAAAATCAACGCATTCGAGGGAATGGTTACCGAGCGAGTTTGATCGGGCAACTTGAGGTGCACAAAGACGTAAGCGCCCGGCAAGAGCTGGCCGGTCGGATTGTCAACATCGACTTCGACAAGCAGCGTTCGCGAGGCGATGTCGATGGCGTTGGCGTTGCGAACGAGGGTGCCGTGGAAGATTTGGCCCGGGAATTCATCGAGGGTCAAAGTGGCTGGCGCACCAGAGCGCGCTGCACGGGAGTACACCTCGGGAACTGCTACGTAGAGGCGAAGTTTGCGAATAGCAGCCATGTGAAACAGCTCTCTCGGTTGTGTGTTGGCTCCGGCATCGATGAGTGCTCCGATATCCGTATTGCGGGCGGTGATGATCCCATCAAAGGGGGCATAAACCTTTTCGAACGATTGCAGCTGTTCAAGGCGCCGCACGTTGGCGGCACTGGATTCAGCCGCAGCTTTCACCGCGCTGAGATTGTTGACGGCTTGGTCGGTTTCCTGTTGGGACACGGAGCCGTTGCTTACGAGGTCCTGCCATCGAGTCGCGGTAATCTTGGCAATGTTCAGGTTGGCCTGTGCGGTATCCAGGTCCGCTCGCGCCTGCAGCAATTGTTGGTCGACTTCAGGGGTTTCAATCTCCGCGAGCAATTGACCTTTCTGGACATGCGCGCCAATATCGAAATACCAACGTTTGAGATAACCGCTGGTTCGCGCATAAATCGGCGCATCGCTGAACGCCTGTGTATTACCGGGCAGGATAATTTCCTGTGTGGGAGCTCCTTCTTTCGGAAAAACCACGGCGACGGTGGGAATGGCAGCTTCTTGCGTTCGTTGTGTCAGCCGCGATTCGGCCACCGCGCGAGAGTGGATGCCGGAGTAAATCATGAGAGCGAGAACGGCGAGCGCGACTCCGCCGACAATTATTGCGGTTCTGGGCTGGGCTCCGGGGCGAGAATGAAATCCATTCGGACCCCGTTGCGCAGCCTGCGCTTCGATCGTTTCTGGTTCAGGACTGGTCGTCATATTTTCCTCGCTCGATGTCATGCGTTTTCCTCTAACTCACGATTGAATTGGTTGAGGTGCCTCCACGGACTGTTGTTGTACAGCTGAGGGATCTCGCCGTCCGTGAAGCAAGCTGAAGACCGCGGGAACGAAGATCAATGTGGCCACGGTGGCGCACAATAGGCCGCCAATTACGGCGCGGCCCAGCGGCGCATTCTGCTCGCCGCCCTCGCCGAGCCCGAGGGCCATGGGGATCATGCCGATGATCATGGCCAGAGCGGTCATGAGCACAGGACGAAAGCGCGTGAAGCCGGCTTCGATGGCCGCTTCGACTGGATCTCCGTGGTGCAGGAGGCGCTCTTTCGCAAAAGACACCACGAGAATACTGTTCGCGGTTCCGACGCCCATGCACATAACGGCGCCCATCAGGGCCGGGACGCTGAGTGTTGTATGCGTAAAGAATAAGAAGCCAACGATGCCGGCAAGCGCAGCTGGCAACGCGGTGATGATGATGAAAGGATCAAGCCACGACTGAAAGTTCACCACAATCAGGAGATAGACAAGAACAATGGAGAAAATGAGGCCGCCCAGCAAACCGAGATAAGAGCTGCGCATTGTTTGCAGCTGGCCGCGAATGGTGACGAAGCTGCCGCGCGGCAAGGACTTTCGGTTGGCGTCCACAATGCGCGTAATCTCGCCGCCCACCGCTCCCAAATCTCGCCCCTGGATGTTGGCGTAAATATCGACCTCGCGACGAATGTTGTAATGCGAGATCACTTCCATCTCGTTCGAACGGGTAATGGAAGCAACATCGGCAAGAATTTCGGGGCGCGCGGCGGTCGAGGAATTCAGTGGAGTATTCTGTAGGTCTTGGAGAGATTGAATCGAATATTGCGGAGTCTGAGTTACCAGGTTGTAGCTCACACCGTTATTCCAATTCAGGAAAAACATCGGGGTGATCTGGAAACTACCGCTGAGCGAGTTCAGCAAGCTACTGGCTACATCGCGCTGAGTGTAGCCACCCTGGGCGGCCTTGGTGCGGTCCACTGCCACATCGAACTCCGGATAATCAAACGCTTGCTGGATGCGCGCATCGGCGACACCCGGCACACGTTCGACTTCTTGCAGCATCCGAGCCGCGACTTCGCGATTGCCCTGAATGTCCGTTCCCTCAATTTGGATATCGACGGGGGCCGGCAAACCAAAGTTCAAAACCTGAGTGACGATGTCGGAGGGCAGGAAGTAAAAGGTCGTGCCGGGATATTCGCGGGGCAACATCTCTCGCAGTCGCTGAACATAATCTGCCGTAGTGTGGTGATCTTCGTTGAGGGACACCAGAATATCGGCGTCGCCCGCTCCTATGAGGCCGGATGTGCTGTGCATGAAATTGATGGAGCTGTAGGGCAGCCCGATGTTGTCCAGGATGTTGTTCACTTCGCGCTCGGGGATCTCGCGGCGAATGGTGCCCTCAACGAGGTCGCAAAGCTTGGCGGTTTCTTCGATTCGCGTGCCGCTCTTGGCGCGAAGATGCAGGATGAATTGACCGCTGTCGGTGTTCGGAAAGAAATCCTGACCGAGCCACGGCACGAGGAGAAAGGCCGCGGCGCAGGCCAGAAGAAAGACAGGTACAAAAAGCAATCGCCGGTGAACTAGCGTTGTGAGTAGGGCGTGGTAGGAATTGCGGAGCCGTTCGAATCCACGTTCAAACGCCAACTGGAAACGCACCAAAGGATTCCGTGAGCTGGCGCGGTCGTGCTGTTTCGCTTTCAACAGATACATCGCCAGAGTCGGCACCAGCGTCCGGGACAAGATGTACGACGCGAGCATCGCGAAGACGACCGCTTCGGCGAGAGGCACAAAGAGATATCGCGCGACGCCACTCAGGAGAAACATGGGCAAGAAAACGATACAGGTGCAAAGCGTAGAGACCAGGGCGGGCACCGCGATTTGCGCCGCACCTTCCAGGATAGCGACGCGCTGGGCATGCCCTTCTTCGAAGTAGCGCTCGATGTTTTCAATTGTGACGGTGGCGTCGTCCACGAGAATTCCGACGGCGAGGGCCAGTCCTCCGAGCGTCATGATGTTGATGGTTTCTCCAAGAAAGCTAAGGATCATGACGGAGGTCAGGATCGATAGCGGAATGGAGACGGCAATGATCAAGGTGCTGCGCCAGCTTCCCAGGAAGAGCAGAATCATCAGCCCGGTGAGACATGCGGCGATGATGGCCTCGCGGATGACACCGTTCACCGAGCCCCGGACGAAGATGGACTGATCGGCGAGTGGCAAAATCTTCAGTTCCGGAGGGAGGGTCTGGCCTACACGCGGAAGAAGGCCGCGAATGCCTTTCACGACGTCGATGGTAGAAGCGTTTCCGGCCTTGAGTACCGAGACCAGTGCGCCGCGATGACCATCCTGGCGCACGATGTTGGTCTGGGGCGCAAAAGCGTCTCGCACATTCGCGACGTCACGAAGATAGATCGTGGAATTCCCAACGACCTTGACCGGGAGGTCGTTCAGTTCAGGGACGGTTTTCATGCTGGCGTTCAGCCGAACGTCATACTCGAACGGGCCTATCTTTGCCGTTCCGGAAGGCAGAATAAGATTTTGCTGCTGCACGGCGTTGAGTACATCTGGTGGCGACAGCCCTTTGGACTGCATCAAGCCGGGATTCAAATCGACCATGACCTGGCGTTGTTTGCCGCCGTACAAGAAAGGAATCACGGCCCCAGGCACGGTCACCAGTTGGGGCCTTAGGAAATTCTGTCCGAGGTCGTTCAACTGTTGCTCCGAAAGACCACTTCCGGAAAGACCTAACTGCAGAATGGGCACACTCGAAGCGCTGTAGTTAATGATTAAGGGGGGCAGAGTGCCCGGCGGGAATTGTCGAAGGGCGGTTTGCGATACGGCTGTCACCTGGGCGTTCGCGGTGTCCAGGCTCGCGCCGTGTTGCAGGTAAATCCTTACGATGGCTTGACCATTTACCGTGGTCGATTCGATGTGTTCAATGTTGTCCACGGTAGTGGTCAACACCCGTTCAAACGGGCTCGTTAGGCGGCCTTCCAATTCTTCGGGATTCATGCCGGTGAACTGCCATGCAACCGCGATCACCGGGATATTTATATTCGGGAAAATATCCGTCGGCGTGCGCAAAATCATGATCGGGCTCAGAACCAAAATGAGGATGGCCAGAACGATAAAGGTATACGGCCGGTCCAGAGCGACTCGAACAATCCACATAGCCAGAACCCCTTAAACATCCAATCGCGAATTAACCGCGCGAGCTAATGCGGTCTAATGCCACGGACCGATAACACCATCCGAACCGGTGAAGATTAGGAATCCCAAAATCGCCAAC
>JBEEIB010000158.1:0-4780 GCA_041167675.1 Verrucomicrobiota bacterium
ATAGCTACCTCGCTTTAATCGATGCACTTTTTTCCTTCCTGCAGGCTTTCACCACTCTTTTAACCACCGATCTGCCCTTTCACACTCGATCTACCTCCAGTCTTGCTGCCGTCGATTCCTGCCAGCACACCCATAAGTCCAGGCGTTCGGGCAACAGACCGACGAAACGGAAATTTTAGCACGTTAAGACGGCGTCGAGGTACTGGAGCAAAAAAATGGCGCTCCAGAATTCCATTTGTATTTGAGCGGAAACCGATGCCGATCATATCGCGGTGATCGATAACGTGACTCGAAAGCTCATGGAGGAGGGCAGAAAGCCCTAGCTTACGCTGTGGATCCGATAGCGATCTGCCGCCTGCTTGTGCGAGAGGTTGGGACCGAGAGCGAGGCGGGCAGCGTCGAACTTCTGCCAATCCGCGAGGTTCGGTAACGAGGGGATGGTGATTAGCTCCTGCTGATCAAGGCCAGCAAGCGATGCGTCAACCATTTCCTCGGCGGTCATGACGGTCTGCTCAGGAAGATGATGTACGGCAAGGCCCGCGCGATCCCAGAACTCGGTGCTGGTGGCACCAGGGAGGACGGCCTGGACCTGTATTCCTTTGTTTCCTACCTCGTGATGGAGAGATTGAGTGAGGTTGACCACGTATGCCTTGGTGCCGCTGTAGGTCCCGTTGAGCAGTTCCGGCGCGAGAGCAACGATGGAAGCAATGTTGATGATCAGGCCCTGGGCGCGCTCGAGGAAGCCAGGAAGGACGGCAGCAGTAAGGCGCGTAAGAGCGGTCACGTTGAGCTGAATCATATTCTCGAGCTCTTCAATTTTGGAATCGATAAGCTTGGAGGTCGCACCGAAGCCCGCGTTGTTGACTAGAGCGGTGACCGTATGGTCAGAGCGGAGACGTTTCTCGACGCGAAGCAGGTCTGACCTGAGGGTGAGATCCGCCGGAAAGATCTCGACCGTGCGACCGGTCTTCGCGGTAAGGTTGGCCGCGCGTTCAGAGAGGCGTTTCTGGTCACGAGCGACCAGGAGCAGGTCATAGCCGCGATGGGCAAGGCGGTCGGCATAGACTGCGCCGATGCCGGAGGAAGCACCGGTGATGACGGCGGTGCCTTTAGTAATCTGAGCATTCATAATAGTCTCGGTTGGGTCGAAATTTGAACCAGAGCGATTGGTTCGCAGCGCATAAGTAGACCGGTCTATTAGTGGATGCAAGAATTCTTTCTGCCAATTTGCTGGCGAGAGCGCCATCCTACTTTTTGAGAAGAACTTTGAAGGCGAAGTGGATGAAGGTATCGAGTGGCTGATCACTCTTGTCCGCCTTAGACCGGACCAGAGCGCCCTCCCAGTTATTGAGGAGGAATGAGGCAAGTTCGTCTGCTTTCGTGGATCGAGGCAAGTCACCCCGATCTACCGCTGAACGCAACAAAGCGGCGATCGCTTGTTGCCAGTTACCGAAGGCGCTGCTGAGCAGAGATTGAATATTGGCACTGTGCTCGGCAACTTCGACGCTCATATTGCCGAACAGACATCCGCGGATCGGACCTTTCTGGCCATACACCGAGGCCAGCTCATCGAAGTACTTACGCAGGCGTTTTAAGGGCGGCAGTTTATCGTCACCGAGAATAGTTTCACACCTCTGAGCTTCTCTGGATGCGTAGTGCTTGAGAACTTCCTGGGCGAAGGCCTCCTTGCTAGGAAAGTAGTGATAGAAGGAACCCTTGGGAACTCCGGCAAGGTCAAGGATTTCCATTACGCCAGTGGCGGTGTAGCCGATTTTGTGGATGCGCTGAAGGCCGATCTCGATCAGGTGTTCGCGGGTAGTCTGCACTGCCATATCTCCAAACTGGTCCATTATACCATATCTCCAATAGACTGGTCCATTATATCTTGGCCGACGTGGCCTAGAGAGCAGATCATCTCTTGGAGATCTCCCGAGCGTCGCTTGTCGCATCATAGCTCACGTATCCAGAAGCTGCCTGGGCACTAAGCCATTCGCGAAGCTGTCGCTCCGGCAGGAAAGGCTAACCAATACCTTCATCCTCCACGGACCGTCTTTTCTTCGACCCTTTTTGCCGTAAACGAGAATCGTCTGGGCTCGGCGCCTAATTCTCGGATGATTGATCGGATCTCGCCGACCAGACGAAGTGAACCCGTAACCAAGATCCATCCGCGTCCCGCCACCAACGCGAATGCCTGCATGAGTGCATCACGCGGCTCGGGAATATCTTCAGTAGCGAGCCCGAGTTCTTCAGCGAGGTGGCGGAGCTCATGAGAAGTCCACGGTCGGACATCGGACGCAGCTTTGGTGCAGAGCACCGCGTCCACACGATTCTGTTTGAGAAGATCAAGCATTGCGAATGCCTGCTTGTCGCGCCCTGCTCCGAACACAACGGCCAAGAAACCTGCCAACTCCCGAATTCTGCGGAGGTCGCGTAACACTGCCGCAAGACTGAACGGGACATGAGCTCCGTCTAGGATCACAGGTATTGATTTACGATTCCGAAGATCGGTTATATTACCTGACACAGGTAGCTCGAAACCTTCCATACGACCAGGGAGGCTAGCTCTCAACTGCGTTGCTTCATCGAGCAGCCATCCGCCGATCGGTCGCTTCGAAAACCGAGAGTCCTGAGCGGTCAAGCTCCGTCGCCCTATCTCATCCAAGACATTTTTCGCCAGCCGAGTGTTGATTTCTGCGATCGTTTCGCCTGGCCGGGGCAAACAAAACACTAACGGACAACCGAGCTTCTGAGCTTCTGCGCAAACGATCTGTCCTGCCGCGCTATCAGGAGCTATTCCCGTAATCATCGTTGCTCCTCGCTTCAAAATGCCGACCTTTTGGAACGCGATCGCTGAATGAGAGCTCCCGAGAACAGCTGTGTGCTCCAGCTCGACATTGGTTAGAACGCAAACCTCACCGTCGATGACATTAGTGGAATCTGTACGACCTCCCAAACCACATTCAATGACTGCCCAGTTTACTTTTGCTTCAACGAAAGCCATGATGGCCGCAAGCGTTTCCAGGTCGAAACGCGTAGTGTTACGACCAGGCTCGGAACGTAGCAAAGCCCTCTCCCGTACTAACCAGGCCCAATTCAGCATTCTCGCCAGCATCGACTCATTGATCTCTTGACCATCGAATGTGACACGTTCGGTTATGCGTTCGACATGAGGTGAAGAGAATCGGCCACAAGCCAATCCAGCTCGATGCAGGCCAGCTTCAATCAAGGCGGCCACAGATCCTTTTCCCTTCGTGCCGGCAATATGGATTGTCCGGAACTTTTTCTGTGGATCGTTCAGCTGGTGCAGCAGGTCACGAAATGGCGCAATATCGACTTTCATCGCGCTGCGGTCTCGCCGCTCCCAATCGACTAGCCTATCGTATTTGGCCAAAACTCGAGCCAGATCTGAATCCCTATTTTCCATATCCCTCCACGCAACCACTGGATATCAAAATTGGGAAGCGAACCTTCTTTCCAATTGTCTAGCGATTTGTATCCCGGCCGGAGAATGACATTGCCGCTACTGCCTCTTTGTCCTTCAAGTGTTCTCCGAATACCCGTTCGATTATGTCGGCGGCTATGTCCAGTCCGCGAGTCTCTCCAAGGACCTTTTGGAACCAACGTGCTTTATCGCGATAGCTCGGATTCGCTTTTACTTTTGCAATCAACTCCGATAGATGTGGCGCGGTCAAGTTACCTATTTCGACGAATTCACCAACCCCGTGATAGGCAATCCTGGCGGCAACACCGGGTTGGTCGTATCCGATCGGGATCGCCACCATTGGCACTCCCTGTGCCAATGCCTCCAGAGCTGTATTTAGCCCCGCATGGGTTATGCAAAGCGCCGCACGCTTCAGCAGTTCGATTTGTGGAGCGATGCGGACGACGATCGTATTCGATGGGATTGGTCCCAGATCGCGCTGGTTAAAGTTCCTGCCTACCGAAAGCACTACCTGCATCTCCGGAAATTCGCCAACCGCTTCGAGAATGGTGCCGTACACATTTTTCAGGCCGTTTACAAGTGTTCCCATGGAAGCATAGATCAAGGGCTTGCCGGTTAACTTCTCCCAAGGAAAGGAAATCGGCTCCCGTCCTTCATTATCGTGAAAGGGACCCGCATAGTAAAATTGCGGAGGCAGATGAGGAATCGGGAAATCAAACTCTTTAGGTGTCTGTGTGATCACTGCCAGTTTGGAAACAGTGGCGGCCGGGTTGCTCCAATCAATCTCGAGTCCGTTCCGCTCGGCATAGGACTGAGCAATCGGCATCATAGCCTCGCCAATCTCGTGGACTATCTGCAGGCCCGCGACATTCCTGGCGAGAGCTTCCGGGCTCGTTTCATGAGGCCAACCGTAAAGAGCGAGTGGTGTCGATCCGGAAGAGTCGAAGTGGAGCACATTCCAAATCTGAACATAAGGCAGACGCAGATGCATGGGAACCATCTCAAGCAGCCGGTATCGCGTATCGAGTATCAGCGCATTCACACCGGTTTCTTCTATCTTTCCTGGCAAATGCTCCAATGCTGGCTTAACCAAGCCAGGCGTCAATTCCCGGGCCGTGTATCGCACCACGTCCAAGCCATGCAGCTTCGCTACCCCGCCCCAGGTTTTGGCTATAGAACCTAGTGGGTATTCATTTTCGCAAAACGGTACAAAGTCCAGATCGGCTGCGCGAACAACGGGTTCGATATCCGGAACTCCAATGAACACAACTTCATGTCCTCGCGACTGCAGCTTGCGTGCAAGTGCCGTCATCGGATTCAGATGCCCGGTCAGCGGTA
>JBEEIB010000159.1:0-4943 GCA_041167675.1 Verrucomicrobiota bacterium
AAGACGATCATTTGAACGGCGGATTGCATCGATATGCTCGCTTAAAATAACAAAGAGGCGGGAAACTTTGTCCCGCCCCTGCACTCAGCGTCGTGAGATTCGAAGTACCCTAAATTATCCCCCAAAATATCAACCCGTTGTGCGAAGCGTCAATACGGTGTTCTATTGAGGGTGCCTTACTTGAAGCTCCGCTGAGCCATTTCGAGGCTCGCAAAATTCCTTTACACGCGCAACAGAATTAATCGTACCATTCGCACCATTATTTGAACGCCGGATTGCACAGCCAAGATTGCCTGCCGATCCCCCGCTCAAAAGACATCCTCCGGCTTCGGAAGGGTAGCCGATGAACTGTGCAATCCATCGGATCGCCCGTCGTTCCACCTCCGAAGCCGCCGGAGAAAAGTGCCACATGGCGCAGATCTGGTTCACAGCGGATGCCAAAAGCTCGCCGAGAACGGCCGCCTGGTTTCCGCCTGAGTTGATATACCCGAGGAAGCGCGGGCTTAGATAGCGAGTGGAATTCGCAAAAATCTTGTCCTCCACCTCGTGTTCTGCGCTTTTGGTCGATCGGAGATGAGGTGTTACTAATTCGCGCGAGCGCGGCCCCCGCTGCTTGCGGAGCCTAGCCGCCAGCAATCGCAGGCAATGGCCCAATCTTCCTGCGCACGGATGATCAGCACGCGCACGGATGAATCAGAGAAAGAAATTTCTTGGTCGGCGGGGGACTGGGCATTTTTCGCCGGATCGAGTGTCAAACCAAGAAATGCGAAGTTGGCGCAAGCGGCGGCCCGCATGTCCGGCGAATTTTCACCGATTCCCGCGGTAAAGACCAAAGCATCGATTCCACCCAAGACTGCGATCATGGCGCCGATGCCCGACTGAAGATGGTGCACGAACATTTCAAATGCTAGCTTTGCTCGCTCATTTCCATCCTTCATCGCCGCAACAACTTGCCGCATGTCGCTGGAAAGTCCTGAAACTCCCAGCAGACCAGACTTCCTGTTCAGCAAATCGTCGAGCTGCGGTCCCGTGGATTTTTCTTCGCGCATCAAGTACGTGAGAATTCCTGGATCGAGCGAGCCTGATCTGGTCCCCATCATCAGTCCGTCCAACGGAGTAAAGCCCATGGTGGTATCGACGCTGCGGCCGTGAAGAATCGCCGCGAGAGAGCATCCGTTTCCGAGATGACAAGTCACTAGTTTTAACGAGCTAAGTTCACGGCCGAGAAGTTGCGCGGCACGCGCAGCGCAATACTGATGATTGATCCCATGGAAGCCGTAGCGCCGGATTCCCCGGGCGAGCCACTCGTAAGGGCCGGGGTACACGGCGGCAGCTTCCGGCAATCGGCTGTGAAAGCCGGTGTCGAATACCGCCACCTGAGGAACATTGCTAAAATGTTTCTCGACGATTTCAATTCCTTCCAGTTCGGCGCGATTATGCAGCGGCGCAAAAATTGACATGCGCGCGATTGCTGATTTCACTTCAGGTGTGATGACGATTGCTTGTTCGAAGTCCTTGCCACCGTGAACGATGCGATGACCTACGATGCCGATTTCAGACGGAGCGGTAACGACGAGAGTATCTCCAGCCCACAAGCTGTTGAGCAACTGCTCGATGGCGTGACGGCGCGATTCCACTTTCAAGCGATGCTTGAGATTCGCGCCTTTGGAATTTTGGACCTGCATTTCGGCTTGATCGTCGTCCCATTCGATTTTGCCTTCCCAGACGGGTGTGGGCGGATGTGCTGGAAGGGCGCCGGAGATTTCATACAATGCGCTTTTCTGGCTGCTAGAGCCGGAATTGAGCACAAGGATTTTCATTGGCTAATGATGCCATTTCCAATCGCGGATTTCGGGCAAGTCGTCTCCATGTTCGCAGATGTATTGTTTGTGTTCGGCGAGCTTATTGCGCAAGAGCTGCTTGAAGTGTGCGCCAACGCGTTGCAAACGAGAGACGCGATCGACCACATCGCCGGCAAGATGAAAGCGGTCCAGTTCGTTTAAGACGGTCATGTCGAATGGAGTTGTTGTAGTTCCTTCCTCTTTATACCCGCGGACGTGAAAGTTGTCATGATTGGTCCGCCGGTAAGTGAGGCGGTGAATCAGTGAAGGATATCCGTGATAGGCAAAGATCACCGGCTTGTCGGTCGTGAAAATGGAATCGAATTCGCGATCGGACAGGCCATGGGGATGTTCAGCAGAAGGCTCAAGGGCCATCAGATCAACGATATTGACGACCCTGATTTTGATGTCCGAGAAATGCTGACGTAGCAAATCGACAGCGGCCAGAGTTTCGAGAGTTGGAACATCGCCGGCACAAGCCATCACCACGTCGGGTTCGACCCCCTGGTCATTCGAAGCCCATTGCCAAATGCCAATTCCGTTCGTGCAATGCTCAATGGCTGATTGCATATCCAGGTATTGCAGCGCAGGCTGCTTCCAGGCGACGATCACGTTGACATAGTTCTTGCTGCGGAGGCAGTGATCCGCTACGGAGAGCAGTGTATTGGCATCGGGAGGTAAATAGACGCGCACAATGTCCGCTTTTTTGTTTACAACATGGTCGATGAAGCCGGGATCCTGATGAGTAAAGCCATTGTGATCCTGTCGCCAGACGTGTGACGTCAGCAGGTAGTTCAATGAGGCGATGGGACGGCGCCAAGGAATATTGCGAGTCACCTTTATCCATTAGGCGTGTTGATTGAACATGGAATCCACGATGTGAATGAACGCTTCATAGCAGGAGAAAAAACCGTGGCGTCCGGTAAGCAGATAGCCTTCCAGCCAACCCTGGCACATATGCTCGCTCAGAACTTCCATTACCCGGCCGTCTCTCGAAAGATGCTCGTCGGTCGGCTCGATTGCTTCCATGGTGACTTTGTTGGTGGCTTCGAATAACGCATCCAACCGGATGGAAGCGGTCTCATCTGGACCGAAGACTCGGAAGTTTTTTGAGTCTGCGTTGCGTTTCATGACATCGCGGAGCAAAGTTCCTAGCACGCGAGTGGCTTCGGCGGTGCTCATGCCCGGCTTCGATACTTTCACGGCATATTCGCGAAAGTCTGGAATAACAAGGCTTTTGAGTAAAACGCCGCCATTCGCGTGGGGATTCGCGCCCATCCTGCGATTTCCGTGAGGCGCTAATTCCTTCAATTCCGAGACTAGTTTGCCATGCTCATCGAACAGCTCCTGCGCCTGATAGCTCTTCATCCAATCTCCCAAGATCTTCAGGTGCTCAGGCTTGCTGAAATCTGTGACGGGAACTTGATGTGCTCGCCAAGTTCCTTCGACGGGTTTGCCATCCACTATTTTGGGGCCAGTCCAGCCCTTCGGGGTTCGCAGAATGATCATCGGCCACACGGGTAGGCCATCAAGCTGCCCCGCGCGGGCTTTTTGTTGGGTGGCTGTGATTTCTTCAACGATCGTGTCGAGCGTAGCAGCCATCAGTTGGTGCATCGCTTGCGGTTCGTGGCCCTCTACGAAATACGGCTTGTAACCATAACCAGCGAAAAGCTGGGTTAGGTCTGCGTTACTTAGGCGGCCGAGGATAGTGGGGTTGGCGATCTTGTAGCCGTTGAGATGCAGAATCGGAAGAACGGCGCCGTCACGGGCCGGATTCAGAAACTTATTGGAGTGCCAACTCGCGGCGAGTGGCCCAGTTTCAGCCTCGCCATCGCCTACCACACAACAAACCAGCAAGTCCGGATTGTCGAATGCGGCGCCATACGCGTGAGCAATCGAATATCCGAGCTCACCGCCTTCATGAATCGAGCCCGGTGTTTCCGGCGCCACGTGGCTGGGAATTCCTCCCGGGAATGAGAATTGCTTAAACAGCCTCCTCATTCCGTCAACGGTTTGGGAAATGTGCGGGTAGATTTCGCTGTAAGTGCCCTCGAGATAAGTATTGGCGACGAGTCCCGGTCCGCCGTGCCCGGGGCCAGTTACGTAAATAACGTTCAGATCATATTTCTTGATGAGCCGGTTGAAGTGCACGTAGATAAAATTCAGTCCGGGGGTCGTGCCCCAATGACCTAGCAAGCGCGGTTTGACGTGTTCGAGTTTTAACGGTTCCTTGAGTAGCGGATTGACCAAGAGATAGATTTGTCCGACTGAGAGGTAGTTTGCAGCACGCCAGTAAGCATGCATTTTGCCGAGCTCTTCTTCGGATAAGGGACGCTTGGACTCATGAGGCATTGCTGGGCCGGTGATAGTTGCTGAAGCCATATTGCTGCCCTCCCGGTACTGTGGAAATCGAGAGTTGCCGAACTACGGTAAGATTCTCACTGTTATCTTATCCCGACAAGTTGAACGGGCCATCGCATTTACGTACGGGCAGTTGGCCCTGTGAAAGAGGATCACGCGGAACGGATGTTAGAGTCTCTCGACAACCCGATCTGGTTCTCGCTAACGACGGAACATCGGCTGCTTGCTCACTCGCACGGCCTTACGCGACGATATCCCCCGGATGTTTCGCCGCTGGCGGCTTTGCTACACCCCGCGAATGACGCATTCACCGATTTACAACGGCTAGTCAGTCCCGGCGAGCACCTCGCGCTATTTACCGCCAGTCCCCCCGACGTGCCCACCGACTGGCAAGTGGACCGCTCTCGGTGGATCGACCAGATGATTTGCGAGGCTTCCCTGGCCCGCCCGCCTGTGGCGCCGCTTGCACTCGGGACGGCTGACGTTCCCGAAATGCTGGAGCTCACACCGAGCCCGGCCCGTTCTTGTCGCAAACAATCCAGATGGGAAGCTATTTCGGGATACGCGCAAGCGATGGGCGGTTGGTCGCAATGGCCGGCGAGCGATTAAAATCCACTGGGTTTGCGGAAATCAGCGCGGTGTGCACTTATCCCGAATTTCGCGGCCACGGATATGCGCGGGCCCTCGTGACGTTCCTCGCAGCGGAGATTCTGGCAGCGGGAATGACTCCCTTTCTTCATG
>JBEEIB010000160.1:0-5769 GCA_041167675.1 Verrucomicrobiota bacterium
AATCCCAGCTTCAGAAGCCGATTCGTCTAGCGATTTCGCCAGGCCGAGGTCGATGATTTTGGCCGTTACGCTGCGATCCTCCTTCAACCTCGCCATGATGTTTGTTGGCTTAATATCTCGATGGACAAGGTTCTGTTCGTGAACTGCGGCCAATCCGGCAGCAACTTGTGCTGCAATTTCAAGCGCCATCTTCACGTCCAGTCGGCCGGAGCGCTTAATAAGATGGTCCAGCGTCTCGCCCTCCACGAACTCCATCGCGTAGAAATAGTTCCCGGCGCTTTTGCCTAGGTGCAACACCGAGGCAACGTTTGAATGCCGCAGCTTCGCCGCCGCACGGGCTTCGCGCAAAAAGCGAAGCCGCGCCGATTCATCACCGAGATATCGCTCGCTGATGACTTTCAGTGTCACCGGGCAGTGCAGATCGACGTCGACCGCTTTGTAGGTGACCCCCATTGCACCGCGACCCAACTCGACCGCCGTCCCGTCTTCTCCCCGCACAAGTTCATAATGCTCAAATCGTTGCACCGCCTGTTCCGGTGTCGGCTTAATCGTATCCTCAAAAGAAGACTCTCCAGACGCAACCCCGCCAGCCAGAGCCTTGCGAAGCATGCAGACCGGACAGAATTCCATTGCTCCAGAAAACTCGTTACCGCAATCCGGGCAGGTGCGTTGGGGCTCTGTGCTCATGGAGCTAAGCGCCCCCAGACGCGAGAAGAGCTTCGCAGAGCGCATGGATCTCGTCGTCGATCTCTGCCGGGTCTGACACCGTGCGGGCAATCTCCTCGCGTAATATAGAGCTATACCGTCTGCGCAAACGGTGGATAAGGGTTTTCACTGCGCCTAAACCGACACCCAACGCCTTTGCGACCTCTTCGTACGATGGCGAGCCTTCGCCGGCGCTTCCAAGGAAAACCTTCAGAGATTCGAACACCGATGTTTTTCCTTGGGTGGCGTATTCCTCGCGCAAGAGGGTCATCGCTCGGTCAAGCAAGGTTAGCGCCCATCGGGCGTCGAAGATTTTCTCCGCCGTTAGATACTCTACCGGCTCCAGCCGATAGCGATTCTCGGCGTCTTCTAAATCAAGAGAAACAAATTCGCGGTTACCGCCTCGCTTGAGGCAGCGCGCCCGGTTTGCCTCGACGGAAAGGTAGTTTTGAAATGAGGCGAGCAAGAACGACCGAAACTTGCCTTTGAGCCGGTCAACCGTCGTAAGCGCACGGTGTTTCAACAGGTGCAGGAAAAAACCTTGGGTTAAGTCTTGGGCGGCGTCCGGCGAATGCCCTCGCCGCCGGGCAAAGACGTAGAGTGGATACCAATAAAGCCGACACAGTTCGGCTAAAGCCGCCGGCCCCCCTTGCACCTGGCTTTGCGCGGCTTGCATGACGATCGTCCAGCGCGTGGTGTGAAAACTCGCAGCACCCTCCGCTGGCGGACTTTGTTCCCGCTTCACAAAGAATCGCGTATTGCTCTGACAGTAGCCTACTAAGTCACGCTTCGGAACAAAATTCCAAGCGATCGCGAGGGTCCTGAAACTCGGAAGACTGAATCCATTTGTAACGGGGTGATGACTAAGAGCTCCACTTGGACGGCCCTGCGAAACCCGGCATTCAGAAGACTCTGGATTGCCACGGTGATCTCCGGAACGTGCGTGGCCGCCCACAATGACGCGGCGACATGGATGATGAATGCGCTCACGGGCTCGCCGTTTTTGATTTCGCTCATGGCAACGGTGGGATCGCTCCCTTTCTTTTTGTTCACCCTGCCTGCCGGCGTCCTCGCCGATAAGGTGAACCGTCAGAAGTTCGTATGTGCGATCAATCTTTGGTTGGCAGCTATGGCCGCCGGATTAGCGGCGCTTGGTTGGCTGCATCTGCTCAATCCTTACTTCATACTGGCAAGCGTATTTTTGGTTGGCGTCGGGTTCGCTTTCAACGCGCCAGCCTGGACGTCGATTGTGCCCCAGGTCGTCTCAGACGGCGAGCTCCCGTCGGCAGCGACCTTAAGCGGTTTGCAACTCAACATCTCGGGAATTATCGGTCCGGTGTTAGGTGGTTTCTTGATCCCGCTGGCCGGGGCGAATTTTATCTTTGTCGTCAATGGAGCTTGTTTTCTCTTGATTGTATTAGCAATCCGGCAATGGAAACAACCAACCGTTCCGACAGAGCGTCCGTCGGAGACCTTTTTCAAATCTTTCGGAACGGTTATCCGCTACGTTCGTTACGTGCCGGGGCTTCAGATCGTCTTGGCCCGAAATTTCCTGTTTGCTCTTTTTATTTCAGTCATTCCGGCATTGATGCCGGTCGTAGGCTTGAAAGTATTGCACCTGGGTTCGTTCCAGCTTGGTCTTTTGTTCACTAGTATGGGCGCCGGCTCGGTGATCGGAGCGGTGTTCGTTATTTCTTGGCTCAGGGCTCGCTTCTCACCTGATTCCGTCACCCTCTTGGCCAATTTGCTGATCGTTTTGGCTTACATGTTGATGGCGTTTGTTCGCCAGGCAGAAGCGTTCTTCGTTGTCGCGGCGCTGGCCGGTGTGGGATGGACATTGTCTGCTTCGGAACTCTGGGTGGCAGCGCAACGCTCGATGCCAAGCTGGGCGCGGGGCCGCATGAACGCCACAGTTATCATGATCTCGCAAGGAGCCATGGTGTTTGGGGGATTGATCTGGAGTTCCGCTGCCGCAGTTGCCGGACCCATTCACACCTTGCTTGGAGCGTCGGTCCTGTTCTTGGCGAGTTTGCTTCTAGCCGGTCGGCTTTCGATCAACGTGAGAACAGACCTCGAAGAGAAGGTCTCAGGCTTGCTATCCGGAACTCTCGAATCTGGAGAGGGGGGCGCCAATTGCGACCGCAAGAGAATTGGTCGCAGCCTGAATGATTCGCACGACATCGGCCGCGATCAGATCGTCAATGGTCAGGCCGTATTTCCGACCAAGATAGCTCATTCCGCCACCTAATGTGAGACCCGCGATTCCAGTCGTGGAGACAATGCCGGCCGGCACCAACGAATCAAATCTCCTTCATCCGAAAGTAAAAACCTGGCAAGCAGTAAGCCCGGCGGGTCAAACCGGACACAGTGTCCGATTTCAGTCCGTGATTTCAGAGAGTTTGTCGGGCACACCCTATAGTGTCGCTCTGAGCTTCACTTTTCATTTGGTTTGTGACAGGCTCGGGGGCAATCCCCGGAGGTTCTACACCATATGAATAAGCTGCTGATTCTTTTGCTCGCTATCTGCGCCTTGGTTCTCTGCCAACTGCCGGCCCGAGCCCAAGGTGTGAGTTGGGGTATCCCGCTCCCGTTCCCGTTTCTGTTTTATAATTTCGGCCCGAGCTACAACGCTCAACCCTATTACGGCGGGTATTATTACCGCCCCTACTATGCGCGGCCTTACTATTATCGCCGATCTTACTACAATGGTGGTTACTATCGCCCGCGCTATTATGGCCCACGCTATTACGGCCCCGGCTGGTAATGCTATGACGGCGGGCGGTCTTCATCGGTGAAAACCGCGAAGTCAAAAGCAACAAAAAAGGCCCGCTAACCGATCACGGGCCTTTTGATACTGACAGACAGCAAAATTAGGGGACTTGCTGCTTCTCCGCCGCAATCTTCCGGTGAAAATCCTCTCGCATCTTTTTAAAATAGTCGTCGCCAGAGCTGCTCTCTTCGCCTTCGAAAGCGCATAGAGCTGGTCAACGGCACGAAGGCCATTTCAAAAAATCTGCTCTAAGACCGCTGCAACCGCTAAAACTTCCCTAGTAAAACTCCACCCTGGCGCGGCAAAGGGTCGGGTTCGAGCCCGGTTAACTCCGTTGTCAGCATCCCTTTTGACGTGTCGTCCGTCCTTTGCAGAATGTTACCGGAAGCTTTTCGGCAATCAGGCTTAGCTTCGGCGTATAAAGGGTATGTGCGAGTTCAGCCCGCGTCACCGGAGATTTTACGCTCTGTACTTCAAGGATGATTGCGAGAAGACAGAAGTCGCGATAGGAGATTCCATATCCGAAGTAGTCGCCAACATTCAGGCACAGACTGGCCGACCTTTTTTAGATTTTCAGTTTCGGGAGATCAGCAGGTCGGAATTCGAGTCCATCAGTCCCTTGGGAGCAGCCTGATACCGGTGCCGGTCACTCCGTTTTGTAGTGCGCCAAAGCAACCGGATCTGCACTAATTTTCAGGTCACGCAGAGCATGAGCCCTAAAGGGAGGGTCGCCGCTGCCGGCTGGTGAAGCTTGATCTGACGCCCCTTCAGGGCGAATCGCTCAGGGGAATCGATTACCCAGGGTTGAAACCCTGGACTGAGTCCTACTGTCCCATCGGGACAAACACAGCCGTCGCTACCGATGTCCTGACCTCGCCGCTCCTGGCTCCTGACTCCTGACTCCTGACTCCTGACTCCTGACTCCTGACTCCTGACTCCTGACTCCTGACTCCTGACTCCTAGCTCCTGGTCTCGAGCAGTTTTTCCAAGTTATCGACGCAGATCTGGGACCAGGTCTCGAGGGTGTCGCGCTCGGCGCGAAGTTGATCCGGGGTTAAAAACTCGATGCCGAGGATCATACTTTCTCGCTTCTCGGCTTTCGGATGGGCCAGTTCCAGGATGTGGACGACCCCAAGATGCACTTGGCCTACTTCGTTGGAATCATCATTGATCAAAGCGGCAATTCGATTCTGCAAGGGTCGTTCGACGATCACTTCTTCGTCAATTTCTCTTTGCACTCCCGCAAAATAGGCTTCCTTGTCGAGGGTGAACAATCCCTCATCCCCATCGTTCATGTGGCCGCCGATGCCGATCGATCCTTTCGCTACCAGGCGTTGTTCGCCGGACTTTTTTCCGCGTTTGTACCGAAGCACTTTGCCGCCGCTCACCAGGATCGCGTAAGGAATAATCTGCTTTAGGCTCGGATCAACTTCGGCGGATGATCGCGACGAAAAAAAGTTGTTCTCGCGACTGAGCATCGGAGCCAAATAACGTTCTACCTCGAATTGCAGTCCCTGGAAAATGCCGAGAGATTCCAGGAGTGAACGCCGCACCACTAAGACCATTTCCTCTTTCATAGATCCGCCCTCACTGTAGGAACTGCCTCTCGCCTCCTCAATGCGAGATTTCGTTGGCCAGCAACTTTATCTCGTTTCACTATACTGGCGTGTGGAGCTTCGAACATCGGCGGCAGTTTGCCAGTGATAACAATGCGGGGTGTCCTCCGGAGGTTCTGGACGCGTTACAGAGGTTCAGTGCGGGACACGTTGTTGCTTACGGGTCGGACACCATCACCGCGAAAGCAAAGGAAGCTTTCCGGGCGCTGTTCGAAACCGACTGCGAAACCTTTTTTGTTTTCAATGGGACCGCCGCGAATAGTTTGGCGATTGGCAGTTTTTGCTCCCCGCACCATAGCGTTCTCTGTCACCGACACTCCCATGTCGAATCTGATGAATGCAATGCCCCAGGTTTTCTGAATCAGGGACTCCGAATCGTGGCCGTGGATGGCGACAACGGCAAAGTCGATCGGACAAATCTCCAGGAAGCATTGCGCGGACGGCGCGATCTCCATGCTTCCCAGCCGCGCGTAGTCAGCCTGACCAACACGACCGAGTTGGGAACTCTCTATCGACCGAACCAAATTGCCGAACTAGCGGATTTGGCTAAGAGCAAGGGTCTGGCCGTTCACGTTGACGGAGCCCGGTTTGCCAATGCCGTCGCCTCTGCTGGTTGCACGCCCGCAGAATTGACCTGGAAGGCGGGAGTCGATGTTCTGGTTTTTGGCGGAACCAAGA
>JBEEIB010000161.1:0-3035 GCA_041167675.1 Verrucomicrobiota bacterium
TTGTCTTCGTTGTCCTTTCCGGAATTTTGTTTGTTTTCTCCAAATACTCGGCCAGGCGATCGAGCGATCCTTCCCAGAACTTTCGATATCCTTCGACCCATTCGGCAGCCTGCTTGAGTGGCTTCGCATACAATTGCATTTCATGAACGCGTCCATAGCGCCGGCGTCTGAGAAGCCCCGCTTTTTCCAGCACGCGCAAATGTTTTGAGACCGCCGGCAGCGACATGTCATAGGGTCGCGCCAGATGCGTGACGCGTTTATCACCCCGCGCCAGGTGCGCGAGGATCCGGCGCCGGGTGGGATCGGCCAAGGCCGCAAACGTCCGATTCAATGATCTCGAGGGATATTTAACCATCCGGTTAACTATTAACCGGGAGATCATCGCAATGCAAATAAAAATTCTTCGGCTTGCCTACGCACCCTCGATTTCACTTTAGCTGACGGTGAGATGGCCAACTAGCGCACGAATTTCCGTAGCTGTTGGTCCGTGGACCTCGAAGAATCGGGCAGCAGGCTCAGCGGCGGATCGGTTGGACGACTCAGTCGTTACGGGCGAGATAGCGGTGTCGGACGCGGTGTTGGTGTGACCCTAGGCGTAGCTGTTGGAGTAGCTGGCTCGACCGCCGTGTTTTTCTTAGCAGAAAGTTCGTCCTTCAGTTCATCGGTGATTTTCTTGGCGACTGCGCTCTTAATGGTTTCGGCCAACGATGGGGACGCGGTGGCGCTCGGTTGAGGCAGTGTCGCTGATCGGCGTTGGTCGAGCGTGCGCATGATCGCGGGCGCGAAAATCACTGACACAATGGCAAGCGCGAAGGTGAGTGCGATGAGCAACCCCACGATAATAAGGATCGCGCGCGCAACCGGAGAGAGTAATTTGCGCGTGCCTTTCGACAAGGCACGAACACTCCCGCGCACTTTCCCGATTCGCGCCGGCGGCGTAGGATTGCCAATTGTCTCGGCATAGAAATTAACTAGCGAGACAACAACTCCGTGTTTCACTTCCACGTCGCCCAGTTCATGCAGATACGGCTGCCAACGACGCTGTTGCGCGAGATCGTCCGCGACGCGTTTACTAACGAGAATGTGGCCGGCATCCCCGCAATCCATCACGCGCTGCGCGATGTTGATGCCCACCCCGGCAATGTTTTCGCGCTCGTTTGCGTCCTTCACGTGATGAACCGGGCCGCTATGGATTCCCATTCTCACCGGCAGACTTGGCTGCGCGCGTAAACTATGGCTGATCTCCAAGGCGCATTCGACGGGCTCTTCCACTGACCCGGTGAAAACCAGCGCCATGCCATCGCCAGTCGGCAAAATGGTAAGCTGTCCTGCAGCCTCCGCCTCGCGCACCGCTTCGGTATTGCGCACAATCTGGTTCAACTCCTGGAGCGCTCCCGATTGTTCGTCGGTCAGTAGCTCGGAATAGTTGACGATGTCCATGAAGAGCACATGCGCGATCTCCAGGCGCTGCTTTGTCTTTTCTTCTCCTGCCATGAGCCTCCTGACCTTAAGCGTTCGCGCCGTCAAGACCTACAACATTCATTCGGTGTGTTCTACGCCGCAAACCGATCGGCGGCGATGATGTCGGTATTCGCCACGATTGGGTGTGGGTGCTGTTTCACCTTATGGAAATTATCTCTCGACTATGCTGCCTCGTCCATTTAAGGATTTGGAATGGCACAAAGGAAAGAAACACCGACACCACCACCGCCTGAGCCTCCTCCTCAGGGGCCTGCTGGCCACTAAGCCAGTCGTAATCTTCAGCAGAGTCCGGCAAACGCCTTTGAAACACGGCGTCCTGCTCTGCGCGATGCTGCTCCTTTTTTGCTTCGCGCGAGGCTGAATCTGCCGCTGTTGCTCTGCCCATTGCAGTGGGCGGCGTTTGTGCGAATCCCTTAGCGTCCGAAGAATCGCCGGAACGATTTGAAGAAGCGGCCCGGGGCCGAAAGCGCTTTCTGAGGCCCATTCGGTACCTGTTGTGCAAACGGCCATTGCTCTCCGCCATGCACCTGGCAGGCGGCGTTTGGCACCTTATCGACAGGCAGATCAATATCGTAAGCCGTACCGGCCGCCCTGCAGCCGGTGGTGGCGAGTTGGTTGGAAATCGAACAGACCGTCGTGTGTTGCAATGGCATGGTCGGTTGCAATGGTTCGGCTGGATAATGTTGTGCCGCTTTATTCATCACCTGAGTCCACACCGGCAATGCCAGCGCCGCGCCGTAACCGTGGGGAATAATCGTGGTCGGCTGATCGAACCCGACCCACACGCCACACGTCAGCGTGGTGGTGTATCCAATAAACCACGCGTCTTTGTAATCGTTAGTGGTGCCGGTCTTGCCTGCCGCCGGCAATTTGAAGCCGAGCGAGCGCGCGCTGGCGGCAGTGCCCTGGGTTAGAACTTCTTGCATCAGCCGCGAAGTCATCCACGTCGCCCACGGGTCCAATGCCGGCGAAGAAATATGCGCGGCAAGGTAAATCGGTTTGTGCCGTTGATCGTCGATGCGCTCTATGATGTATGCCTGTTTGCGCACTCCGGCGTTGGGAAACACAGTGTAAGCTGAAGTCAGATCTTTCAGATTGCTCTCGAACGAACCGATGTAGCTGGCGGGCCCGTGCGGAATGTTTTGAGCAATGCCAAGATCATTCGCAATTTTTTGTACCGTATCGAGTCCGGCGAACTGGCCAACGCGCACGCTCATGGTGTTGCGCGAATGGATCAGGCCATAGGAGCACGGCATGACGCCGCCATAAGTGCCGTCGGAGTTTCCGGGCGACCAGTTGCCGGCGCCGTCAATTTCACCGGGTTGAATTGGGCCATCGCTAATCGCCGAACTCGGCAATAATCCATGGCTAAAAGCAACCGTGTAAACAAACGGCTTGAACGCTGAGCCGACCTGCCGATTCGCCGGAGCGAGTGCCCGATTGAATTTGCTTTGCGCGTAATCGCGCCCGCCGACGAGTGCGCGGATGCCGCCGCCGCCGTTATCGATCACGACCACCGCGCCCTCCAGATACGGCATAGAAGAATCCCCTTC
>JBEEIB010000162.1:0-4806 GCA_041167675.1 Verrucomicrobiota bacterium
GTTGATTTGCGAAAAACCATTCGAATGAACCTTGGTCGCGGCGGTGACCCGATTGAATTGAGTTTCAAGAAACAGAAGCGACACCGCGCCAAGCTGGTAATCCTGTTGGATGTCAGTGACTCGATGAACCCATATAGCCTGTTTTTGTTCAAGTTCGTCTACGTTCTCAGAAGGCACTTCCGGGAAGTGACCTCATTCATTTTCAGCACCAACCTCGTCGCGGTTAGCGAAGTCCTGAGAGCTCAGCATTTGGCCGGCGCACTAAAAATCCTTTCCCGAATGACTACCGGCTGGTCGGGGGGAACGAGGATTGGAGGTTCGTTGGAAGATTTCAACCGGCTCTACGCCGGCAAGTTATTGTCCCCAAATACGGCGCTCATCATTTTGAGCGACGGCTGGGATACTGGAGGAGCCGAAGTCCTGGTTACTGAACTGCAGAAAATCAAGCGCCGGATCAGCAAGCTGATCTGGCTGAATCCGCTTCTCGGTCTCGAAGAGTATGAACCGGTTACGCGGGGAATGAGCGCTGCGCTCCCGTATATCGACGTTTTTGCTCCCGCCCATAATTTGGAAAGCCTGCTAGAGTTGGAGAGACATCTCGTGGTCGCGTAGAGATATGTTTGACGAGTTCTTAAGTCGAGCCACCGCGTTGCGCTCGCAAGACCGCCCTTTTGCGACGGCGATCGTCGTGAGTTATCAGCCACCGGTTTCGGGTAAGCCGGGAGACAAAGCGATCATCGAAGCCGATGGCAATATTTGGGGATGGATCGGCGGCGGGTGTGTTCAGCCGTTGGTGATCCGAGAGGCGCTGAAAGCGATCGAGGACGGAAATCCACGGCTAGTTCGAATCGCGCCTTCTTCCACCTCGGAATCAGAGGAGCGAACAGTTAACTACACAATGACGTGTCATGGCGGAGGGGCGCTGGATATTTACATCGAGCCGGTTTTACCCAAACCACAGATATTGATAATTGGTCGATCGCCTGTCGCACAAACCTTATGCAAATTGGGAAAAGCACTCGGGTATCGGATCACGGTCGTTAGTTGTGGAGCTAACCGAGAGACCTTTCCCGACGCCGATATCAGAGCGGAAGAGTTGGATTTGCAACATCTGCGGATCACCCCGGAGACTTATGTTGTAGTGTCGACTCAGGGAGAGCAAGACGAAGAAGCGCTTGAGCAAGCTTCGCGCACCAATGCGTCCTATATTTCCTTTGTTGCTAGCGAGGTTAAGGCTCAAAAAGTCTTGGATTTCCTGGTCGAGAAGGGCACTCCTCGAGATCGATTAGCTCGCGTGAGAGCTCCTGCTGGGCTTTATCTTGGTGGCATGTCGCCGGAAGAAATTGCGCTGAGCATTCTTGCCGAAATCGTCCAGGTGAGGAAAACCAAAGCCACATGGGTTGAGCAAAAAGAAATAGCTGGTGGTGAGCTCGCCAAGGCGGAGGCAAAGGATCCGGTGTGTGGCATGTTGGTGGATGAGAGCGAGCCAAAATACATTTCTGATTATCGGGGCGAGACGTACTACTTCTGTTGTGCCGGCTGCAAACAAGCATTCGATAAGCAACCAGAAGCCTACTTAAGCTCCGCGGTCTCGGACTTGTGAGAAATTCGGGCTAGTGTTTCGGTACAGATGAGGATGACTGCGGAACTTTTTGGAACAGCACAGGAGCTAAAATCGCGCGGTGAGCCGTTTGCGATTGCGACCGTCATTGATATCCAGGGGTCAGGTTCTGCTAAGCCGGGCTCAAAGGTAATCATCGATTCCCGTGGTCGGGTGGTGCTCGGGTGGGTTGGCGGCGGCTGCGCCGAAAGCACGGTGTGCCAAGCAGCCTTAGAGAGTATGAGCGATGGCAAAGTAAGAGTTATCACTCTCGATCTAACGGATGAGATCTTCGGGGTCGGGATGCCGTGTGGTGGTATGATGCAGGTGTACATAGAACCGACCTTGCCCAAACCCGATCTGGTGATCGCAGGGCACGGTCAGATTGCCGAGACGTTGGCTCAAATGGCTCATTTGTCAGGATTTTCTGTGACGGTGGCGGATCCGGCCGCTACCCCGGAAGCTTTTCCTGCTGCCGATAATCTGTTCACGGCGGGGCTTAGTTCTTCCGAAGTGCAAATAAAACCGAATGCTTACGTGGTTGTCGCAACCCACCACAAAGGAGACCACCTCTCGATCAAGAAGGCGATAGATAGTCAGGCTTCGTACGTCGCCTTGGTCGCCAGTCGGACCAGGTCTCGATTGGTATTTGAATACCTCGAAGCCGTCGGGGTGCCTCATGAGGAAATAGCTAACGGAAGGGTGCGGGCGCCAGCTGGTTTGGACATCGGTGCCCAAACGCCCGAAGAGATCGCCTTGAGCATCATCAGCGAGGTGGTGGCGGTACGTCGTGGCGGCTCCGGTCGGCCAATGGCGGAAGCTGCGGCGAGTCGTCGGCGTGAAACAGATATCGATAAACCGCATCAAGTGTTAAGCGCGTGCCCGATGCCAGTTGCAAATTCTACAGAGTCAGGGGCCGAATAATGCTCTCCGCCATCATCCTTGCCGCTGGAATGTCCGCCCGGATGGGGCAAAACAAGCTGCTCCTGAGCTTTAAAGGTAAACCCCTGATCGCACACGCAGTGGATACATTGCTGGCATCCGACGTTGATGAGGTCGTCGTGGTGCTAGGACATGAGGCCGAGAAGGTACGAGCTCAACTCCAGGGGAAGCAGGTCAGGCTGGTTCAGAACCCCGATTACCGCGACGGTCTAAGCACCTCCGTTCGCGTCGGAGCGAGGGCGGTGTCTCCTCAGGTAGAGGGCATGATGATTTACCTAGCCGATCAGCCCCTCCTCGAGCCCGCCGATGTCAATTATATAATCAAAGCATTCGCTCTCGCGAAGCAGGTTAACAAGAGCATTGTCGTTCCTCTGTTCCATGGACAAAGAGGCAACCCCGTAATCCTGAACTCCTCCTACCGGGAGGCGATACTCGAAGTGGTTGGAGATGTAGGCTGCAAGCGCGTCATCAAGCGCTACCCTGACAGAGTTTTCGGAGTTGAAATGGAAACCGATCATGTGGTGCGCGACGTGGATAATATTGATGATTACGAAGAGGTCGTAAGCTCCGCCTGGCGCGCGTTATAAGGCACCTGATTTTTAAGCAAATGAAAGCGGCCATCTTGCATCAAATGGGACGTTCTCGCCCGTATGCGAACTCCAGACCATTAACGGTTGAAGAGGTTACTCTCGATCCGCCCGGACCAGGCGAATTATTGATCAAGATCAAAGCGACCGGTCTCTGTCATTCCGATCTATCGGTGGTCAACGGAGACCGACCCAGACCGACGCCGATGGTCTTAGGTCACGAATCGGCCGGCGAAGTCCTGGAATGCGGTGCCGGCGTTGACGATCTCAAGCCTGGCGATCAGGTAGTCTTGGCCTTCATTCCTTCTTGTGGGAGCTGTATTCCTTGCATGGAAGGACGTCCGGCTCTCTGCGAGCCAGGTGCTCGTTCCAATGTGGCGGGAACGTTGCTTTCCGGAGCCAGACGTCTGCATCTTGGCCAAACTCCTTTATATCACCATATCGGAGTGTCCGGATATGCGGAGTATGCTGTCGTGTCCCGGCGATCGGCAATTAAGGTAGACTCATCTCTGCCGGCGCATGAGGCCGCGTTGTTTGGTTGTGCGGTTCTCACTGGCGTCGGAGCTGTGGTAAATACGGCAAAAGTGCCAGCCGGCAGTTCGGTGGCGATAGTTGGTCTGGGAGGAGTCGGACTTAGTGCCTTACTGGGCGCTAATCTCGTCGGAGCGGCCGAAGTCATTGCTGTCGATTCGAAGCCGGAAAAGCTGGAAATCGCAACGCGCCTGGGAGCAACCAGGACTGTGAAAGCGGGGCCGGACGCGGCTCAGGAGATTCGCGACCTGACAAACGGAGGGGTCGACTACGCGTTTGAAGGCGCAAGTTCGGTGGCCGCACTGCAACTAGCTTACGAGATAACCAAGCGCGGCGGCACAACAGTTACCGCTAGTCTTCCTCATCCTGATCATCGATTATCGATACCGGCTGTCCAACTCACTGCTGAGGAGCGGACTCTCAAAGGTTCTTACTTTGGGTCTTGTGTTCCGGCCCGAGACGTTCCTCGATTCATTGGGCTGTATCAGCGAGGCAAGCTCCCGATCAATAAACTTCTCAGCGAGATCGTCCGGCTCGACCAGCTAAACGAGGCATTCGATCGCTTGGCCGAAGCCAAAACAATTCGTCAGGTCATGACGATTGGGTGAGTCTGAAGCTCGGAGAGCGCCTTTTCGATGAAATAGCTCTCGCCAATCCGGCTTCCGTGTTTTGTATTGCCATCCGAGCAGGGACTGTCCGCCATAACCTCCAGTTTGCGGCGCTCCCGGCATTGCGACATTCGCGGACGGCGCCATGGCGACTGCGCTCAATGGTCGGGTACACTGAATTCCTCTCGCCCGAGCGTTCGTAACCGGTACGCGGTTGACTTCGGTTGGATCCGGCAGCCGCCCATGCGCCTCAACCTAAGGAGCAGAAAAGCCAGTCCCACAAGGAAGGGAACATAGTTCGGTACAAGGGCGAAAACCTCGGCGCTTTTGGTTGGTCCGCCCTTTGGTTAAGCTTCCCCATGCGCCGGGTTTGAGCCATACGTTGCCCGCCGATTAGAGTGACTTCGGTTTGGGACTAAATCGGCTCAATCGCTACGCAGGTCTTCAGACTGCCCGCATCATAAGACTTTCCATCCCAGGTTAAAGCAAGGGGCCCCATTTCTGAGCCCCCTCCAACCCGTGTTGTACGCCAATACCC
>JBEEIB010000163.1:0-5070 GCA_041167675.1 Verrucomicrobiota bacterium
AAAATCTTCGCCGAGTCAGAATGTTGCGAGGCTAATGCCAAGGTCATATATGCTCATCCAAATCTAGGCATGGGACTTGCGTTTGAGCAACTATCGCTAAAAAGCCAAATGCTTTTACGCCAGTGGCTACTCAAAGCCAGTGGAGAGCCGGAGCGTCTTTAACGAATCGGGTCACTTGCCTGCATTTTCCGTTCCTTCCGCACAATCGAGTAGCGGTCTACGAACGCCAATTCAATGGCATACTTGCGGTAACAATTTGGATTGTTGCTGAAGATTCTTCTGAATGCCTAGAATAATCCGGAATTAGAACATGACGAAACCACATGAAGAGCTTCTGCAAGAATTCCGGGATTATGCCACGGCAGCTCCGACCGTACAGTCCCTCATGCAACGGATTGCCAAGCGGCTTCATGAGAAGATGGCGCGCTACAACTGGGCAGGCTTCTATCAGGTCGACCGGACGGACCCAAACTTCCTGGTCGTAGGGCCTTTTGCCGGCAGCTTTACGCCGAATACGCGAATTCGACTTACCATTGGACTCTGCGGCCTGGCGGCTACCAGCAAACGGGTGGTTGTCGTGCAGGATGTCTCCAAAGATCCGCGATATCTTGCGGGATCGTCTCTGGTGAAATCTGAAATCGTTGTGCCCATTTTCGTGGGAAATAAACTCGCTGCTGAACTCGACATCGAAAGCTACTTTACTGACACATTCACCAAACAAGAGCAAGAGTTTGTGGAAGCCTGCGGTGCAGTGATCGCCAAGTATCTGGGAAAAGAATAATCGCTCGCTCGGTTTTTTCGCCGGAGGCAAGTTGAAAACCGTGGAGTTGACCGGCGGGAATCAGCAGACATTGACGGATAGTTCCTGGGTTGGAGTGGCGTCATGGGCGCCGGTGGTATCCTACCGGTACGACGAAGAGCCGTTCCTTGACGCTAGCCGAAATTTCTCTCCCACACCGTCTGCAGGAGATGCTCCGATCGAATTTTTCTCGTTGCCGAACATGAATAGAGCTCTTCCATCCTGCCCTCGTGCTTGACTGTCCCGGAAGTTGAGCCTATAGGTAGATAGCAGGCGCGCATACTACCCAGTACGCAGACTGCCGTAATGCTCAGGGTTTTTTGTCACCGAGGGCATCAACTCGATCGCTGAGAGCGTCCAACGAGCAGCGGTAGCCTGATCACCGGGTTCGCCGACGAGTGAGAGCGCCGGTATTTGTACGGGGAAGGATTGGGTAGCCCATTTGAAACCGCACACCCGTAAGTCTACAACGGCTGCATTGCTCGCTGTAATGCCAGGTTTGCTGGCACTGGCGCTGTTCGCCGCGCCTGCGCACGCGCAAAGGGGCGGATTCGGCATGGCAGGTCGCGGAGGGGCGCCAACGTCGCACGGCGGTGCGGCTCGAGGCCGCCGCAATCACCGTGGCCGTGGTTTCTACGGTTCGGGCTTCGGCGACTACTACCCTTTTTATGATCCCTACGACGACACCGATGGCGGAGGCGAGCCACCTCCCGCGCCCATCATCCTGCAGGCTGCTGCACCCGCCTCTCCTGCACCGGCGCAGGCCAAAGCCTCCGAATCCTTAGTGATGGAGCTGCGCGGCGATCATTGGGTCCGGCTCACCAGTTACGGTCCTCAAGAGTTTGGCAGCCAACCCGCTACGCTCCAATCCGTCTCGCAAGCCCCCGCGGGGCAACCCGGCTCGCATGTCAGCCCGAGCCGGCTAGCCGGCCGTTCGGCTTCGGGTCAAGCGCCTCCTGAAGAAACCGAGCCGCCAGCAAAGCTTCCCCCCGCCGTTCTGGTCTTTCGCGACGGTCACCAAGAGGAAGCCGCCAAATACACCATTGTCGGCAGCACTATCTTCATCAAGATCGACTATTGGAGCAGCGGGTCCTGGACACACGAGATCCCTATCGCCCAATTGGATATCCCCGCCACCCTGCGAGCCAACCAAGCCCGGGGCACGAAGTTTAGTCTGCCCTCCCGCCCCGGCGAAGTGATGATGCGCCCCTGACGTTTCGGGCCGTTCGAACCGGAGTAACTGTCCTGCACCGCACTTCCGCCAAGCAGATTGGATTAGATTCCCATCAAAAGCTCAGAGCGAACGGACGTACAAGAGATGTCCTCATTTTAGCGTTTTCTGCAGGTAAGACCCTAATTCGGCAGACTTAGTGCAACGTCCGCAACTAGCAGTCTCATAACAAATGCAGTTCTAGGTTCCCCTTTTGCCGGACGGTTGACGCAATGGATCATGCCTACGTATGCAGCTTTTCGAGGTACACCGTATGCGACTTGCCTGTATCGTCCAAGCCATGTCTTCCGGCACCAGAAAAGATCTTGCAAGGTCTAAGGGCTTCGCCAAGGAAGTCCAATTCGTCCATCCGCTAACGGGCAAAATGGGCGGTCTACCGAAGGCGTGCCAATTGAGAAGGCCGGTAGGTTTTATGGCTTTGCGGGTTTTGAAAGAAGGCAGGATTATCTAAATCGATGATAGTTTTCGAAATGGACGAATTGTGAAGTATCGATGGCTCGCTGCGCTTGCGCTTATACGAACCCTTTGTTCATCGACCATATCGCCAACTCAAGACGATTCGAAACTCCGGCCTTGTCGAAAATGTTTGACAGGTGATGTTTCACAGTGTCCTCGCTTATGGAAAGCTTTGCCGCGATTTCCTTATTGGAACGTCCGCTAACAATTGCAGAAATGATTTCGTGTTCTCGCGGCGTGAAATCTAGAGCCTTTTGCGATATTTTCTCGGGAGCTTCTTTCTGCAAACGCTTCAGGTAGTCCACCAAACTACTCACGGCTTCGTGATCAACCCAGTAGTCGCCGGTCAGTACCGTCTGTATACATTTTGTCACCAAAGGGACGGCGGCATCTTTGAGAAGTATGCCCCGGGCTCCCAATTGGAGCGCTTCCACAATTTGTCTTTTTTCGATGGCAGCGGTGAGGATGATTACGCGCACAGCATCTTCCGCTGAGGCGAGATCACGCAAAACTTCTATGCCTGTCAGCCGAGGCATGGCCAGGTCCAGCATGAGTACTGACGGCTTCAGCTCGCTCATCAATTTGGCGACTTCAGAACCGTCTACCGCCTCGCCAACAACCTTGAACATTGGTTCGGAATCAAGCAAAGTCCGTAGGCCGTAGCGAAAGACCGCGTGATCATCCGCGATTAGAATTCGAATCTTCGCGCTCTTTTTAGCCATGCGGATCTTCCGGAATGGTAATTTCGAGGCGTGAGCCGTGGCCGGGGTTGGAGTCAATCGTCAACTCACCGCCGATCAGCCGTACGCGCTCCTTAATAACTCCGGGGCCTCGATGGGACTCATCGAGCTGTGTGTGGGTCACCCGGCCGCGAAATCCAAATCCTTCTCCATCATCGCCAATCGAAAGCTTATATTGGCCTGCCCGTCCTTCGGACAAGGTGATTACCACGTTGCGGGCCCGGCTGTGCTTTCTGATGTTGGATAGGCCTTCCTGGACGATACGCACAATTTCGTGGCATACGCCCGGTGTCAAGGTAATCTGCCCCTCTCCAGTTTCGAGACGCACAGCAATCGCGGTATCGCGCCGAAATCTTGCCACTAACTCTGCCAAATAATCTGGTAACTCCTTCGGACTGAAATTCAACGGTTTGGTATTCTCGATCAGACCGCGAAGATTCACCACCTCTTGATGAACGAGATTTTGCAGATTGGCCAGCCGACGTTCCAATTCAGCTGCAAGATTCGTCCGTTGTCTTCTCAAAACCTCGATTTGCATCTCCATGCCCAGCAGGAACTGGAGGGTCCCGTCATGCAGCTCGCGGGTGAGGCGGAAGCGCACCTGATCTCCGGCCTGGACGCGAACATCACGCAGACCGTAGATATCTCGGATAAAGGGACTGACACGGTTCACCAAATTCTGCAGGAAGCGCAAAGCCTCCTTATTGTCTTGGCGAATATCCGGGCCAATCAAAATCAGCCGGCCGTCCAGGGCGTCATCGAAAGAAAATGAACTGACCATGATGGAAGGCACTTTTAAAGTAGGCAGGTAAGCCTTCCAGTCCGCAGAATCCAACGGGCGAATTTTCCTTCCCGAAGAGTCGAAGGCAAGATGTGCGGGACGATACAGCTTACGTTGGCTCCGTTTGAGATACCAGGTGTGTGCCGGAAAAGAAAATGCAGCAGCCTCGAGATTTGAAAATTGCAGAACGGTTCTAACTGGGCGAGTCTGGGAGTTATTGGCGCGGCGAAGGTTTTCCCACGAAAAGACTTCCTCGACATTTCCTTTTCGCAAAGCAATCAAAGCTTTGCGTGGCAGGTAGAGTGGCGCGATTTCCGAGAACAGGGCCTCCATGGCCGTTTCGATTTTGCCTTCTATCTGGGCACGACTTAGAACGCGGGCGAATAAAGTACTCTCGGCACGCAATCGTCGTTCGCGCAAAGCCGCATAAGCCAGCAGCAAGCTAATTACAATTACGAAGGTGCCCCGTAAAAGAAGCCGTTCGGTCCTAAAGTCGGCGGTATGGGGAATGTCAAAATATCGAGGCCATCGCTCGAAAATTCTAACTTCGGCGTATAAGAGCAAGGCACAAGCAACAGTGGTCAGGTTAGTCCCGTGAACTCCCGAGCGATAGGCAGACGTAAGCACGACGAAAACCACGAGCACCACATATGGGCTTTCGGGTCCTCCACTGAATAGCGTGACGACACCGGCGAAGAAAAAATCGATTGCCAATGCTGTTAGCCGATAAGTGGAATCGGCGGCGCCGTGGAGGTAGAGCATAATGAAAATAATGAGGGAATACGCGAAGTACATATCTAGAAGACCTTGAATCCGCCACCGTTCAATATTTATGTCGGGGACATTCAGTCGAACCCAGGCGCAGCAATACACCGCAAGAACGATCCGCGCTGCGCACAACCATTTTTCTGCCTGAAAGGCGTCCGCAGGACCTAAAGAAGCGCAGAGTCGCCCTCCAAAGTCTTCTCTAAAAAGATATCTGGACGCGAAGAACTTTCGTCTTTGTTGGGATCGCGTTGAGTTCATTGGCAGGCATTTACTTAGCATTCCTGAACGCATCCGG
>JBEEIB010000164.1:0-5479 GCA_041167675.1 Verrucomicrobiota bacterium
CTGTGCTACTGCCTTGGGGAGTTCAAAGAGCTGTCCAGCGTCGTGGCGAATCAGCGCCAGCGAGTTAAGATTGTCGAGACGGGCGAGACAATCCAGATGACCGCGCCCGACCAGGTGCTGATAAGCGGCGTCCTCCAAAGCGGCGCGGTCGCATCGATCCACCTCAAAGGCGGCACGGCCAACGGAACGGGGTTCCTGTTCGAGATTCACGGCACCGAGGGCGACCTGGCTATCGTGCCGGCAGACCCTCGCCAGACGACTTACATACAGGTCTCCGAGTTCACTGTGCGCGGTGCGCAGGCGGGCAAACCGCTGGCGGATCTCCCGATACCGGAGAGCTATCGCTGGGTTCCACCCGCGGTCCCGGCGGGGCTTCCCTTCAACGTTGCGCAGCTGTTCATGCGGATGGCTGAAGGAATTCGCGAAGGAAAGTCCGTCAGCCCAGACTTCGATGTGGCCGTCAAACGCCACCAGTTGGTTGACGCGATTCAGAAGGCGTCGGACACCGGGATCCGCCAGATTCTTTAGCGACACTGAAACGAAAAGCGGTCACTCCGCCGGCCGCATGGCGCTCACAGTCTTCGGCGGCATCGCGGAATTTGAACGCGGGCTGATCCGCGAACGCACCGGGACCGCCGGATCGCCACTTTGAAGCGCAACGCTGGACCGGGGTGCACCGTTGGGCGATCGATATCGCATGCCGCCAAGGGGGGCGAGGCTTTACGAACTGCGCGCGCCGATCGAGACCCGCCCGAGGCTCTCCGAGATCTACGGCAGGTTTACCAAGGCTTCGACACTGCCGGCGAACAGGTCGTCAAGCGGTCGGACGATCGGCGGATGGATGAAGTAGCGGCTTCATGACCCCGTTCCTCTTATGGCTGCCGCGGTGAGTTGCCGAGAGATGAAGAAATCACCGCGTAGTCTGGCTCCGGGCAGTCGAATGTCGATGAGGGCTTTGCCCTCGTTGCTGAACGCCAAGGCATCTTCTTTGAATGCGCGGATTCCTGAATCGTCACCTGCGCCGGATTGGGGTACTCGCTCTTAGGGTAGCGCGGAACCTCCCGAGCTAACGGCCGTCCCTCGGCGATCCATTTCATCCATCCACCATTGAGAAGCTCGACGTTCTCGTGTCCAAAGAGACGGAAGGACCAAAGCGCGTATGCGGCCCACCAATTCGCTTTATCGCCGTAGAAGACAACGGTTGTGTCTTTTGCCTATTCCATTCAGGCCAGCCAATTGAGCAAACTGTGCGGGATTAATGTAGTCACGCAGGACTTGATCTTGAAGATCCCGTCGCCAATCGATGTGCACCGCACCAGCGATATGTCCGGTGTCGTAAAGCAAGATATCTTCATTGCTCTCGACGATCCGGAGAGACGGATCGTTTAGGTGCTCCGCTAGCCGATCTGTTTCGACCAGCGCTTCAGGATGTGCGTAATCGTTCATTCTAGATTGCCTCAGTTGGTATGCATGATACCTTTTCGAAAAGTGGATCCTAGCCAGAGTGCAAGAGCACCGGCTTACGGCTCACTCCGCCATAGGACACCAACACTCTGCTTTCGGACAGGCAGCTCATCAGATTCATCGGCGATGTATCGTTTTGTCGCCGTCGGCTCCGGGCTTACACGGATGATCTTCTTGCCGAAGTTCTCACCCTTCAATAGCCGAATCAGTTCACGCGGCGCGTTCTCAAGTCCGTCAGTGATGTCTTCGCGGTATTTGATACGGCCTTCGCTCAACCATGCCTTCATGTCAGTGACGAAGTCGGGGAACTGTGAAGCATAATCGAAGTAGAGGAACCCGCGAAACGTAAGGCGCCTGGCCAGTATGGCCCTCATCAGTAGCGGCAGATGATCTGGTCGGGGCGGCAATCCCGCGGCGTTATAGTGGGCGATGAGCCCGCAGACGGGAATGCGCGCAAAGTTATTCAACAACGGCAACACCGCATCGAATACTGGACCGCCGACATTCTCGAAATAGATATCGATGCCCTCCGGACAGGCCGCTTTCAGATTTTCGCTCAACTCGGGCTGGCGATGATCGAGGCACGCGTCGAATCCGAGCTCGTCCTTAACGAAGCGGCACTTCTGTTCGCCTCCGGCAATGCCGACAACCCGGCAGCCCTTGATCTTTGCGAGTTGGCCGAACACCGAACCGACAGCACCCGAGGCCGCAGCCACGACAATGGTCTCTCCGGGTTGGGGTTTTCCGATGTTTAACAGGCCCGCATAGGCCGTGAATCCCGGCATGCCGAGCACGCCCAGTGCGTAGGAGATCGGGCCGCGCGAGCGATCGATCTTTTGTGTCTCCTCGCCATTGGACAGCGAGAAATCTTGCCATCCGGTTGCAGCTAAGACGATGTCACCTGGGGAGTAGTTTGGAACATTCGACTCGACGACTTCACAGACGGACTGGCCGCCCATCACCTCGCCGATCTCAACCGAGGGAGCATAAGATGGCCCGGCGTTCATTCGGCCCCGCATGTACGGATCAAGCGAGAGGTAAATTGTTCGCAGCAGCATCTGGCCGGGACCGGGCTTGGGAATTTCGGTCTCGGCAAGCTGGAAATTGTCCTGCAAGGGCTCGCCGCTAGGGCGCGAAGAGAGCAGAATCTGGTGGTTCTTTGTCGGCTCTCGCGTTTCGGACGTATTTGTGGGCTGAGGTTTCATTAAGTTGATCTTTTTAGTTCTCGGTTGTTGTTGTTGAAGCCGTGAGAGTTTGGAGCCAGCACGCGGATTACGGTTTTTCTTGATCCGCTGTAAAAGCATTCGTGACGGCTGATTCCGCCGAGGTAAGAAGCGCTCTGAGTTCCTGCAAGGATTCAGTACCGAACCGAAAAAGAAATTGCCGTTGTGCTTCCTCCCACAATGGCGAACTGCGAACCAGCTTCCGTCTTCCTGCTGGTGTGAGTTGAAGCAAGTGTTGCCTTCGATCCTCACCGGTCTCGGCAGTAACCCACTTGGCTCTGGTCAGCGGACGTAGATTGCGCGTCAATGTGGTGCGGTCCATCCCGACCTTCTCGGCCAGGACCGCGTGGCTCAGTTGGCCGGCGCGCTCAATGTTCGCGAGGAACGAATACTGCATGATGGTCAGGCCCTCGGGAGACAAAAGGGTGTCGTAAAGAGAGGAAAGCTTCCTCGCTAATCTGCGAACCTGAGAACAGGCGCAGGGACCAAGCTTGGGCGCATACAATCTTTTGAGAATCTCTTGTTGCATTAGGTGTAATTACACTCGTTGTTTTGTAACTAAGCATAGATTGCTCAGAGGACAACTAAAACAAAAGAGGCAACTAAAATTGTGGTGAACGAAGAATAGGGATTTTCCCGTGCCTCTGAAATAATAGAAGGTCCAAAACGACAGCATGAAGCAATTCATCTGCAAACCGGAGAAAGGATTAAGAAATGCGCGCGATTGTGGCAGAGGAGTTCGGCGGCCCTCGGGAGACAGAAGGGTGTCGCAAAGGGAGGAAAGCGTCCTCGCTAATCTACGAACGTGAAAACAGGCGCACGTTCGGATACGTAGCTCGGGGAGTGGGGAGACGCGGCATCGCGTTCATTTGTGCGCGTGAGTCCTCAGAGGAACCGCGGCTTGTTCCGGAGCTGAAGAAAGCGTTTGGCGGGCCTGTTGTTGCCGACGAACTGTTTACGAAAGAAACGGGCGAACAGGTATTGGCCAAAGGAGAAGCCGACGCGGTGGCTTATGGTACACTTTTCATTTGCTAACCCGGATCTTGCACGACGATTTGCTTTGAATGCGCCGCTCGACGAACCGGTTTCCGACAGGTTCTACGCTGCCGGTCCGCGCGGCTACACCGACTATCCCTCCCTCGATTTAGAACAGCAAGCAGCGTGATGGCATGACACGAACCCTTCGGACAATAGGGGTCATCTCACTACGGCGTGTTGCCCAAATGGCACGGAATAACATCGACAAAAAAGGTAATTAGTGGCTAACATTATGTCCCCATGATGGGGGAGCGCGATCCACAGAAGCAGTTGTGGAGCTATCAGGTGAACTTGGATCAGCGGGTGCGCAGTGATCATCCGCTACGGCGAATTAACGAGACGCTGGAACTGGATTTCGTGCGACGGGAGGTCGCAAAATTCTACGGCACCAAAGGCAACGTTTCAGAAGATCCGGTCGTCATCATGAAGATGATGCTGTTGCTGTTTTTGGATAATGTGCGCAGCGAAAGAGAGTTGATGCGGATTATCCCGGAACGACTCGATTACATGTGGTTCCTGGGTTATGGCTTGGACGACACGGTTGCGAATCACAGCGTCTTGAGCAAAGCCCGCAAGCGCTGGGGCCAAGAAGTCTTCGTTGCACTTTTTAGCCGAGTCGTGGCGCAGTGCGTCAGAGCAGGTTTGGTAGAGGGCACTAAGATCCATGCCGACAGCAGCCTAGTCGATGCCAACGCATCGTTGAACTCGGTTCATGAGTTGGATGCTGCGACTCTGGAGCAAATCCGACAAGCTTGCCGTGAACAAACTGAGAAGCTCGAGGAAGCAGACACTAAAAAGAACGAGGCCGATGACGATCAAGACCCGGATAGGCCTGGACCAGGTCCTCGTACGGAAATAAACCAGAAGTATCAAAGCAACACCGATCCAGAAGCCACACTGGTTCGTCAGCACGGATTCAAAACTCGGCCACGATACAAAAACCACCGGGTGGTCGATGACGCCCACGGAGTCATCACTGCGGTTCACACGACGACCGGCAGGATCAATGAATCTCATGAACTGATGGAGTTAGTTGAT
The DNA here is from genome assembly GCA_041167675.1 of Verrucomicrobiota bacterium. Lineage (GTDB taxonomy): Bacteria > Verrucomicrobiota > Verrucomicrobiia > Chthoniobacterales > JAFAMB01 > DASTDH01. Next base: position 4,764 of record JBEEIB010000164.1, read on the forward strand.
CAGCATCAAGCCAATACCGCGATCGCTGCGCAGACAATCGTCGCTGACTGCAAATACGGTACGATAGAGAACTACATCGTCTGCCAAAAGCGAAAGCTACGCACGCACATGGCCGACCTCCTAGGAAGCAGTCCTGGCAGTGGTCGTCGCGACGGGATTTACCCTGAGTCGATGTTCCGCTACCAACCAAAAAGCGACACCTTTCTGTGCCCAGACGGGCAACTGATGAAGCCGCGGCGGCTTCACTCGCGACGACTGACCTGGGAATATGTCACCAAACGAGGCGTGTGTTTAAAATGCCATTTGAGGAAATTTTGCACTCGGTCCAGGACTGGCCGAACCATGCGACGTCATCGGGACCAGAAGCTTTTAGATCGAGCTCGTCGACAAGCGAACACCAAGCAAGCAAAACTGGATCGGAAGCGTCGACAACATCTGATCGAACGCAGTTTTGCAGATGCCTCTAACCTTCACGGCTTCAAGCGTGCTCGTTGGCGCGGACTTATCAAACAATCGATCCAAGATCTACTGATCGCGGCAGTCCAAAACTTGAGAAAACTGATCGCGGCGATGCACAACGGGTCGGAAAATAGCTACCTCGCTTTAATCGATGCACTTTTTTCCTTCCTGCAGGCTTTCACCACTCTTTTAACCACCGATCTGCCCTTTCACACTCGATCTACCTCCAGTCTTGCTGCCGTCGATTCCTGCCAGCA
>JBEEIB010000165.1:0-2660 GCA_041167675.1 Verrucomicrobiota bacterium
CACAACCTGCATGAACGCGCCACCCACACCCGCATCGGCCTCTTCTTTTGTCCCTTGATGCCCCCACTGACGAAGGAATTTCCCGGATCGATCGAATACAGCTATGCGGCTATTACCATAACCGTCAGCCACATAGACGTCGCCATCGACAGGATCTACCGCTATGTCGGACGGCATGTAAAACTGGGTGTGACTCGAATTCAGTGCCCGGCCCTTGAGAGTGCCATCGGAAGTATCGACAACGCCTTTGTTCCCCATCTGCATCAGTAGTTTTCCGTCGTGACTGTATTTCTGGATGATTCCATCGCCGTTGCCAGCAGTCCAAAAATTGTTCTCATAGTCGATGATGCAGCCGTGGGTGACATTCGGAACGGCTTTCCAGTCACCGAAGCTATTCACCACATTGCCGTCGGGATCGAATTCGATGTAAGGTGGCGCCTGCTGCGCAACCTCCGCTTCCTTGTCTGTCATGTCATTCCGATTAACGATGAAAACGTGATCCTGTGCGTCCACGCATACACCGCTGACTTGTCCGATTACCCATTTTCCAGGTAACGGCTTTGGCCACCTGGGATCGACCACGAATTTCGGGCCACGGCCCTGTGCCTGCGCGCGACAGACGACTCCCATGGAGGTCACGAGGCCCAGGCAAATGCAAATCTTAGCGAAAAGCCTTATTTCCTTTTTCATTTCGCCTCCCGCAGTGACTTACGTTTATGGCCGTCGGCAGACCAACCGCTCGATCGTCCAGTTTGCCGCGGTATGCCTTCCCGATTCCGATGTCGATGTCAACTTTCCCAGTCGACGTTTTCAAAGATTCAATCACTACGGCCCCACGCCGGCTTTTGGAATCTGTGAAGATCACGCCGCGGAGGCGCCGGTCAGAATCCTCTCTAAGATATTTACTTCGAAGGGCTCCTGTACTAATTCCCCGACAGTTTGCTCCAAGTACTTAAAGTGAGGACTGGCTGCATGTTGATCGAGCGCAGATTGACTTTCCCATATTTCGTAGAAATAGAAGCGCCCCTTCGAGTCTGACTCATAGAGTTCATACAATTTACATCCCGATTCGGCACGGGTAGGAGCTAACATGCCCCGCAGGAGCTCTCTCAGTTCATTTTCCCTACCTCTTCGCGCCAGGGATCTTGCAATCACACGTACCTCAGCCATGGTTGCTCAACCTCCTCCATCAAGTTGTCTCGCATCGCGGCACATTGCGATGCTACTTCAAAGCCGGATCAATCAAGGTCAGATCCGTTGCCGGATCAAGCCGCTTTTGCATCGTTAGTGGATCAACTGTAACCATTACTTCCAGCGTCGGTGATACATACGCCTTGAGAACATGACCGCCTCGTGTTGTTCCGTCTGGCCCCCCAACCAACATGTGAGTATGGACGACGGGCTTTCCTTGATAGAGTGCGATATCGCCGCTCATTCCAATCACTTCGTGCTGACCATTGATGGGAATCTTCTTGTACATTTTGCGTTGGGGATCGAACCACCCCACCGTCGCTCCATTCAGCGCTCCAATAGCAGTGAAATGCGCACTCGTAACGTGATACTTCTCCGCAAACTCCTGCAGTCCGGAAAAAGCCTCGTCTCCCTGGTAGAAAATGACCGCATATTGTTTCGTTGGTTCTCCAGGGTTCAGCAATTGAACCTGCATCTTGGGAGCTTTGCCCGTCGGAACCGCTTCCGACGGGGCGACGTATTCACTTCCCTTTTCCTGCGAATACGCTACCAAGCCGGCGATCCCAATCAATACCAAAACGCAGCCCAGCCGTTTTATCTTGATCATCGCTTCGCCCTCCCATCTTCTAGAATCTTCACAAGTGGCCTTCTCGCTCAGCTTGTAGTCGGCCTTTGGTTTCTGATCTTTGGAAGCTCAACATGATTAGCAGCTTCATGCATCCTAGACGGCGACCGTGTTTCTTGCCGGCGGCGCCATGAATTCGGGACCAATCGGATTGGCGATCGTCTTCTGCAGAATCTGATCGATCGCTGCGTGCGCATCGGCATCAAGGTTCCATTCTAGGGCGCCCGCCACAGCCTCCAGTTCTCCAGGATGGCGCGCGCCCCACAGCGCCGCAGTGATTCCGGGTTGGTCTAGCACCCAGCGCACGGCAAGATCCATCACGTGTTTTCCGTATCTTTTTTGCGCCAGATCATCCAGTTGCCGAACCGCGTTCAGATATTGCGCGAAGCGCGGCGGCTGGAATTTAGGATCGGACTGGCGGAGATCGTCGCCGGTGAACTTCGTATCCGGCTGCATTGTGCCAGTCAAGAGCCCCCGGCAGAGAGGCCCGTAAGCGAAAGCGCTCAGATTCTTTTCGCGCACGTAAGGCAGCACGTCGCGATCAATTTGCCGCTCAAAGAGGTTATAAGGAGGCTGGACGGTGTGTAACTCAGAGACGGACATGAACTGGTTCAGCTGCTCCGGTGAATAATTACTAACACCGATCGCACGGATCAGGCCTTCCTTAAAGAGGGCTTGCATGGTCCGGGCGGTTTCCTCGATCGGGACGGCCGAGTCCGGCCAATGGACTTGATAGATGTCGATGTAATCCGTGCGGAGTCGACGGAGCGAATCCTGGACCTCCTTACGGATGCGACCGGGCGAGGAGTTTCGCGAAACCGAGCCGTTGTGCCATTCGAGTCCA
>JBEEIB010000166.1:0-7879 GCA_041167675.1 Verrucomicrobiota bacterium
TGACGGCAGACAAGATCGCAAAGCTCGCGTCGATCCCATGCACTACAAATCCGGCTTCGGCCAACGGTATCGCGGCCCGGCCATTCCCACATCCGAGTTCAAGAACCGGCCCCGTTATACTTCGAAATCGCTCAAGCAGAAAGCACACATCCGTGCCGGCCTCTGCCCAGCCTGTACTCGTCATAATATCATAGATCTCCACGTGGAGACTTGGCTTGGCGTAAAAGGACTCCGGCATAAAAAGGCGCTCCTACCAAATGCAGATCGACCGCACGGTAATTACTTTATGGCTATTTCAGGAGCTGACGAAATAACACGCGGTTCTCGACTCACGTCCAGCCTCAAAGCATCCGAGGCTGTTCCTTGCCTGCGCGCCATTCTGCGTAACTTTCCTTCGCTCGCCTAACCAGAGAAATCGACTTTTGTTCTTGGGCGGTTTTGATAGCCGCGCGAAATGAAGCTTCGATTTGGGTTTGGTCATTCCCGATCGCTGCAAGAAACACGCCGCGGAGCCGGTGCAGCTCGGCGGACCAATACTGCTCTTCGGATCTTTGGATAACCTCTTCCGCTTCTGTCAGCGTTTCGAGAGCCTTAAAAGTTAGGCCGGCAAGATGCAAAGCTTCAGCCTTCAGCGCCAGCCAAAGAGAGAGGTCAATTACCACGCCGTTCCCCCGCCAGGCTTCTATCCCATGCTCGATCGACAAGACGCCTTGCGTTGTGTCGCCCAAAGCACCCTGCGCCCAACCCCGAAGAATAGCTGCACCCGACCGGAAAAACGCGAAGTTGTGACGCGTTGATAGATCGAGCATCTCTGATGCAAGCCTTTGCACTTCAGACGCCTCACGCTCGCAATACGCAATGAAGCCGCCAACTGACAGGGCTTGGACCAGTCCGTGCACGTCATTCAGCTTCTTTGCGAGGGACTTCGCTTCTGAAAGGGTCCCGCGACATGAGGCGATTTCTCCGAAATGCCACTTGGTTTCCGCCTGGATACACAGGCAGGCAATGGCCGGCGCCATCAGCTCTTCTACACCAGACAGTAACGCCCGGGATCGCCAGATCTCAACACCGCACGTGGCAAATCGCCTGGCTCTCTCGAAGTCGCCCAAGTGAAGCAGCGTCGCCCCTAAGGCATCATACGCACCTATTAAAAGCGCTGAATCATTTCGCGCCTGCGCCAGTGAATGAACCTCCTCAGCAAGCTGCAGTGTGCTGCTTAGCTTGTCCGACATAAGAGAATACCGCCAGCGCCCGACCAGAGCCGAATATAAGAACTTGGGGCGGTTAAGCGAAAGGCACAACTCTTCTGCGCGTTCATAACAAATGCGCACTTCCGGAGCCTGCGTTTCCTTTGTGACCGTCAGATAGAGTGCGGCCTGCAACAAAAGATAGACCCGATCTTCCATACAGAGGCTTTGTTGCTCGACATTCGTCTCCAGTAATGTACCCCAGCGCCCCTGTTCAAAGAAATGCGTCAATACCGTAAGTAATGCTCCTCTAGCGGAGAGGACATTCGCTGCGAAGTAGGCAACGCCGCGCTGGATTCTTGGGATGTAAACTTCGTGCAGCGCTTCGCGAAAGAGACCGGCATTGCAGCCAGAGATCACTGCTAAGAAAAGCGGCTCCATTTCCCTGAAATTATTAGGAAGCTCAGGCGCGACGGTCCGATAATAATGATAGAGGCGCCTATTACATTCCTTCCAAGCGTCTGTTTGTTGGCTCCGGAGCTGGTCGCCAAAGTATTCACGAACGAGAGGATGGGCATCCAGATTGCCAGGATTACGCTGGTCTTCAGGAGCGAGCAGCCTTGCTCTTCTTAACTTGGCAAGAATGGTCCGCCACTCGGTTGAATTCAAAGTTATCAAAGACTTTGTAACCCCTCGAATAGCGGGTGGCTTCAGTAAGGCATCCAGCGCCTTTTCGGCCGCGGGCCGGTCAAACAGGCCGAGCATGCGAAGAACGGATAACTCTGGACCCTCACCAAACCAGGCCTGGTAAGATTCCATCACTTTCCGGGCATGGGCTCCCTGCCGTACATCGTGTGAAAGCCGCCCTGAAACTTCGTTGCGGTAATGAATGTCTCCGTTATATGCATCGCTCAGATAGCTGCCTAACAGCGTCAGAGCCAGACAGTGGCCATCGAACTCCGCGTTGGCAGTTCGCAGCTCTGCTTCGTCGCCCTTGACGCCCAGCGCGCGGAGCAGCTTCGTACCGGCCTCGCTGGATAGTTGTTCCAGGTCACGGCGCGGCGCTGAGGTGTGTTCGTGATCCGCAATATCGGCAATCGGTGTCCGCGTGGTGATGACGCAGAGCCCTTTGTTGAAGGCAGCAAGTTCGCGCAAAAGCGCCTGCAGAGCAGGGTCACGTAACCGCCCTTCTTGCGGACCTGGCGGGTTTTGGAGCGGCTCCAAACCGTCCAGGATCAGTAAAGTTCGGCGATCTGCGACGAGCTTCGCGAGTCTTTCACCCTTCTCCCACCCCGTTCCGAGCCGTGGATCTGGATCACCAAACCAAGTGAGAGCCGAAGCAAAGAATTCGTCGGCAGACGAAGTCTCCACACTGGTGCCCTGTCTGTAGAAGGACCAGCCAAAAATAAGCTCTGCAGTACGATAATGGTCGGCAGCCATTCTTCGTAACCAATGGTTAATCAGCGTCGACTTCCCGACACCAGCCCAGGCAACAATCGTAACGACGTTGACATCCTTGTTTGCCCATGCGTAATCCAGGAAGGCGATATCTTCCTCTCGGCCGAAGAGCTCACTTCCGGTAACCGGCAATCTCGCTATGGAAATGTTCTTGGGTCCCGATCTTACGGAGCGCTTGTTAGTTCTGACAAGCGAAGCGCCAGAGGGCATCTTCTGCGGGCTCTGGTTCGGCGATAGCTGCGCTAACAATTTCTCAAAGCGCGGATCTTTGCGGAGAGCGTCCAAAGCCGGGTCGAGCTTAAGGTCGCAGTAGTATTCTCCGCCTGGCGTTTTGACCGAAAACGCCAGATTTTTTAAGGCTAGATCCGTCTCACCAGTTAGCGCGTAGGCTCTGGTCTGGTAAAGCACAAGGCCGGGCCCATCCCAGCCATCTTTCGAGACAGGTAGCATTTCCACCGCATGTCTGGCTTCTTCGATCGCCTCTTCCTTGCGACCCAGCGCAGCGTCGACTAGGCCCAAAGCACTCAGGAGACGCGCGTCCTCCGGGCGTTCATCCACTCTTCGCTTTAACTGATCACGCGCTCCCGCGAAACGGCCTTCCGTTGGAGGATGACCTCCTTGGAGCCGGTTGATCCAGAGGTCAATGCATACTTTAGGGACAACTACGCAGTAAAATGGGAAGGGAAAATCCTCGCTGCGGGAATTCTTAAGAATTTCTCTTGCTCCAGACCAATCCCGGGCATGTACTGCGGCATACAAGCGGACATAAGCCAAGTCGATACTTTCTTCCATCGCGGGCCGCAAGTTTTCTAAGCTCGCTCTAAACCTCACCAAGTCCACAGTGGTGAAAAACACGGCGGCAGCTTTTTGCAGCTTAAAGATCGGCTTATCCGGATTTAGTTCGATCAATCGATCGCAGAGACGCTCTGCGTCTCGATAACGGCGCAGATGCAGATAATTTCTATTTAAACTTTGCAGAAGCTGAGGGTTTCTTGGGTCGAGGCTAACCGCCTTTTCCATGACTTTCGTGGACTCTTCCCAATTGCTATGTAGCGCATCTATGTAGGCCGCGAGCTCAAGTGCCTGAGGGCTGTTAGGCAGGGCTGTTTGGGCAATTGCTAACTGAACACAAGCTCTCTCATAGTTTCGATAGCATACAGAAAGGTGATAAGCTGACGCCAAATGCACCTCAGCAAGATCTGGCCGTAGCCGTAAAGCTTCATTCACAGCCGCATCGCCCAGTGCACGCCTTTCTGGAGTATTATCAAAATTCCACGAGTACAGATCGTCGTGCGCCTTAGCGATTAAGCAATAGGCAAGCGCGAATTGGTTATCCCTCCGCGTTGCTTCCTCCAGAAGCTTGATCGCGTCCAGAAGACTGTTCCGCTCAGCTCCCATAAAAAAGAGCAAACAGTTCCCGATGATCTCCTTAGCCCGAAGATAAAGGTCATAAGCTTCTAAATCCTTTGTGATTTTCTCTTCGATGCCTTTCTGTTGTTTGCTCGATAAGCGCACGTTCAATTTAGAAGCGACTTCTTGAGCAATTTCGCTCTGAATGGCGAAGATATCTGTCAGGCTGCGATCGTAGATCTCGGACCAGAGCGTTTTGTCTCTTCGCGCGTCGACAAGCCGAATTGTGAGTCGGACATGTTTACCGTCTCTCCGCACCGTGCCCTCCACCACGTTCGCAACGCCGAGTGACTCAGCAATCGAACGGAGGTTCCGATTGTCTCCAGGGCGAAAGGCCATCACCGAGGTCCGGCTGATCACTGTTAGCTGGGAAACTTTGGCGAGGTTAGAAAGAATCTCGTCCTGAACACCATCAGCAAAATAGGTATCCCTTTTGCTGGCGCTGAGACTTTCAAATGGAAGTACTGCAACACTGCGCTCTTGAGGCTTTGCCCAACGTGACCTTGCTCGTCCAGAGCTGGCTATTCGAGCCAGCGGCGCCTGCACCGCGTGCTCTTGTTCGGCGGGTTTCTCCAGTTCATTCTTAACCACCGATAGCCTCTTCAAAAGCTCCGCCGGAGTCTGGAAACGCCGCTTCGGGTCCTTATCTAATAATTTTTCGAGTAGCGCCGTTAGCTGTTGGGGAACGCCTTTCAATTGTTCGAGCGGCAGGACCCCGTGCTGATGCTGATAAATTAGTTCCGCGGGGGCACCCCGAAACGGCGGCCGGCCGGTCAGCATGACCCAGAGCGTCACGCCGAGCGAATACATATCTGAACGGATGTCGACCCCTACCCCCGCAAACTGTTCCGGACTGGCAAATTCTGGTGTCCCAGCAAAGCTCCCAGGGACGGAAATCGCAGACTCAGGAGCAGCTTCGCCCACCCCCTTCACCAGCCCAAGGTCGATTATCTTCGCTGTTACGCCACCTCCCTCTTCCGAGCTCACCATGATGTTGCTTGGCTTGATATCCCGATGAACGAGATTTGGCTTGTGCACTGCGGCCAAACCGGCGGCAACCTGCCCCGCAATTTCCAGCGTTAGCCTTACATCCAGCTGGCCACAGCGCCGGATAAGGTTTTCCAACGTCTCCCCCTCGACAAACTCCATGGCGTAGAAGTAACCGTTCCCGGTTCTGCCCAAATGGAGTACGGAGGCAACGTTCGTATGGCGCACCTTTGCCGCCGCGCGAGCTTCCCGCAAAAAACGCAGCCGGGCTGATTCATCGCCGACATACTTGTCACTGATGACTTTCAGCGTCACCGGCAAGCGGAGATCAATGTCGAACGCTTTGTAAGTCACTCCCATCGCCCCGCGACCCAGCTCGAGCGGCGTCCCATCTTCCCGTGTAAGGATCTGGTAATGGTCGAATCGTAATGCCGCCGGCGAAGGAGTCGGGTTAATATCCAACTCGACGGTCTCTTGCCCCTCATCGAGAGCGCCTCGCAAAGCACAAATCGGACAGACCTCGCTACCTGCGGGAACTATCGCCCCGCAAGCTTGGCAAATACCTCGGTGGTCTGTTTTCACGGATCCAAGTCCTTAGTAAGGGACAGCCTCGCAGATGATTATAGCTCCTCGTCGGTCCCAGTCCACGGCTTCATAAGCCGCGGTATTTTCGGCCCCGCGATGCCCGAAATGTGGAGATCACAACTTGGCCTTCGATTTGAGGGATTTGGTAAACGAGCTCGCGAGCGATTTGGGGTGGCCTTGCCGATATTACGTAACTCCACTGAGCCAACGTGTTCGGCCTTCTTATCTGGGAGACAAGCCTTTCTCCCCGGCGAGCCCCAAAGCGGTCTTTCCTTCCTCTTTTTCCTAGGCGTACCCAGGTCCGCCTAACATCACTCCTTAATTCACCCGCTAGCGCGGGCTTACTTTCAGAAGCCGGCGAATGATGAATGATCGCGCCGCAAGAGTGCCGTCTGCGGCATAACCGGCGTCCTTTCCATCCGGCAGCCGCCGGACAGACCCCTTGCCAATTAAATCCTCAACCCGTCTCTGAACTCGCGGCTCTTGCGCCCCAATCCTTTTTTCGCCGGCCGCTTCGGCGCTGGTACCGCATCCCTCGTGCTGGCGGTCGCCTACATTGTATAGGTTCTGCACACTGACGATGTCGATCACCAACCGCTCACTGACCGCTGGGCCGTAACTATCGGCAGTGTCGAATTTACTCCCAGTTCCACTGCCCGTTTCAAGACGCGCTCTGCTTCATCGACATCTTTGGGCTCACCCCAAATACCCTTGCCAGTCAGTCGCATCGATCCAAATCCAAGGCGATCTACTTCCAGATCGCCGCCAATTTTGAATGTCTTTGCTAGTGTTTTCATGCATCTAGTCAAGCACGGCGAAACTCGGATTGAATCCCTGGCTCAGCGTTCGCTGCAATATTCGTATTGATCTTCATAAATCTAGGCGAGATTCATTGAAGACATTCTGATTCGCTTGGAGATTCGAGCGATTCTTTGGTAGAAAACTGCTATCAGAGCAAACGGGAAGCGGGGAATGATCCATTTTTCATCAGCGCCAATTCCACAGGCCTAAACGACAGGGAGCCGTTGGATGCTCGATCGAAGAAAGAGGCCTTTGTGTAGCAATATCTTTGTTCCGGAGAAGAGGTTCTTTGCCTTCGCATAACCTTTTCGGAAGACACATTCGCTCCAGTAACAAATGTTAGATTTTGAAAAAGTGGCTAAGCGTCTTTGACCACACCGAAGAGTACATTAAGCCAGAGCAGATTGGTACGTTCCAAAAGCTACGCCGCGCGCCGCAAAACTTCTTTAAACATGCGGATAAAGATCCCGAAGAAACCTTCGAATCTTATCTGACTGCCGCTGGACAAGTCCTCGATCTGATCAAGGCTGTTCCCGGAGGCCGCGCTACAGACGAATCTTGAGTGAATCAAACTCTGAATAGTAGTCGACCGCATTCCTGCGGATCAACGAACTGGATTTTCCTTCAATCCTCGACGCTCGATTGAGCTTTGCTGCTTCTTCTTGGACGCTCGGGTAAAAATTTTCATGATCACAGAGAAAAACACCGGCGTAAGAAAAATTCCAAAAAACGTCACCCCGATCATTCCAGCGAAGACGGCAGTACCCAATGCCTGATCCATTTCGGCCCCCGCGCCTTTAGCGATCACTAATGGCAACACGCCAAGAATGAAAGCAAACGAGGTCATCAGAATTGGCCGCAAACGCAAGCGGGCAGCTTCTGCCGCAGCCTCGATCGGTCCTTTCCCGGACAGCATCTCCTGCCGGGCAAATTCCACGATCAAGATGGCATTCTTACAGGCCAGCCCGACGAGAACAATGAATCCGACTTGGGTGAAAATATTGTTGTCCTGTTCTCGAAAATAGACCCCAGCCATAGCCGACAATAAGCACATGGGAACGATTAGGATGACTGCCAGTGGCAAGGACCAGTTCTCGTATTGAGCGGCCAACGCCAGAAACACAAACAAGACGCAAAGCGGGAAGATGAAAATCGCGGTGTTACCAGCGGTAACTTCTTGATAGGTCAATTGCGTCCACTCGAACGAGAACTGGCTCGGGAGATTCTCTCGACAGATTCGTTCCATCTTTTCGATCGCCTGGCCGGAACTGAGTCCCGGCAATGTCGCCCCTTGAATGAGAGCCGCGGGAAAGACGTTATAATGACTGACCGTGTCCGGACCATTGATCCATTGAACATCCATTAAACTGCCCAAAGGCACCATGCCACCCGTGCTATTGCGCGCATACATCCTTAGGATCTGATTAGGATCCGACCGAAAGGCAGCGTCA
>JBEEIB010000167.1:0-5184 GCA_041167675.1 Verrucomicrobiota bacterium
CAGGACTATCGCAATCGCGAGAGACAGCAAGAAGACAAGGCCGGTTTTCATAGTATCCTCGGAGGAATGAAGTTGACGAAATATCAGCTCAGCGCCTGATGACTTCGCTTCCAGGCTCAAGGCCGGATTCACTTTCTTTGCGCCGAGTATTCGGCTTGCCCTTACGGTGATTTCAACGGCCTTTAACTTGGCTAGCAGTTCACCGTTTTTCAGTGCTCGCGTAGCCTATGTGCATGAACCGTTGTAACAGATCACTACGTTCATGCACTAATTATCGTAGGAGAACACGAGGGGATTATCGATTGCGTGAACTGCCGTTCATGCAACACTTTCCGAGCTCGGTAGAGCGGGCGTTTGCTCCTGAGCTTTCGCCTGGTTCTCCTGGCGGAATAGCTCGATCATTTCTGCATATTTCCGAAGCTGTTCTTCAGACACTTGATCGCCTACTGGCAAATCGCTTGAGCCTTCGGATCGGGTTACATTCTTCAGGGCCCACAAATGAGGCGCCGACCTTTCTAAGAACCAGGCGTGCGCCATCCAGCTTTTCTCGCCGGCTCGCATCACGCTTTCCACTGCTTCCTCATGGCGCCTTTGAAACCGGACCGCTTCTGCTTCCTTTATGCGCTTCTCGAGCCGCGGATTCTCGCTGCACCTGAGCCGAAAGAGCGAGTAGGTGACGCTCTGCGATTCACACGCTTTGGTGATTGCCCACCCCTGTTCAACCAGATGGCAGATGCTAACAAATACGCGGAGCGTTAATCGTCGCGCCTGGCCACGAGGGTTTCGTCTCGGTTGCTGAGGTGACCGCAGAACTTCAAATTCCACGCTTTTTGTTTCGTCCGCCGTCTCGGTCTGCGGTCCCTCGTTGAGTATCTGCGACATAGTTTGAAGCGAACCTATCAAAGAAATCAAAAACTGTCAGTGTTTTGGAAGCCACTTCCTTCTTCCCCCCGGTGAAAAAGTCACTGCTGGGTAATTGGGTGTTAGTCACACTACCATGAGGAGGTTAATTGGACCGCGGGGGAGAGAGGGGTGCCCTGATTCAACGGATTCAACAGGTGTGGACACTACCAAACACCCCTCTTTACGTATGTATGTATGTTGAAATTGTTGAAATTGATTCCTGTGTACGCGTAGTGTGTGTGTGCGACGGTGTTGAAAACGTTGAAGTGGTTGAAATGCTAGGACTTTGGTTGCTCTTCGCGGTTTGTGGCCACACAGGCGGTCTTCTTTTCTCAATCCGCAGACCGCGCTTAGTGAAACTGTTCCTCGGGTGCGAACGCGTAGATTTTTAGATTTCCTTTTTCGATGACGAGCTTCGCCATCCCTATCGCTTCAAGGGCTGGGATAAATTTGTAGTAAAGATCGTCAACGGTCAGGCTGCGCCCGCGTCCGTTGGCGCAGAATCGGCGGGTCAATTGGCTGCGGTTGGCGTAGATAGTGCCGTCAGATCCGGCCTGGAACTCTTGCCTGATAACGGCCAGGAGAATTTCCGCTTCCTGCGTAACAGCTCTTTGCTCGATTACCTTATCGACGTACTCGGCCGAGCGCAGGTGCTCCTCGATATGTTCGATTGCCAATCGCAGGGATTCGTCGCTGATTTCGTACCATTCGGTTTCGCCAGCAGAGACCGCGGAGCAAGCTTCAAAGAGCATCGCGATTTTTATCACCCATGTCGGGCAAGTGTTGAGTCGATCTCCAACCACTTCTTCGGTTGGGTTCACGGCTTCCAGGCGTTCCCGGTTTTCAGCTTGATACAATTCCCACCGCTTGAGCGCTTCCGGGGAAAGCTTCATCGCGCCGCGGAAGACTAAGAGGGGTTTGAACAGATTAACTACGGGACGGAAATCGATTTGATTCGGCAAGACAAGCAAGCGCCCGTGCCCTTCCCCCGCATAGTATAAGAATCGGCGGGCCATCCCCGCCTTGACCTGCGTACCCTGAAAGGCGGCTGCGTTAAAGGTCGCGCCGAAAAGTATACTGGTGGAGGTCGCCGGGATTACCCTTTTGGCTTTTCCTTCCTCCTTCTTACGATTGCGCTCGAATGATTCAGTCAGCTCCCGGCAGTCAAACAGGCGCAAAAATTGCGCACTTACCCGCTCGCCATGCGAAGAATTTTTCCAGTTTGCGAGCACCACATTGGCATCATCGCATGCCCAGAGTTTATCCGGGCGTCCGCCAGCACATTCGTAATATTCGTCAAAGAGCGCTTCGGTTGAGATATTGATCGGAAGAAACGCGTTAGCGGGAAGGAGAAACCAAGCTAGTTTTTCCGCACTTTTAATCGTGGAGCTTTTCCGATCTCCCGGCTTGCCCGCAAGGGTGGTAAAAATGTTCGGGTAAAGCGGTCCATTATCCCAGTCAAACCAAACCCTTCGCCCTAGCATCGCCGCGACTACCGGCAACACCGATCCAAGGATAAAACAGTCTACGCCTTCGGATACTTGCCGGATGTGTTCAAGGTAAGGCGTCAGAATGGAATCTTCCGGATAAACGATCCGGTGAACAAACTTTCCCTTGCCCTCCTTGAGTCCGGAACGAACCGCCGGCCAGTCAACCGGAGGGTAATTATTCTTATCGAGCTGCTGCTGCTCGCCGCAATCTTTCTCTACCTTGAGCGTGGCGGCCTTAGGTTCTTGCGCGTTCATTTTTGAAAAATTGGTTCTGAGGTTGCCCGCGGGTTGAGGTAGAGGAGTTGTTGGAGAGAGTTGCCGCGGTAGCAACCAGGGAGCCTGGTCAGCCGCACGGCCGTTAGGGCCCCTCGGTCGGCGCCGACTTTGACCAACCAGGGCATCAAGCGGCGGACCCTTTGATCCCAATCTTCCTTGGAGACCGCATTGATTCTGGCGAGCGCGTGTAACGACTTTCCGCCGCTCGAGACGATGGAAAGAATTGGCAACTTGATCTGCACCAAAATGCGAAGCCATTGCTCCGCCGGCTGGCAATCGCTCTCGAGCACAACATGCCTGAAGGCTGTTACCGACTCCTTGCTCCTCCGGCTCATTGTCCCTTGTTGAGCGTTGGGATGGTACTCGCCATCAATCGGGTTGCTGAGGAAAAACACTCCTTGCTCGTGGCCGATCGTAAATGCCCGCAGAGCATTGCGGTCCGGATTAGTTGACCAATTTTGAAAGACCGCCTGACCTTGGCTCTGCTGATCGCTCAAAATCAGGACTTGATCGCCCAGGCGAAAAACCAGGGCCAAATATTGAGCGGGCGTCACCGAGCCAGGCGAGATCGGTGACCGCCTTCGGATCAGATCAACCGATGCCGGCACCCGATTGGCTATCTGCTTTGCGTACTCAGGATCGAAGGCCGGCCGTTCGATCGGGACAATCGGTCCAGGTGATCGCGGCTCGCTTTGCAGGGACATCGACGCCCGTCTCCACTGTTGTTCCAACTTTCCTGGCCGAGGGTAATGTCCTGCTGCTCGGATGCGGGCCGCTATCTCTTCGATGACAACAGACGCCGGCACGCCCAGGCTGGCGCCGCGACGACATGCGAACCAGCTCGAGCGATCGAAGTTCCCCTTTTGCCAAACAAGTCGGGCCACATACTCGAGCCAGATTTCCTGCGGCCGCTCCGTGGTGGTCGAGGTCATGCTGGCCCTCCGGTGGGATCCGCGCAAAGCTCGCACAGCGGTTGTCCAGGTCCGTTCCAACCAATGGGATCGAGCGCCATTAGGCCGCACTCAGAGCAGCGGAAAGGCCAGAGGAGGCCATATGAGCAACGACGCACCAGCAGACGCATATACGAGCGCGTCAATTGGCGGCTATTGACGCTTATTGCGAACAACGGCCGGCCGCGGAGCTTTCCACTCATAGCCATCTTCCTTGGGCTGAGGCCACCCGACGGATGAAATCCCATTCGCTGCTACTCAATGCATAGCGAACTGCGACTAGGCGATTGGTAAACAGGGTGACACCCCCCGTACCGGCGAAAAATGTAGCAGGGTGAATTTTTTTTGGTTACTCTGTTTCGCTTCGGATTTTTAGCGTCGTTAGTTTCGCGGTCGGGGAGCCGCCTATATACGGCTCTCCCGCGGCCCATCTCGGGAGGAGGCGGGTGTGTTCGCACGTGGCACTCATGCCTCCTACTTCGCCCTGACGGTGCATTTCTTCCGCAATGCCCAGCGGACCTCGGCCGGATCGTAGAAGACCCGTCGACCAAGCTTCAGATACGGGATGATGCCCAAATCGCGCCAATTGATCAGGGCCCTCAGAGACGGCCGGCTCTTTTCGTCCGGCCAGATTACTTCCAGCAGTCCGGGACCATCGCAGAGATGGCTCGAGACAGTGGGTGCAGTCGTGTCGATGCTGTCTAATTTCATATGACAGCACCTAAATTTCACTCAATTCATCAGCCGACCACTAAACATTTTTCGGCGATTTTGGTGTAGTCTTGCCAACGTTAATACTGAAGATTCTCACTACGCCCGGACTCCAGCCAGCACTCATGCCAAAAAAGCTTCATTTTGGTGCATTTTCGTGCATTTTGACGACAGTGAGTTTGGCCCTAGGAAGGAAGTTTCTCTCTAGGTAAGTGACTCTTAGCGAGGGACTTAAGAGTGGTTGCGGGGGCGGGATTTGAACCCGCGGCCTTCAGGTTATGAGCCTGACGAGCTACCAGGCTGCTCCACCCCGCGATTAGGAACTGCGTATATCGGCTTTCTTATTCAGCCACGCAACCGAAAATTTTATCTTTCTCGAAATCAATCTACCACGCCCCACGAGGTCTTGCCAAATGGGGTCGTTGTTGGAGCACCGAAGCGCTGGGCCACTTTCGTTACGTCGCTACGCGACACCCTTACACCGGCGGTTCACTCGAGCTATATGGGCCCGAGCGTTCACCACTTGAACCACTCAGTTCTGGCCGCCGCCTTGGTGGCCGAGATCCAATCCGTGCGGCTCGCCGTCTTGGATCAGAAACACTTGCTCACGGGTACCAGCAAAAGTGCCAACGGGAACACGGATTATTTGTAGGCCTCCCTGTTCACTGCTCAGATAGGATTGGCTTTGAATAGATCGTTAGATTGGTTGGTTCTGGTGTCTTCATATTATCGTTTTTCAGCTACGGCTTCCGGTTGAGTTGCTCCGCGGGGTATGAACTGTTCGACATCGATTCCCAGCAAGTTAGCCACGCCGATTCCGTAGGCCGGATCAGCACGGAAGAAATGGCAGATCT
>JBEEIB010000168.1:0-2716 GCA_041167675.1 Verrucomicrobiota bacterium
ATCATCAACGCCCCAGGAAAGAGGTTGATATAAAAGACCCACTCCCAACCAAAATTGTCGGTCAACCATCCGCCGATTGAGGGACCGATGGAAGGCGCCAGTGTGGCTGTCATGCCAAACAGAGCAAGGCCCAGCGGTTGTTTGCTTCTCGGTAGCGTCGAAAGTGTTACCGTAAGAGCCATTGGAATCAGCACTCCACCGGTGAACCCCTGGCTTGCCCGAAAAAGGATCATCTCAATGAGACTTCGGGCCGTGCCGCAAAGGCACGAGAAAATCAAAAAAAGTCCGACGTTAATTAGCAAATACCAGCGGACGCTGAAAACTCGAGAAAGCCACGCGGTAAGCGGTATCGTGACGATTTCGCCTATAAGGTAGCTGGTCGAGATCCACGAGCCTTCATCTTGAGTCGCCGCGATGCCGCCGGTAATCTCGCGAAGCGAGGCATTGGTAATCTGAATGTCCAGGACTGCCATGAACGCGCCGAGCATCTTGCCCCCACGCCAATCCATGCCTTGAGATCGATTTTTTCCTGATCGCCGGCCGCCATAGTACCTAGTTCGGATTCTCAATCGCCACGGGTTCTATTTTCGGAAAACTCCAAACGAAGAAGCGGCGAACTAGGAGACATGAAAGAACGAATTCCAAATCCGAAGGAGACCACGGGCGAATTTATCGATCCCCTGGCTGACCTACCTCCTGGCAGTCATGGCCGCAAGGCCAGGGACCCATATGAGGGGACCGAAGCAACGAGTGATCGAGAACCCTCAGCGGCTGAGCAAATAGAACGGGTGATCGAGCAACCGGCGCGGCCTAAGGAAGAGCAGCTCACAGTGAAAAAGCCAAAACGGAGAGCGAAAAAGAGATGAGCAATCGGTAACGACTTAATACTGAGCCAGGTTTCGCTGCGGCCGATTGAACGGGAAAACTGACTAGGGACGCATTTGCGAACTCAAGGCATGAATGAATCGATTCCAGATCCTGAAGACCTTCAATCGGAAGATGAAGATGAGGAAGTAACCGGCGCTGTTACCGATCCGCTAGCAGATCCACCTGGTAGTCGCGGCCACAAAGCGAGGAATCCCTATGAAGGTACCGAAGCTAACGATGATCCAGGTCCATCCCTCGCTGACCAGCTGGAAGATGATACGCCGGCCAATGATGAAGAGTTGGGTGGAGGCGAAGGAGATATATAGCCCCTTACCTGCTGCTCCATCGTCCGGTAGTGCCGTAGCGCGGCAGAGCCTACGGCAAGCAAGCGAGCGCTCGGACCTCAGTCGAAACACTGTGTAGAATGCACCGAACAGGTTGATGAATAATCCGCAGGCGCTGCCGGATCGACTGGGAATGGTAACGCGATATCGTGAAAATCCCTACCGACTCCTTATTTAAAGACTTCGAATATGACTCTGTGATAGGCCCACCGGCACTCGACAGCCGATCTATTCGGGTCTCCGAGTCCGTTTTCTCATTGGCGGCGAACACTTAACCTATGGCTGACAAAAGCATTACAAAAGTTAGTTCTCTCCATGCGCCCAGAGGTCACGGCGGACAAAAGTATCTCGCCTCCGGCATTCATGTTTCAATGCGACTTTGGGAGCGTGAGAAACCGACGGAAGCGAAACCAAAAACATCTCGTGATTACGAGACTGTCGGCTTCGTCATCGAAGGAAAGGCGGAGCTGCATATTGAAGACCAACTCGTTCTGCTGGAAAAGGGCAACTCATGGGTCGTACCAAAGGGCGCGAGCCACGCTTATAAAATAATCGAAACTTTTACCGCAGTCGAAGCGACCAGTCCGCCCGCGGAAGTACACGGAAGAGACGCGTGAGAGCGTCGGGAGGGCGAGGCTCCCGACTTCGCCCAAAGTTGTCCGCGAGCGCTGACCACGGCAAAGGCTTCGTCGGACAAGCCCGCCGAGCCGCGGTTGTCGACTAGCTGCTAACTGTTATCGGCCTTTCGGGTCTGGCGGATGGATCGGTTCTGGGGCGTTGGGCGGCACAGGCTCCGGCGGCCTGGGCGGCCCTGGCGACGGCTCGGTCGGCTTCGGAGGCGGCATCGGTTCTCCGGGAATCGGCCGAATAGGTATCTCTGGTGGTATTTCCGGTGTCATAGGGCTTCGATGCTGAACCTGCCGTAGGAATTGATATAGCTGGCACCATAACGTTTCAGCAGGTCAGCTATCTCTCGACGCTTTTCCCCAGTCTCGGCTAACACCGCAATCACGGTCTGATCTTCTTCTAACGCCTTGGCGTAATTTCTCAGGTGATGTGCGTCCAGATCGCCAAAGCTCGGCCCAATTTGCGCCAGCTTGGTTAACCATCCATGCTTTCCGGATGCCCTTATCCAGTTTGTCTGCATCTTCCGGCCGCCGAGAACGCCAATTGAATCTTCTGGAAAACCGGCCTCATTGAGTGACTGGATTACCGCTTTCGTGTCGATGCCAGGATCCAGGACTCCAAGTACCTGGTTCACTGGATTCTTCAATGAACTCTCATCTTCGTAGTCGGTTGCACCTTCCATAACATCAGTCTTGGAACTGGTCGCGCTCGTAGAAAATAGTGGCTGTATGGCCGATTGGAGACAGATCGCGGAATCGATTGCTCCAATCGAATCGTGACTCCGCCCGAGACAATCCGTGTTTGGCAGACGCTTTCTACACCTTAGTATCGCCGTCCCACGCCTCGGCGTGATGAATGTCGACCCGGAGAAGCGCGAG
>JBEEIB010000169.1:0-4082 GCA_041167675.1 Verrucomicrobiota bacterium
GAAGCCGCATCCCAAAGCTTGGCGGTTTTGTCCCTGCTCGCCGTCAGGATCCGAGTACCGTCAGGACTAAATGCAGCTTGTAAGACCTCATCCGAATGGTTAAACGAAGCGAGGAGCTTCCCAGAAGCCGCATCCCAAAACTTGGCAGTTTTGTCCGAGCTTGCAGTCACGATACGAGCGCCATCCGGACTGAACGCGGCGTCGTTGACCTCGTCTTGATGGTCGAAGGAGGAAATAAGCTTGCCCGAGGCTGTATCCCAGAGCTTGGCGCTGTGATCCGCGCTTGCTGTCAGGATCCGCGTACCGTCTGGGCTAAATGCTGCCCTTCGGACAATGTCTTGGTGGGCAAAGGAGGCGATGAGGGCCCCCGAAGCGGCATCCCAGAGCTTGGCGTTGTGGTCCGCGCTTGCTGTCAGAATACGAGCACCATCCGGACTAAACGCCGCTCGTGAGACCCAATCCTGATGGTGGAAGGAGGCGATGAGTGCTCCGGTAGCCGTATCCGAAAGCTTGGCGGTTTTGTCTCGGCTTACTGTCAGGATTCGGGCACCGTCCGGACTAAACGCCGCTTGTAGGACCTCATCCTGATGGTCAAAAGAGACGATGAGCTTACCCGACTCCGCATCCCAGAGCTTGGCGCTGTGATCTGCGCTTGCCGTCAGAATCCGCGTACCGTCGGCACTAAATGCGCCGTGCCAGACCCAATTTTGATGCTGAAAAGAGGCGATGAGCCTGCCCGAGGCAGCATCCCAGAGCTTGGCGGTGTTGTCCACGCTTGCCGTCAGGATCCGAGCACCGTCCGGACTAAACAAGGCGTGCACGACACTACCCAGATGATCAAACGAGGCAATGAGTTTGCCGGATGTCGCATCCCAGAGCTTGGCAGTTTTGTCTGCGCTTGCCGTCAGGATCCGAGTACCGTCCGGACTGAACGCCGCGCCTACGACCTCATCTTGATGGTTAAAAGAGTTGATCGGAAGCGGCAGCGCCTTTTCACGGTGGACGATTAGCTCTTGGAAGAAGCGTTCTGAAGCAACTGGATTTTCCGGGTCGAGCTTGATCGCATGTGCCAGAAGAGCGATGCCTTCTCGCCACTCTCCAAGCTGGAACTGACGCTCGGCTTGGTTGAAGCTTACCCAACTCGCTTGCCGCAACTGGTCGTGTAGTTTCCCGGCGACTTCTGCTTCAGATGCTAAGGCTTGCTTCGCGTGTGCTTCTTCTGCTCGGGCCAGTGCCGCATTCTTCTCGGCCTGGATCCATTGAAATCCGGCTACGATCGCTAGCACGCCGAGGATTGTCATTACCGCGTAACGAATCCGCGCCTCGGCCTTCTTACGCCGATTTCGTTCAGCAACGCTTGCGTAGACGTAATCAATTTGTTCCCGGTTAAGCGACGGTCCAAAGTCTTTGACGAGCTTTTCACCTTCCGCCAAATGGAGCCCCGGTTCGAGCAGGTCATCCTTTTGTTTTCCCCGGCTTACCCAGAGCTTCAGGCTCGAATCCAACCGGTCCCGCATTCGCAGAAATTCGCGGTTCTTCTTCAGCCAATCCTTGACCCGCTGCCATTCCCGCAGCAGCGCTTCGTGCGCGACGCACACCGTAACCTCTCCCTGCGGGTCGGTGTCCGCGACCAACAGCCGTTTCTCAATGAATAGATCAACAAAGCCTTTTGCACCTGCTTTCTGTTCGCGGTCTGCCACCTCTGAGCCAACAAAATCGCGGTAAGGCACCGTCCGCCGGTTGGGGACTTCTTCTTCGCCCTGACCCAACGTGACCAGATACCGCATCACTAAAGGAAACGTCTTTTGCTCATGCGGTTGCAACGTGGTAAATACCGCTTCAGCGTGCTTGGCAAGCGCGCCTTTCAATTCCCCCAGTTCGCGATAGTCTGACCATCGAAGCAAGCCGTCACCTCGGGCGCCCTGCGCGTCGTAGAGCAGTGACAAAACATGTTCGAGTAACGGCAAAGATTCCGGTGTGGCAGAGGCGGCATCGCGTAGCGCTTGATCAAGGCGTTGACCCGTTCCCTGCTCCTTTTCGAAATGTAGACCGGCTGCTTCGGCCGGGAGCCGAATCATGTTCCCGATCTCGTAGGCTGTCGGGTGCCGGAGGTCGACTCTACCACCCGGTTTGGTAAGCTCAATCAAATCCGGAAACTGCTGATAGCTAGGGTAAAAGTCACTCCGTAACGTCGCCAGAACAAAGACTCGGCCGCTCCGAACCAAATCAGCAATGGCGGATATATACTTCTGCCGGACCTCCAGCGGAAACCCGGTCGTGAACAATTCTTCCAACTGGTCAACCACCAAAGCCAAACGGGTCTTCGGTAGCTCAAGCCTCTGGCTCTGCTGCCGAACCAAGTCTGCGTCCTCCAATCTTCCTGACCCCCGCAGTTGCCGCTCTCTTTCCTCGAGGGAATGGATGCGGTGGATTTTCCACTCGCGCGCGGCGTGATCCAGCGCGTCCCGAACCCGCAGCGCGACGCAGTCGGAGTGCTCCCTCAGCTCGGTCGCAAGGTCGCTGATTGCGTTCCGTGATTCCGGGTCCTGCAGGCCAGGCAGTGCAGGAGGCTCCAGTAGCGCCGCCGCCAAGGTATCGAAGCAATCACCGCCGCTTCCACCGGCTCCGGGTCTGGTTACCGACCACCGCCAGAGCCCAATCCCTTCAATCGTCTCAGGTTGCGTTAACAGAGGAAGCACCCCTGCTCGCACCAGCGAGCTTTTTCCAGAGCCGCTCGCACCCAAAACCAGAACGAACGGCCGTTGTGCTCTAACTTGCGCTTCCAAGGCTTCCAACACTTCCCCGATCGCTTTCGTTCTACCGTGAAAGATCGGCGCGTGTTCGAAATCGAAAATCTGTAATCCACGGAATGGATTTTCTTTCCAACGCCGAGCCTGGCCTATCAATTGACGTTGGCGCTCGCTGGAAACCTGAGTGGAGAGAAAATCCCGAAAATGCTCTCGAAATAGGCGCTCGAACTCTTCGAGGTTGGAATAATTGTTGAACGCACCGACAAACTGGCCCTCGCTGTCTTTTTCCCACGACTCAAAAAAGTCTTTGAGCGATTTCCATTGCCGGAGGAATTCTTCGAGTCTTTCCGGCGACTCGAGCGGCGGGTTTGGCTGACTGCAGTTGCGATACACGTGCAGTGCCGGGATGCCGGGCGTCTTTTTGCGCTGAGCCATAGCCCAGGCAATCTCAAAGTCCGTCCCAGATCGAGGCTCGCGTCCGTCCGGCATCTGAAAACGAGGATGCAATTTCGTGCCAAGGCGCGACCATATGATACAAATGACCAAGTCGAATTGGGCAGTATTCGGAATCTGGTCCTGGTAGCCGAGTTCCGGTGAAAACCGCTGGTATTCCCAGAAGTAGGGACAAAGAATCAGCTCGCTGGTTTCCGGTTCGATAGAACTATTCGGCGACTCCAGCAATTGTGCGTCGCGTAGAAGATTCGAATACTGAACACTGACTGGAATTCCCAGTTCTTCCGCGGTCATGCGAACCAGCTGGTCCGCGATCGTTCGTTCCGCTCGGACGTCTCCTGGAGAGGAAACAAAAATCCGGATAGTCTTCATCATCTTACGGAACGGTGAAGGTCCGCTTGACCCCGTTCCCGAAACTGCGCTGATCCATCAATCGGCGAAATCCCTCCACTCTTCAGTGTACGATACTCGCAAATTTGAGGCGGTCGACGCAAGAAGATCTCGAATGCCGAATGATGCTGATCAGTCTCCGCGGCAAGGCCCGCTGAGCAAAGCAACCGCGACTTGCAAACAGAAAAAGAAAGTCAACGTCCGCGCATCGTTTCAGTTTAAGCGTTTCGTGGTGTTTCATGGCGGCTGGTCTCTTTGTTGCCTTAGCACCCATGCCTGCGCGGGCGGTGGACCAAATTAAGGTTTTGGAGGCGCAGGTGGCTGCGCTGCAAAGCCAAGTCAACACGCAGCAGGGGCAAATTACTACGCTGCAGAACCAATTGACCATGGCCAAGTCCGTCCTCGCGCTGGCTCCTTTTGTCAGCGTCGATCTCAACCCCGAGATTGGCGTGATCGGGCCGCATATCACGTTTAAGGGTGCGAATATTC
>JBEEIB010000170.1:0-5818 GCA_041167675.1 Verrucomicrobiota bacterium
AACATCGTTATCAGCCGTTCGTGCTTCCGAGTTAGAAGTTTCTGTCGGACGAGACAGAGATCGCGACCATTACGAGCATTGGCGCGAGGTTCATCGCTGGCACAGGCACCACGGTTATTGGGCGTACCGCCGGTACTGGGATGATGACCGTGGCGGGTGGGTTCGGGAACGGGTCTGGATTCCCTACGAGGAATAAGTTGTCAATTTTGACACCGTGCCTAAAGAGCCCTCAGATCGTCTATGGTGAGCGGCTCGCTGTTACCGCCGATCATATCGGCCACAGACACCTGACCGCTTCGCTATAGCTTATGCCGCGCCGAACCCAGTATTTTTGCTGGGTCTCGGTCGGTAAACTCAGGACCAAAAATGGCCATTTTCGTGCATTTCGGTGCATTTTGAGCGCACCAAGGAGCCTGCTGTTTACGAAGTCTTTCCGAGCGTAAGTGACTCCTGCAACGAAAGACCTGAAATCTCAGAACCGTCGCGCTTAGCCTACAAAGTCCACAGTCTTCGGATGTTGACCTCCTTTTTTCAGGCGCTCTGCTTTAGCTCTCATGTGATTATGTCCCGGATGATCAAAGCTCCAGCCGACGATCGTCCCCCTTGCCGTCATCCGAAACGGAAACCGATCCACGTTCTGGCAAGATTACCGGTAATTCTTACAAACATTGTCTCTCATACGTTTTTTGAAAAAGTGTTGAACCATTTCAAAAGAGATGCGTATTCTCGGAAATTGCTCTCCCCCCCGAGAAAAAGAATCAACCGGTAGGTTCTAGGCACTGGTCCAGCCTACCGGTTGATTAGAAGAGTACCGCAGGGTTAACGCCCGGCTCTTTCTTTTTTTCGAACACTTCTTGGATTCGAATTACAGCTCGTTTGATGGCTCGCCCGACTCGCCTGATCGGTCGTATTGAGAGCGTCAGTAACTTGTCGCGAATAGGTCGCTTGACCGTACCAGAAGGCTACCGAACTATAATTTGCAGGCTGGTCATCGGTCGGACCGTGCTGGATAGTAAAGCGCAAACGTTGTCCGAATGAGATTACCTCAGCGGGAAACAGCCGGTAGGTCGCCACCGCTCACCATCACCATGGGCGCACGCACCAGTAATATCGTTGGTGAAACCATCGGTTCCCGGATTGTAAGCTGGACTACCGGTTAGCGGCATCGAGTGCGTTGTACCCGATTGAAAGTACCAGCCTGATTGACTAATGCTCAGCAAGCGCAGCTTTGAATCTACCAAGCCGATCGAAAGTTCGGACCCTCGGCGTTAACTACAAATTTCAATACCTTCGGGACCGTCTATAAATAAATAACTGGCGCAACTGGACTTGTCTGAATTCTCCGGTCAAGAAGCGCTGATCCTTTGCCGAATAAGAAGACGGATGAAAATAGAATGAACGCGCGGGACATCTGTGACGCCCTGAGGCGCTACCTGAGCGAATCCGGAGACGACCGACGCGAAATCGCTACCAAAATCGGCATTTCCTGGAGCACCTTGTCCGCGTGGCTGGCTGGCGAAGCGGAGCCACCCCAAAGGCATTTTGGCACGGGTCGCAGGTTTTCTTAAACGTTCGGATACCTCTAACGTTTTTCGCACGAACCCTGGCGTCGAATCGGTCGCACGCGCCCCACAAACGTCCAGCTAAAAAAGCACCGCTTCGTAAACCGGGTATCTTTTTTTGAAAAGGTCTAACCGAAGTTTGTTCTTAGCCGTCTGATATTGTTGGTAGGCGATGTAAAGCGTTACAATTGCGATAGCACCGGTAAGGATAAGACTGCACGTTGGAATCATCCACGGTTGCGAGAGTAGCTCCACAATCGTTTGACAATTGAGTTTCACCTTACAAAATCCTGCTTATCGTAAGCACGACAAAACTCATTGAACGGTTTTTAAATTTCTTCATCAAGAGATTGGCCAAATAGAGGAAATGCTTCGGGCCATCAGGATCGAGCGTGAAAGAGCCATTCGATAGTTCGGACTGGATTTTTAAGACTAGCTCGATGGCTATCGAGCATTGCAGTCATTGATCGGCCAGTAAGGCAGGGACTTGGTCACGTAATCACCTCTGCCGACGAGGCGGAATCGCCTTACTCAATAGCGCCGAAACGTTTGACCTTATTTCCCATGAATCCAATCGCGCCAAGTGTCACGAAACTTCTTCACGCTTTCCTCGGTCACAAGAATGGGATCCACCTGGACAAAAGTAGAGGCAGGATTCTTTTTCTCGACCACCTTGTCGTAGAGTACGGCTATCGACATGGAGCCCCATTGATAGAAGTTCTCAACCAGCATTGGAATAACTGAGCAGTTGATTGCACGCCGAGCTTTTCCATGACACGCCCGCGATGATGTTTGATCGTTCTTACGGTAATATCTAACTCCGCGGCGATCTCTCTATTGAGCTGACCGCCTAAGATGTAACACAACACATCAAATTCGCGTGGAGTTAAACTTTTGAGCCTTTGGCAAATTTCGGTCCGCTGGGGTTGTACGCCTTCATTTGTTGCCAATGCGGCAACCAAGCGTTGTAACAATTTCTGTTTGCTCATTCTTGGGGGGCGAACCCGCGGAATTCACCTCCTGCACCTGAATCACGCTCGACATTGAGTCTTCATTTCAACTTTGAGATCCAACTAAGTCCAACTGGTTAATACCAAATGAAACCGCCCAATCGGCGCCCATGATAGCGCTGCCAATTCACGGTTTCTTCGCCTTCCTGCCAATCGCCATGCCCCCAACCAGTGCTAAAATGACCGCCACGACCGAAGCCATGCCCAACACCGAAGCCTCCACCATGTCCACCACCGAAGCCTCCACCGTGGCCCCCGCCTCCACCGTGGCCCCCGCCTCCTCCACCATGTGCGAACGCGGCGGTGGGCGCGAGCGCCAGAATCCCGGCCAGAACCAGACCGACCAATGAACCCTTAATCAATCTCATAAGTAAGCTTTCTGGTCGCAATCTGGCTTCACTGAATGGGAGGGGCTAATCGGATACTTTGATTGGATATCAGCGGGCGTTATGGCAGTCGCCGACTCTGTCGACATAGGGCCGACACGAGAAGGACACCAGGAAGCGCTTAGGCCGTGGACGGAATGGCCATCGAGCCCGAACGCTCTCCTCTTCGGGCCGCAACGCTGATAAATTCCAAAAGTCGACGAAGCCAATCCTAGCTGGATGGTTCGCCGCAGCGAAAATTTAGGCAGCTTGATCGAGGCGTCTAGTGTGTTGCCGTTCAGAGACCTTTCGGCCAAGGCGTTCCTCTGCCCCTGCGACAAGGATGTTACTCACGACGTGAGAAAATCCCGCAGCAGATCGTTCGGCGACCAAACACACACAACGCAACGAAGTGAACAATTATGAACACACGTCGTAGCGGGGAATGCTCGATTCTTTTCCCGGCCAATAGACGAGTTCGCGATTGGCGATTCGTGTCGCGTCCTCGATGAGTGCTATGCCAGCTCCAATCTTCGGCGTTGGAGTGAAATATTTAAGAAACGGACCAACATCACCCTAGCTTAGGTTTGCTGCCATGCTTCAGGGATCCACCGAAATCCGTCTTCCTCCTTCGCAACGTGGCCAATACCGGGAAATGGTAAATGATAGGCAAAAACGCGAGTGCGATTTTCAACGAGTTCGTTTAAAATCTTTTTCCGCGTGTCTGCCGCCAGCGCCGGATCAGTGTCAAATGCCACCGTCCAAGACGGATTCTTAAACATGATCACGGGGTGATTCGCAAGATCGAAAATGTGAACGAGTTCTTGTTTATCCGATTGAATTCGCAAAGCGGTATGTCCTGGCGTATGCCCCGGCGCCGCCTGCACCACCACGCCGTCAATCAGGCTGGTGCCCCGAGCAACGAGTTTGAAGTTCTTTTCCATAGTGCCAAACGTCTTTTGCGCAAGCCGGATGAAATCGGATTTGGTCTGATCGTCCAGGCGCTGCTTGGATAAGTCAGGATTCTTTCCAGTCCAGAAACTCCACTCCCGCTCATGGACGAAATGTTGAGCGGAACTGAAGACCGGTCGACCTTCCTCCGACAATAGCCCACCGAGATGATCGACGTGCGCATGAGAAAGGAACACACTCGTGATCTGATCAGGTTGATATCCAGCGAGTTGTATTTGCTGTAACAGTCGTCCAGTCGAAGGCCCTAACAATTTGCCGCTTCCGGTATCGCACAGGAGTAAGTCTTTGCCGTTGTCGATGAGGATAGGATTGAAAGAAAGGGTAAGTTGATCGGTCGGAAGAAAGGCACTTTCCAACGCTTGCTTAAGATCCTCGGCAGTCGCTTCGGGTGCCCAAGTCGGTTGAGTTGCCGGGAAATTCCCATACCCGTCGCTAAGAACGGTCAGTTGAAAATTACCTACCGAGAATCTGTAGGTCCCCGCGTTTGGAGTAGTCTTTAATTGATCCATTGAATCTGCATTCTTTCTGAAATAATCGGAAAGGTTATGGGGCATCACCAATTCATTGTTTATCTATGTTCATAGCTGGCAGGTATAGGCGCACTATATGAATCGTGACCTGCTTCCTGAAAAATCCACCAGCGTGAGTTAGAATCAGCCTCACAGGTGAACTGCACCCATTGCCTGGACCACGGGGCTGGCCTTCTCAGGCCGACTTCAGAACTCGATTACAGCTCGTTTTACTGGAAAACGGGTACTGGAAAGACCAACTGCTTTGTGATGGAGGTTGAGCGTTCCTCCTGAGTGCATTCGCACTCCAGTCCACGAGGAGAGAGCTCCTTACCGTACTTAAATTTCCGTTTCGTGTGCGCACCCCAAGAGCTGCTGGTCTTCGTTGGCAAGTCCGAAAGCTCGTTCCAGTAGATCGGCTGCTTTGGAAAGTCCATTGGTTTCGGCAATCACTTTCTGGCAATAACGTGCATTATCGCGATAGGTAGAGTCGTTGAGCACCTGATCAAGGAGGAGTGAAAGGCGGGATGCGGTTAGCTCTTTCAACGGTACAAATAGTCCGGTTCTCTTCTCAGCGATCCTGGCGGCAACACCAGGCTGATCAAGGCTAACCGGGACGGCAACTAGAGGAACGCCTTGAGCAAGCGCTTCCAACGCCGTGTTCAGTCCGGCATGGGTGATGCAGACCGAGGCGCGCTTGAGCAGTTCCAATTGTGGTGCGCGCTTGACGAGGATGGTGTTGCTCGGGAGCGGCCCAATCTGTTCTGGATCGAGCTGATCGCCAACGGAAAGCACGAGTTGAAACCCTTTGCGCTTCGCGGTCCCTGCAGTAATCGTGCGAAAGACGTCGGCCAGCCCGTTCATAAGTGTTCCCATCGACGCATAGATGAGAGGCTCTCCGGTCAGTCGTTCCCATGGAAAATCGACTTCTATGCGGCCGGCACCATCGTGGAACGGCCCGGTATGGTGGAACCGCGGTGGCCAATGCGAACTTTCAAAGTCAAATTCCCGAGGACACTGTGTGATCCAGGCCAGCTTCGAGATCGTGGCGGAGGGGTTGTCCCAGTCGACATCGAGGCCGACGCGCTTTGCATATGTCCTTGCGACCGCGATGGTTGGCGCAAGCGTTTCGAGGAAGCACTCTACACCTTTTCGGTTCCTGGCCAGAGCTGTAGGAGTAGTTTCATGAGGCCAGTCATAGAAACAGAGTGGTGTATAGCCCGAGTAATCGAAGTGCAGCGCGTTAGCGACGTGGGCATACGGCATACCAAGGCTCATCGGCGCCAACTCAGTGTAGATCAGAACGGTGTCGAGTACGACTGCATCGACCGCGGCTGCAGTTAGCATCGCCGGTAACGAATTCAACATCGCTTCTGTCCTGGTGGCAACATTCTGTAGTG
>JBEEIB010000171.1:0-2926 GCA_041167675.1 Verrucomicrobiota bacterium
AAACAGCAAAGAACGGAATGCCGGCTATTAGTTGGCAGCGAAACTTGACCGTTTTCCAGGCTGCGAAGTGTTATCTCTGTTCATTAAATTCTGCGATGTACTATTTCGTCGAATAATGATTTGTTCTGATTGACCGGGGAGCTAATACTCCGTGTGCCCTGCGAAGTTTGAACAACTAGATAACAGGATCCTCGAGGCAGGTGCTTTCGTGTCCCAATTGCCGCAATCGTTGTCCGGACTGCCAGATTGAGCCAACCTTCTGATAATAGGCATTGGGGCTGGATTAGGAGCCTTTTTGAATACAAGAGCGCCTTCTCGACAATCATCCCCGGTGGACTAGCTAGCTCCACTCCGCGCTGTTGCCCGTCAGTTCTGCCCTTATTCCTCTGCAATCCGCAACAAATAAGCTGCTCCCACACACGTGACAATGGCACCGACGGCGAGAGCCGCTAGGTCGCCGCCGATGAAGTCCCAGTTGGCTCGGAACAAATTCACGCTACGGAAAGCGCGGCAAAAATGGGTTAGCGGAAAGAGCTCGGAAAAGATTCGCACGCTAAAGGGAAGTTGCCCCAGAGGAGAGAATGCGCCGGATAACAGCATTATCGGAAGCAGGAGAAAAACCGAAAACTGAATGGCCTGCGTTTGTGTCTTCGAGAGCGCTGAGACTAACAGTCCCAGACCAAGCGAACATAACAAAAACAAAAGGCAGATGACTGATAGCTGGAAGGGCTGATGAATTTTTATAGCAAAATGAAAGTGTCCGATAGCGATTGTGCTGGCGATGAGGAACAGCGAGACGAGGAGATAAGGCAACACCTTTCCGATTACAATCTCTGACTGCCGCAGTGGCGTCACTAACAATTGAGACAATGTGCCAGCTTCCCGCTCCCGAGTAATCGTACTCGCGATCAAAGTAACCGTAACCAATTGGAGGATCAGACCGACCATCCCAGGCACAACATAATCCACAAACTGCAAGCCCGGGTTGTAAAGAATCAGGGCATTGACCTGCCACGGAGTGAGAGCCGAGTTGAATTCATGCTGCGTTTCTGCAGAAAGCTGATCACCTACATCAATCACTTCGGCCGGCAGATTCTTGATGAGTTCAAACCTTTCGTTCACTTGGAAGGCACCCAAAGCCTGTTGAAGCAACCCTTGGACTGCCGGTGCCGTATCCGTATCGGATCCGTCCAGAATGACGCGGATGGGGATCGGGTTGCCATCGCGAATCGCCTGCCCCCATCCTCGCGGTATCACAATAGCCGCTTCGCTACCGGCTTTGACCAGGTCAATTGGTCCGGCTGGATTTCCGGCCCATGGCGTCCAGATAAAAGTGTCCTTAAGACTCTGCAGCAGATCATTCAGGTCTTTTCGAGCCTTGTCCGGGTCGTCGCTACCTTCGGCTAAAGCGGTGAAAATATCCCGGCCATGAAGTAGGTCGGCGAATCTTTCGCTTTCGCTATCACCATCCGCGTTGAGGAACATGGTTGGTACATCGCGGATCGCCGAGCCCGCAAAAGCGTGCCCAAATACAATCGTAAAAAACGGCGGTAGGACCAGGATCACCAGTAAAACTCGGCGATCTCTCCAGATATGGATGAACTCCTTGTACGCAATGGTGAGAATTGCATTCCAGGAGTCGACGAAATTCATTTTGGGCTCGCTGTTTCCGCTTGAACTCGATGATTGTGACCTTGGGTGAACGCCACAAACACGTCTTCCATATCCGGCTCCACCCAGGAGTAGCCGAGCCATTTCAGATTTGGGAACGGCCAACGCCGGTGCCATTTCTTCAGCAGAGCATGCGGATCCTCGGCATGCACTCGCAAGCGACCGCTCCGCAGATCAACCCCGTCAACTCGGGGGAATTTCCGCAACTCCAAAACGGCTGACATCGCAGGCTCAACGTGGACCTCAAGAAGCTCGCCCCCTAAGCGATTCTTTAGATCGCGCGGCGATCCCTTCGCGACTAAATGGCCCTGCTGGATAAATCCCACTTCTGAACAGCGCTCCACCTCATCCATGTAATGAGTGGTCACAAAGACGGTCCTTCCCGATTGAGTCACTTTGTACAAGAGATCCCAAATCCCCTGCCGGTGGATTGGATCGAGACCAGCAGTCGGTTCATCCAAAAACAAAAGCTCCGGCTCATGGATCAGAGCGCAAGCCACCGATAAAAGTTGCTTGTACCCGCCGGACAGTTCTCCTGCCTTCGTTTGAGCGTACGATTCCAGATTCATTTCCATAAGGATTCCAGAAACCCGCTCTTCGAATTGACCCTTGGGGACACGGTATGCCCCGGCAAAGAAACGAAGATTTTCATAGACGGTTAAATCGGGGTAGAGACTGAACCTCTGGGACACGTACCCAAATTTTGACCGAACGCGAAATCGATCCTTCCAAACATCCAGGCCGTCGATCGACGCGTTGCCGCTCGTTGGCTTGGTCAGGCCGCATAGCATCCGGATAGTCGTGGTTTTACCCGCTCCGTTTGCGCCCAGGAAACCGAAGATTTCACCCGTGCCGATTGACATCGAGATCTTGTTGACGGCGGTCGTACGGCCAAATTTCTTAACCAAATCTTTGAGAACGATTAACGGCTTGCACATGAATTCCTCGATTGCTGGTAAATGCTAACAGCTCATCGGGTTGAACCAAAAACAGTCGTTCTTGGGTCCCGGCGAAAGTTCCAAAGGGAAGGCTGATTACTTCATGGCACCCGGTTTGCCACTGCAAAGATTGGCTTCGAATAGATCTGGAGCAATGTCTGTTCTGGTGTCTTCATATTAACGTTTTTCAACTACGGCTTCCGGTTGAGTTGCTCCGCGGGGTATGAACTGTTCGACATCGATTCCCAGCAAGTTAGCCACGCCGATTCCGTAGGCCGGATCAGCGCGGAAGAAATGGCAGATCTGGCGTAGTTGGA
>JBEEIB010000172.1:0-13902 GCA_041167675.1 Verrucomicrobiota bacterium
GCAGCATGGCAATCGGGTCCTGAAGTTGGGACTGGATATGCACTATCGGCAGGTGACGGTGGCGATGCAGGAGGAGGGAGGCCGGATCAAGGGTGCCGGCAAGATGAGCCATCAGGCTTTTGGGAACTGGGTGAACAAGAAGTTGGCTGAGGGATGGCAGATTGAGAGCTGTTACGAAGCCGGAGCCAGCGGTTACTGGTTAGATCGGCAGCTAGTGGCCCTTGGAGTCAAGAACCTGGTGGTAGCGCCCAAGGCGATGGGCCAAGGAGGCAAGCAACAAAAGACCGATCGGCGCGATAGTGCAGAGTTGGTCGATTCCCTGGATCGCTATCTCCGAGGCCAGGATAAAGCCTTGAGCGTGGTGGCCGTACCGAGTGTCGAACAGGAAGAGAAGCGAGCGCTGATCCGCTATCACCGCCAGATCATGGCCGATCGAGGTCGATATGAGGCCCGAGGTAAAGGCCTACTGTGTGCGCAAGGGCTCGAAGTAGGAGGCCGCTGGTGGCAGGGCAAAGGGTGGAGAGAACTCAACTCTGATCCCCGGCTCAAAGAGTGGATCAAAGAGCAGCTGGAAGCCTGGCGCCAGAAGGTATTGGGCGCTGAAGCGGAGCAAAAAGGGTTGCGGCGGCGGATCGAAGCGTTGGCTCCGGCGATCCTGCCCAAAGGAGTGGGCGCCTACAGCGCGGCCGTGTTGGAATACGAGATGAAGGGTTGGGGCCGATTTAACAATCGGCGCCAGGTGGCTAGCTATACGGGTTTATGTCCCGGGATTCATCAGAGTGATGGGCGAGGCAAAGAGGGTTCGATCAATCGGTGTGGGAATCGGATCGTGCGCTGGAGCTTGGTGGAGATGGTCTGGCGGCTGATGGTCTGGCAGCCCCACTATGGGCCGGTGCGGCAGCTGGCGGCTGGCTTAGTGCGAAGCAAGCGTGCCAAGCGGCGCTTGGTAGTTAAAGCGGCACGGCGTTTAGCCATTGATTTGTGGCGTTTATCGAGCGGACAAACCACGGCCGAAAAACTGGGTTTAGTCCTACAGTCCAATGGGCAGAGCAAATGAGAGGCTCTCTCTCGAACTCTCCAGAATAGAAATCCGCGACTCTCTAGATGACTCTTTTGGCAGCAACGGCGCGCGTCTGATACTGGGCTTGGGCCAAAACCCGAAACGTAGATGAGACCGCTCGTTGCTGTCCTTTTTCTTTGCTCATTGCATAAATCACCGTGTTAGGAAGCTCCCTTCCAACCGATAGAAGCTTAAACCGAGCAATCATCCAGCAAGCTCGCGTTGGGACAGCAAACGTTGGTTAGAGGCCAAAAAGAGCAACGAGAGAGAGCCGGCAAAAACCGAAAGAGGTTCCAGCGCTAATCGCAAAAGTCTTCGCCTCCATGATCAGGGCCTGGTAGCGCCGCTTCAAGCTCAAAGCCGGTCCACAGGTGACTTGTTGTCCGATCTCGGCCAAAACTAATCAAAACATTCAAGCAACCTTTTTTTGGCGCTGGGCCTTGACAAACTGGGCTTCATAGAAGCCCGGTATTTTAATGCTGGGAAATGATGAGAAAGACACGGCCGTCCCGCAGGCACGGGATGCGTGGTCGGGACGACCCGCCCTACCTACTTGGCAAAGCGGAGCATTTTACCGACCGATCGACTCGGCTCAAACAGCTCGATTTTACTCGCCCCTTCCGGTGCGAATTGCTTTACTAGCCGGAGCAGAGTTGTTCTTCTCAGTCCCCGCACGGCCAAGGCAAATCAAACGAAAGTAAGAATTTGCGCATCTTTCAGCACGATTGGGGCGCACCTTGCTTTCGAAGAACGTTTTGTCCGGCCGTACGACCGCCGGCTAGGTTAACCAGGAGCCAAACGGTCGCAGCCGGGAATAAAAGTTAAGAACTAACGTTCCTAGTAACAAGGATTGGCTGCGAGTCTGAACCTGATGGAACAGGCTCATAGTATCCCGCGTTAAATTCAAAACCGAAAAATCGAACCGAAAAATCAGCAATGATCATACCATCAAAAGCAGTTGTTGCCGGTGCAGCTATCGCCGGTCTTCTCACCGGGTCGGTAGCAGCTCGCGCCTATGCCGCGAGCAGCGCTCCGACCAAGGCAGGCGTTGCCATCCAAACCCTGGAAGCTGAAAAGGGCAAGCACTCTTGCAAAGGCAAGAATGACTGTAAGGGACAGGGCGGCTGCAAGACTGGCGACAACAGTTGCAAGGGCAAAAACTCTTGCAAGGGCAAAGGTGGCTGCGCGACCGACGGGAGCAAAACCCCGAAGGCGTAATAACATCCTAATCTGAGAGGTTCCCCTGGTGCCTAGAAATCACCGAGGGGAACCTTTGCCTACAGCCTAAAATTCTGGACGCGGTTGACTGCTGCAGGCAGGGCGGGTCGCTCCGCGGCCCCCAAACCGAGGGCTGGTAAATGGCATGTTGGGCCGGAGAACTTGTCACCGAGAAGCCGGCCACAGTCGCGCCTTCGCAGGTTTCCGCACGCCTTGCGGTTGAGAATAGTCGGGAGCGACACGCACCTACTACCCTGGATTCGCAGTCGAGACGAAATCCGAATTTCTCAATTTCTTTGGAATGGTCTGGTGCGGACGTGTCTCTAGCGAATGTCCTAAATCCAAACCGCTAACATGAATACCTTCATTGAATCTGTGGGCGCGAAATACCGGCTGCTCGTCTCCGCGCTCGACTATCTGCAATCGCCGTTCCTCTTGTTGCTTAGGATCTATTTCTTCTGGCCGCTGTTTCAAACCGGCCAAGGCAAATTGACTAATCTGGGGAAGATTTCTGATTACTTTGCCAGTTTAGGTATTCCGTTCCCGGGAGCGAGTGCGACTATCACTGGCCTATTTGAGACCTTCGGCAGCCTGCTTTTGATTGTTGGCCTCGCTTCGCGCCTAACGGCTATTCCGATCACAGTCATTATGATCCTCGCTTACCTAACCGCTGATTTCGAAGCGGTCAGCAAATTTTTCAGCGATCCCGATAAATTCGTAAAAGCAGATCCGTTTCCTTTCCTGTTCGCTGCGCTGATCATTCTGATATTTGGTCCCGGAAAGTTCTCTCTCGATGCTCTCATCGCGAAGTTAACTGGCCACAAATCGGTGTCTCGTTCACCGCAGTGAGAAATGCGGCTCGGCGGGAGCCTTGCCCTACCAATTAAATGAAATGTCAACCCTGGTAAAAACCGAACGGAAACGGCCCGAGGAATGGCCACTTCATCGGGCTCGAGCGAAGGCTCGCTGGATGGTGCCGTTCATCGCTATGGAATGGGTCTGGGAGTGGGTTGCGTACTGGCTTAGCGGCTGGGCTTTCATTGAAGTGCTGGAATACGTCGAAAGACTCGGGATAGTTGTAGCGATCATCTTTTACTTTGTTGATAGCGGTAATCGAACCAAGCAAAGGCACTATCAAGCGTGGCAGGTGATCAACACGGCTCAAGGCAAGGGGAGGAGCAGCGGGGGGCGGGTGGAAGCATTACAAGAACTTCTCGAAGACAAGGTCTCTCTGGTGGGAGTTGATGTCAGCGACGCTTATCTGTTTGGAGTGCGACTTGACAAATCACAATTGGATCGAAGCAATTTTCACGCTGTTGATGCCAGAGGCGGAAGCTTCCAGAGAGCGAAAATGGAATTTGCTAATCTCACTTCGGCTAACGTGCGAGGTGGTAACTTTTCCCAGGCGGATCTGAAAAATGCAGATTTGCAAGATGCAGATCTGATGGGAGCCAATTTCTCCGAAGCAGATTTGCGAGAGACAGACCTGAGCCGGACAGATCTACGGAAGGCTGATTTCAACCGAACCAAATGGAAGGAGATCAGTGCCATCAAATTAGCCAATATCTACGGAGTCCGGAATGCTCCGGACGGCTTCATCGACTGGGCGCTAAGCCAGGGCGCTGTCGCCATCGAAAGCGACGATGACTGGTATGCTAAGCTCAGTAAGGAACCGGCTGAACGGTGAGTCTTCGCACTATCCAGGAATAATCCATATGGTTTCGCTATCTTACCATTACCGTGCTGCGAGTCCCTTTTGCTAAGAATTAACGAGAAACCCGATCGCGATTTATGCCAGCAAATCCATTCAACAGTTACACCGAGTACGGTATCGGCATCGGCCTGCGGGTACCACATTATCGGCATATTCTAGCTCAGAAGCCGGTAGTAGACTGGTTCGAGATTATTTCAGAAAACTTTATGGTCGATGGTGGTCGACCACTCGAAGTACTCGACCAAATCCTGGAACAATACCGGGTCGTCCAACATGGAGTAGCAATCTACTTCGGTTCGGCAGACAAATTTGACCGGGAACATCTCCGCCGGCTGAAACGACTAGTTAAATACACTCAGACACCCTGGCTTTCGGATCATCTTTGCTGGGGAAGCGTAGACGGGCGATACACCCACGATTTGTTGCCGATGCCCTATACCTTTGCGGTCGCGCGGCATACGGCGCAAAAAATCCGCGAGGCGCGCGATTATCTCGAGGTGCCGATCTGTGTCGAGAACGTCAGCAGCTATGCCGAGTATCACGTTTCTGAAATGACCGAATGGGAATTTCTTAGTGAGGTCGTAGAGCAAGCGGACTGCGGAATCTTACTGGACGTAAATAACATCTACGTCTCTTCTCAGAATCACAATTTCGATCCCTACGATTACCTAAATAATGTTCCTCACTCCCGAGTGGGACAAATTCATATTGCCGGGCATTCGAAGTTTGAAAAATACATTCTCGACACGCACGATCACCCGGTCTTGGATCCCGTCTGGAAAATGTACGCTCACGCAATCAAACTTTGCGGGAACACGGCAACTCTTTTGGAGTGGGACGACCGAATTCCATCATTTGAGGAAGTGCACAATGAAGCGCTCAAAGCCAATCAATTCAGAGACAACATCGTCGCCAATTCCCCGACAAATAAATAGTCGAGAGGAATTGCTCGAAATGCAGCGGGCGATGGCCAGTGCTCTTTTTCGGCCATTGACCGATGACTGGAACATGCAGGGCCGTTGGAATGACGGCCGTCCAATGGAGCAGTTCGCTGCAGAATTCATTAAACCAAACGACCGGCTAAGCTCTTTCGACCGGCTGGAGATCTACAATCGCCAATATTGGTTTCGAATCCTCGATTGTCTTTATGATGATTATCCGGGACTGCTCGCAGTTGTCGGGGAAGAACAGTTTCTGAAGCTGGCCACCGCCTACCTGACAAAATATCAGTCTGATTCATACACGTTGCGCAATCTGGGAGATCGTTTAGAAAAGTTTCTCCGAGAGGAACCTCAATGGACAGAGCCCACTCAGGCGCTAGCCCTCGACATGGTGCGCTTCGAATGGGCCCAAGTAGTTGCATTCGACGGACCTTCGAAACCGATGGTTACGCCGGACGACCTGATCGATACTCCACCTGAACAAATGCGCTTGGGGCTGCAGCCTTATTTGTCGATTCTTAAGCTCGATTATCCGGTGGACGATTTCCTCATTGCGGTGAAAAAGGACGCAGATTCATTGCGAGGCGAAGCCAGCAACGCCATCAATTCTGCTCCGACGAGCAAGGGTGAATCGTCGCAAATTCCTCTGCCGAAACCCCACGTAACCTACCTGGCAGTTCATCGGTTTGACAACATGCTCTATTTCAAGCGGCTTGAGCCGGAAGGCTACATCATACTGGAAGCGCTCATTGCCGGGTCCACCTTAGAGAATGCCTGCGTCAAAGCGGTGGAACAAAGCACCCGCGCAAACGCAGACTGGCAAGCGCTCATCAAGGAGTGGTTCGATAACTGGGCAGCGTTAGGTTGGTTCTGCCGGCGTTAGGGCCAATGGCCCGAATCCCGGACGTTATGAACGAACGGCTCAAGCTCATTTCCGGGAAAGAGCAATTAGTGCTCGGTCCGATCGATGGTCAGGAAACGCTGGCCGGCGCTACGAAGGCTTTCAGATACATTGATTCCAATTTCGAGCTTTGGAACTGCGATGTGCCCGGGCAACCGACCAAAGAGACCCCAGTGCAAGTCTATGAAATGGTCAGCGACAGCACCTTTCAGGAAATGTTTGGTGGTTTTGGCGTGGGGCTCGACCGGCTTGCCCTCACCCAAGCGCAAGTCAAGCTATTCGTGCTGCGTTATCCCGGCTGGCTGAAAAGAGGCGGTAACGGCACCTTTTTTTTGTTCAACGCCGGCGAAGAATTTTTCGTCGCCGCAACGTATCTGTTCTCGGATGGTCGTCTTGGCGTGCGGGTGCGTCGCCTTACCCTTGACCGCGTTTTCCGCGCAAAGAAGCATCATCGGCTGGTGCTAAAATCGCTCGTGGAAGCGCTCCCCGCCGATCCATTCGAGCTGCGTTGTCTTCGGTAGACTTTCTATCGGTCTTCAAGGGAAAAAAGGAATGGTTAGGATTGCTGAAGCTGAAAGATCCAGGAGCCGTGTTTCGATAGCCAACCCTGAACCGCTTTGAGCGGCGCTGGGTTGAGCGCGTGGATATGTTCACGGCCGCGCTGGCGAACGGTGACCAACTTCGCTGAACGGAGTACCCGTAGATGTTTGATGACCGCGGGTCTGCTCATCGCGAACTGTTCCGCGATCCGACCGACCGGCCGCTCTCGGTGGGCCAGCATATCCAGGATCCGTCGGCGACTTGGATCAGCGATGGATAAGAAAATGCGGTCTTGTTGCCGGGTGAGCTGCAACCATAGATCTCGCCAATATGTAACCCAGCGGTTACATTTCAATGCGAAATGATAGCCGCTTTCTGCTTGGCCGATCACAATTTCGGTAGCGTCGACTTGGAACGTCGCCGCTGTTTCGCTCGGTTTCCGAATAGCTTTTTGTCGTCCGGCGTTGCCTGCCCGGTATAAAGATGTGGAAAGTAACTGTTTTGTAAATCGATTTACTAGATCTAGAAAAAGTAAACTCGACTGTCGTGCCTAGTCAACCACGCATAGTCAGAAGCGGCCATCAGACCCAATTCGTCCTGCAAATCGCGCTCCAAGGTCGGAACTGGGTCATGAGACCACTAAAACGAATTAGTTGACAGAAAGCCGGCGCGTCAGGTATGCAATCCGGGACGGTTAGTAAAACGCTTTACAAACGTTGATCTCCCGCAATGCGACGCAAGCCAGAACTAAACAAATCTACCCTGCGCGATGTCGCCCGCCATGCCGGTATAGCTAGTTCGACCATCTCCCGCTATTTGAATGGTGGCTTGCACCTCCCAGCTCAAACCCGGGACCGGGTGCGGACCGCGATCGCTGAGTTGAACTACCGCCCAAATGTCCTGGCACGAAGCTTGCAATCCGGCCGCAGCCATATTCTTGGATTGATTGTCCCTGATCTAGCTAATCCTTTTTTTACTTCCGTGGCGGAAGCTGCCGCAGCGGCAGCTTACGGGGAAAGCTATTCGATTTTGCTCTGTGCCACTGGCAACGATCCGGAGCGCGAGGCACATTACGTGAACTTGCTGACCGCCGGTCAGCTTGACGGCCTAATCTATCTCGGAGCTCACCGTCGAAATTCGACGTTGGAAACCATCAAGCGAAAGGAACTGCCGATTGTCATTGTTGACGAGGAGGTAGAGGACGTGGCTGGTGGCCGCGTTTTTGTCGATAACCGCCGCGGCGGTTATCTTGCCACCGCACACCTGCTGCATCTGGGGCACCGCGATATAGCCTTTATCGGCGGTGAAGCTGATCTCCTGACAACCGTAGAACGCCGACGAGGCTATGAAGATGCGATTCGCGAAAGAGGTTTAAACCCGCGGTCTAACCGAATCATTCTTGGCGAATACACGACTCAATTCGGGGTTCGCGCCACCGGTGAGCTCCTGACCGGCGCTGCGCCGACGGCGATCTTTGCCGCAAGCGATGTCGTTGCCATTGGCGTGTTGCAGACTGCGCGGCAGATGGGAGTAGATATTCCAGAAGATCTGTCCTTAGTTGGCTTCGATGATATTCCTATGGCAGAAATGCTCGCGCCTCCCCTCACGACGGTCTGGCAGCCGGCGGAGGACCTCGGTAAAACGGCGGTGTTGATGCTGGTCCGTCACCTCCGCGACGGAGTCCCGCTGGCACCTGACACTCTCGGCATCTGCCTCAGAATCCGCGGATCGACATGCCGCGTTACACGAGCCCAGTCGAAGAAACAAAGCAGCCTTGGACCAGCAAAATCTCGCCTTACTCGCGGAGGTGCAAAGAGAGCTTTCGTCTCACGAGGTTCGTCGGACCAAGTTGGTCCGTTCTCAAATCGGAGCTTCTGAAATGCGAAGCTGAAGATTCTTAAGCTTTCGGAAAACAGAATATGAATACAAAAAAATTCCTGGCAGCGATGCTGGTTCCTGTCGCGGTGGCATCGTTTTCTCCAACGGGGCTGTTTGCGCAGGGTACGCAGAAACAGCTGAAAGTCGGCTTGGTGCTCATCAATCTACAGGCGAAGTTTTTCAACGACATCAAGGTGGGGGCTGAAGAGGCGGCAAAGAAGGCAGGTGTCAGCTTACAAGTCATTGACGGCAACAACGATCCCACCGCTCAGGTCAACGCCGTCGAAACCCTGACGCAACAGAAGGTGGACGGAATCATCATGGTT
The DNA here is from genome assembly GCA_041167675.1 of Verrucomicrobiota bacterium. GTDB lineage: Bacteria > Verrucomicrobiota > Verrucomicrobiia > Chthoniobacterales > JAFAMB01 > DASTDH01. The sequence continues at coordinate 8,579 of JBEEIB010000172.1, forward strand.
GCGATCGACGTCAAAGGCATTGTGCCTGCCCTGCAAGACGCCGCAAAGAGCGGAGTAAAAGTGGTGGCGGTCGACGCAAAGGTTCAAGATCCCAGCGTGAAGAGTTTCATCGGAGTGGACAATGCCAAAGCTGGGTCGGATTTTGGCGATTTTGTGGGCAAATACATCAAAACTCAAATGGGCGGAAAAGCTAAATTGGGGATTATCGGAGCTTTGAATTCTTTTATTCAAAATCAACGAAAGGACAGTTTCGTCGAGAGCATCAAAAAAGTCTCCGGTGTGACCATCGGCAATACCGTCGATGGTCAGAACGTGCAGGAGCGCGCCCTGACTGCAGCGGAAGATCTCGTCACTTCGTCACCGGACACCAACGTGATCTACGCTACGGGTGAACCCGCCTTGATCGGTGCGATCGCAGCTCTCGAATCGCAAGGCGCGACTAAGCGCATCAAACTTTTCGGTTGGGATCTTTCCAAGCAAGCTGTCAAAGCCGTTGATGATGGTTTTCTCATTGGAGTCGTGCAGCAAAACCCCTATCAAGAAGGCGTTGAGGCCGTCGGCGCGCTCGTAAAATTATCTCGTGGCGAAGAGGTTCCTTCGTTCATCAATGTACCGGTGGAGTTCGTTACGAAAGATAACGTTGATAAATACCGGGCGGCATTTCAGTAAGTAGGCGCCACAACGATTCCCAGAGCGGTTGCATGCCAACGCCTTTGCTTGAGATGCGCAGCATAACAAAGCGCTTCGGCGCCTTGGAAGTGCTCCGAGGAGTGAACTTGGAGTTGTTCGCCGGGGATGTGCTCGCGTTGCTTGGGGATAATGGGGCGGGTAAATCAACGCTGATGAAAATCCTGGCGGGAGTAATGCCACCGGACGAGGGGGAGATTCGATTCCAGGGGCAACCTGTTACTTATCACAATCCAGGACAGGCGCGCGCACTGGGGATCGAGATGGTTTATCAGGATCTCGCGTTATGTGACTCACTCGACGCCGCTCACAATCTTTTTCTCGGACGCGAACCGACGCGAAAGGTGATGGGCGCTCGTTTCGTCGATCGATCACGTATGTACGTTGAGGCCGGTCGGGCGCTGGACGACCTCCATATCAATGTGCGCTCTCTCACCCTGCCGATTCGCTTTCTGTCAGGAGGGCAACGCCAATCCATTGCGATCGGCCGCGCGGTGACTTTTCGGCCAAAGCTATTGATTCTCGATGAGCCGACTGCTGCGCTCGCAGTACGCGAAGTTGAAAAGGTTTTAGCTTTGATCCAGACCTTGCGGGTTCAGGGTGTTTCTATCGTATTTATTACCCATCGGTTACAGGATGTTTTCCGAGCCTGTGATCGGATTGCGATTCTTTATGAAGGGACCTTGCTCGCCCGGCGGCGGGTTGAGGAGACTTCACTGGAACAGGTGGTGGCTTTCATGATGGGCACTGCATGATGACTGCTCCACCCCAATCCTCCATCGGATCGCGCATTGCCTTTTGGCGCACTTGGCTCGCGCACCAACAGGCACCTTTCCAGCTTGGCTTGGCTCTGGTTCTGTTAACGCTCGTCGTCATCATGAGGGTGAGTAGTCCAACGTTTCTCACGACCGGTAATGTCCTCAACGTATTCCGCCAAGCAGCGCCAACCCTAATTGTGGCCGTGGCGATGACGCTCGTCATTACTTCAGGAGGCATCGACCTTTCGGTCGGTTCCACTCTCGCGGTGGTCGGCGTCCTCTCGGCGGTATTACTGTCCGCTGGGTGCTCCTGGTGGGTCGTCGTGCTCCTGATGCTCGGATTTGGTTCCGTTATCGGCATGATGAACGGCCTGCTAGTTACCCTTGGGGGACTCCCCCCTTTCATCGCGACATTGGCGACTCTTAGCATATTGCGAGGCGTCGCACAGCTTATAACTAAGGGTTACTCTATACCTGTCCCGCCAAATAGCGCGTTCATCGAACTCGGACGCGGTTTCTTCCTTGGCGTCCCTTATCCCATCCTGATCGCCGGACTGGCCTTGGTGATCGGGTACATTCTATTCGCTCGTACCCAATTCGGAATCTACGTGATCGGTATAGGATCGAACGAAGAGGCGGTGCGGCGCAACGGCGTTAATACCAACGGAGTGAAGGTGAAAGTGTACGTTTTTTCCGGTCTGCTTGCCGCAATCGCAGGCATGATTACCAGTGCGCGTCTGGCATCCGGCTCGAGTTACTCGGGAATTGGCTTTGAGCTCGACGTCATTTCCGCAGTTGTTCTCGGAGGAACCAACCTTTTTGGCGGAGACGGCACGCTACTCGGCACTTTCCTGGGTACAATCATTCTCGCGGTCATTGGCAACGGACTTATCCTGTTGCAAGTCTCACCTTTTTACGAACAGATCATCAAAGGAGTGATTCTCGTGATCGCCATCATCCTCAACCGCGGCGCGCTACTACGCGCCTTCAAGTACCAGTGACTATGTCGACAAATGTCCAAACCGTTCTAGGGCCAGTGACCAGCGACTCGATGGGCATAACACTCATGCATGAACATCTGCTAATGAGCTTCGCCTCTTGGCATCATGGTCCGAAGACGGCCTCACGTATGATTCTTCGCGATGCTCCTGTCTCGCTCTCGATTCTTGGCGAGTTGCGCATGGACCCGTTCGTAAACCTGGACAACCTTCAGCAGTATGACGTCGACCTCGCGGCGCGAGAAGTCCAACAGTTCGCGGATCTCGGCGGCAGGACGGTGTTGGATCCGACGAATCGCGGGATTGGACGAGATCATCGTGCTCTTGCGGCAATCTCGCGGCGGACCGGGCTCAACGTCGTCATGGGCAGCGGATACTATCTTGAGGCATCTCATCCGCCGGCCCTAAAACAGATGACTAGTGACGGCATCGCCGCCGAGATCGAACGTGATTTAACAAAGGGAGTCGATGATACCGGCATCTGCGCAGGTTTTATCGGTGAAATTGGGGTTTCGGCGCAGTTCACGCCCGAGGAGGAAAAGGTTTTACGCGGTGCGGCTCGCGCGCAAAGGAGCAGTCGTGTGCCGTTCATGGTGCACCTTCCCGGTTGGGAGCGGCTGGCCCATCGGGTACTCGATATCGTCGCGGAAGAAGGCACCCGTCTCGAGGCGGTGATTCTTTGTCACATGGGCCCGTCCTGGCGCGACTTTGATTATCAAGCCAGCCTGGCGCAACGCGGAGCCTATCTAGAATACGACATGATCTCGATGGACTATTATTACGCCGATCAGGACGCCCAATGTCCAAGCGATGACGAGAACGCTGCCGCTATTCAACGCCTCATCAATTCGGGATACCGAGATCGGATTTTGATTTCGCAAGACGTGTTCCTCAAGATGATGCTGACTTCGTACGGAGGCTTCGGCTACGGCTACATCCTGCGGCACTTTGTTCCACGGCTAAGACGGCTCGGCGTGAGTGAAGATGACATAAGAACGATCCTTGTCGATAATCCTCGTCACGCCTTTGAAATTGCAAGCGGCTAAGGTGGATCTGTTATCGCACGACTCCAGTCGTGATGGCCCTTCGCACGGCAGCGAGGGGTGCATCATCATCGAAACGCACCGTCTGGCCGGTCGAGATCACCCCCAGTTGTTTCCAGAGCGCACTCAGATCCGGTGTGATTGGCTTCGCACTCCATTCATTGTAAAGGTCTGTCAAAACCGGAACGCCGGTTGCCTTATCACCCGTGGTCAGCAAGTCGGTGAGCTCCGCTTCGGTCTGGATATTTCCGTTCTTTTCCAGAACTGCTCGCATGGCGTCTTCGAGCCCCTTCTGATTGTGGGTGCGACGCCGGATCTCGACGTCGGCGTAAAGACAAAACATGGCTCCTCCCCAATAGGTGCGCCCCCACGTTGGCGTGTGATCCAGACCGCGATCACCGCCTTCGGGTAGACCGTTCGGCATGCCATCAACCATGTCTCCCCAAATCTTCTCCGGCGATAATTGACCGACCCGCGCTCTAGCAACTGGCTCAATATAGGTAGCCAAACCTTCTTCAATCCAATGGTGCTTCTCCGCCACCGAAGGAAGCGCGAGATGCACCATTTCGTGGGTCATAATCCAATCATCATCAAATAGCGCCGCGGTGTTATTGTGGCCCACCGCGATCTCAATTCGCGCCCCATTCCAGCCTGATGCGTGCCCGTCATTGACGCCTAATCGGTTGCGAAGATTTACCGTGACGTTGACAACTGAGACCGGATATCTCCGATAGTAATTGGTCACCGCCGTCGCTGCCTTGGTAATCCAGGTTTGGATCGCTTGTTTCAACGGCGGGGGCGGAGGGCTCGAGAATGCGACATGAATGGTGGAACCCGCCGAGCTGAGGGTTAATCCGCTATCGGCAGTTTGACCATGAGTCGAAATCTCTGAGCAAGCCAAAAACAGGATTGCGCTAGTAGCGGCGAGGCGATTTCGGGAGGGGTTCATTTGAAATCAGAAAAAGTCCTTTTGCAGTAATACGCGTGTACCGAGTCACGGGGCAGCAGATGCTCTTTGAATCTCCCACCAAGATACGGAGACACAACCGCAGAGGAATAATCCGGAGATTGCACAGATTTTCCTAAGGATCTTCCAAGCTCTCACTAAGACGACCCTGTACGTGAAGCGGGCTGCGCCGATCCGAAAATGCGCTATGTCCCATGGGTCTTATGTGTCCTATGCGTCTCATGAGTCCTATGCGTCTCCTGCTTTCAGTATCGGATGGAACTGATCACTAAACGTCTCCGGTTACGGCTTTGGCGCGATGAAGATTTGCCGGCATTCGCTGATCTTAACTCGGATCCCCGGGTAATGCGGTATATGCTTAAGCGACTCGACCGTGCCGAGAGTGACGCATTTGCTGAACGTATCAAAGAGAATTTCGCCAGAAATGGATTCGGTCTGTGGGCGGTCGAGGTGATTGGCATAGCCGATTTTATCGGTTTTACCGGACTCTCAGTGCCGCGCTTCGAGGCCCACTTTACTCCGTGCATTGAGATCGGTTGGAGGCTGGCATTCGACTATTGGGGTCACGGTTACGCTACCGAAGCCGCTTGTGCTGCACGTGACTATGGTTTCAGCCAACTTGGGCTGAGGGAGATCGTGTCTTTTACCGTTACCGCCAATCAACGCTCTCGAAAAGTAATGGAACGCATTGGGATGACGCATTTTCCTGAGGATGACTTTCACCATCCGCTCCTGGCGGAGGGTCTGAACCTCCCCCGATTTGACGGACACGGGAACTCAAAGAAAGAGAGAGGACCCGATGGAAGCAAAAAAGAAAGAGCAACCGGTTTATACGGAGCAATACAAAAGCCAAGCAGTGGAGATGGTGATC
>JBEEIB010000173.1:0-3065 GCA_041167675.1 Verrucomicrobiota bacterium
ATCTGGCTTTGGCTGGTCGGCACTATCTTTGCCATGTTCGCTCTCCGTTCTTTTTGCTGGCTAATTTTCTTCGATGGCGAGGCTATGCGCATTCAATCGCCCCACAACCTCGGAGATCTCGGTTTACACATTGCCTACATCAAGAACTTCGCGAACGGGGTGAGACTATGGCCTGATAGCCCGCTTTATGTCTTCAGTAAGCTGCGATATCCCGCCGGGATGGATTTATTCAATGGCCTATTTACCAAGCTCGGCTTCGACCTGCGCCACCAACTCGCCGCCACCGGTCTACTCGCATCCATCGCAACCTTCTACACTTTCTATCGCTGGAGCGGCACATTCGGTATCGCTGGCTTTCTCTTCAATGGCGGTCTTGCTGGGTATCAGTTCTTCCGGAGCTGGCAGTTCATCGCCTACCAGGATGGCCCGAACATCTCCTGGAAAAGCATTCCCTTGACGATGTTCGTGACCCAGCGCGGCCTACTCTATGCAATTCCCGCGGGATTGGTCCTGCTTTGGCAGTGGCGAAGGAAGTACCGATCGACCGATGAGCCAGCGAAGCGCATTTTGCCATGGTGGATCGAGTACATCCTTTACGCGACAATGCCTCTCTTCCACGTCCATACCTTTCTAGCGCTGAATTTTGTTCTCGTCCTACTTTTCCTTGGACGACCCAGGTCGCGCACTGCGATAATCCGACTAGTTGCTGCCGCATTGGTTCCGGCGACCTTCTTTGTCTGGCTCATTACCGACAATTTTCACGCCAGGTCGGTTTTTGAGTGGCATCCAGGATGGACCCAGAATGTCGACGAATTCGCGATGCCATTCTTTTCTTTTTGGCTTGTCAATTTCGGTGTTTTCCTGCCGCTTGCGATCGTCCTGCTATTAATCGTTATACGAGACGAATGGATGAAGCGAAGAGCCAGCGATACAGAAGTATCAAGCGATGCAATCTTCCTTGCGGCCGCGGCTCTGATTTTTCTGTTTGCTTGTCTGGTAAAGACTGCGCCCTGGGAATGGGATAATATCAAGGTCATTATCTGGGCTTATTTTCTCACCCTCCCGATTTTGTGGAAGAAGTTGATCAAGCCCTGGCCGACGCCTACCCGAATCACAGCTTGTATCGTCCTTTTTCTTTCGGGCTTCGTTAATCTGTTTGGCGGATTGGCGGCCGGGCGGTCCGGTTTCGAATTCGCAAGTCGAGTCGAGACCGACGTCGTCGCCTCCGCGATTCGAAATCTACCGGTAGAGGCCCGTTTTGCCGCATACCCGACCTATAACCATCCTCTCCTGCTTAATGGACGTAAGGTTGTCTGCGGTTATACCGGTCATCTCTGGACTCAGGGAATCGATTACGCAACGGTGGAAGAGAAGCTGAAATCCTTAATGCTGGGAGAAAACGACTGGCTGGAGCTCGGTCGCGAACTTCACGTGCGCTACCTTTTTTGGGGCAATGAGGAAAAGACGAACTACGCCACTAGCGCTCGACCTTGGGAAACCAGGCTGCCAGTCGTGGCGCAGGGCGGTTGGGGAGCCATTTACGATTTCCGACCGGTGAAGTAGCCTACCCGTTTACGAAATAGGCGAACTTCCAGCTCCCGTTGATGCGGCGGATGCCTGCACGATATCCGTCATAGTTCAACGAAGCATCGGCGAATTGTGGCGGAGAGACCATGTAATCCTGCTTCTTCACGAATTTCTCCGCCAGAATGCCTTCCACCTCCGGCCAGATATTATTCTCATCCCAGAATTTGAAAACGCCATCGCCTGATCTTTCCGGATTGAGACTGTAGCCGAAATCCGGGGTCATCATTGCCGCGATGGTATTCAGATCGTGCGCTGCCACGGCTTTGCGTAAGCGCTGGACGAAAGCATCAAAATCAACATCTGTGTTTTCCTGCGACGGATTGGTCTTAGCGGCTTTCTTTTGCGCTTGAGCGCGCGGCTGTTTCTTGTTCGTGCTGCTACAGCTCGTCAGCGACACCGCCATCGCCAGCAGAACGGTAGCGAACAATCTAGCTCTCATTTTCATAGCTCTGTCAGATTTTTGGCGGGAGTGCAAATCGCAACTCATTCATGCAACCTTTGGCCGCCGCTACGCAGCGGATGCTCGATGAAAACGAAATAGAACGTGCTCACAATATCAGCCAGCGTTGCCGCAGGACTTGTGATGCGCTGCCGGCCGCCGCGCAACTGAGAAAAGATCGATTCAACCGTAAGTTGCTCCGGTCGCGGAACGCTCGTGTAATGGTGACCAAATGCATTGAGACGATGCGCATCCGATGTTGCAATGAGCGGCTTACCAAACTTTTCCGCGATCCGAACCGCGCGCCGGTTCGGGTTGAAAATGCCTTTGTGAAAGTGGCAAAGCTCGATCGCATCGAAACAATCGATCTCTTCAAACAAGCGTTTGCCAATCGAGCCTCCCAGAAAATAAAAGGGATGGGGGGCAATAGTAAAAAGCGATTCGCCGCGGCGCGCACGCAAGGCACGGATATCATCGAAACGTTTCAGCTCGCCTATTTCCGCAGCGGCGATGTTCAAGAGGATGATGTCGGCGCCCTCAATTCGCATTTCCGCCGCCGGGATCAGCAGGATGCCTAACCGTTCAGCGGCAGCGAAAACCTCGGCGCGATCAAATACGGCATCGTGCAGGGTGATGGCAAGCACGCGAAACCCGAGCCGATGCGCGCGCGCCAGGAGCTCTCGTGCCGAATAATCGAGCTTATCCTTGGGATCGTCGAGGGTGTGAATGTGGAGATCGAGCTTGATCCAATCTTCCGAGTCCATCGTTAGCCGAAACTACACCGAGTTTTCAGGTTGCGGCGTGTGAAGCATTGCGGCATTTTCGGTCGCACAAAAATGCGCCCGTCGCTCGGGTGGTGAAATGGCAGACACGTACGTTTGAGGGGCGTATGCCGAAAGGCATGGGGGTTCAAGTCCCCCCCCGAGCACCAATGAACGGAGCGGAAAAGGCACCAGAACTCGCTTGGGTTGCACATCCGGTCACGGGTCCGACGAACATCGGGGAGAAGAAGAATTTCATCTGGAAGCCAGGAATCCAT
>JBEEIB010000174.1:0-5082 GCA_041167675.1 Verrucomicrobiota bacterium
CAACGCAGCCATTTGTTCCAGCGTCGGACTGCGGTGTAGGTTCGCCATGATGAAGTCGACAATCGTGGTGAGCTTCCGGCGCGTAAGTACTCCGTCCGTCCGAGTGACGAGCCGGCGCAGTCCAAAGATATAGCGTAGCAGGCGAACCGCTAAAATGTTGGCGAGCGACTCGATCATGAGCGGACCGCCGAGGCCGCCAGTGGTTAACTCGGCGTCGACGGCCAACATCGTGGTGCGGAGCTCAGGTAGGATTAAAGCGTCGAGCGGTGGGATCGGTGTGTGGGAGACATCCAGCTCGAACGATGTCGTGGCTACTCGCGCAGTCAACTTTGGGTCCAAGTAAATATGAAACGAGTCCTTGGTACCTCGCCAGCAAACCTCTGCCTCACTCCTAACCGGCATTACCGCAATCGAGCCAGCAGGAGGCGGTAAGTCCCTTTTGCCTCCCTCGTACCTGAATCTCATCTTCGCGGGAGGTCTGGTCATCAGGACCAGCAAATGCTGAGAAAGTGGAGGCCAATGAACTTCGTTAGGGGCACTATTCCGGTAACGAAATGCCTGTAACCCGACCCACCCCAAATTCTGGCTCGTCGCATCTGGTACCGCCGGACGCAGATTGCGTTAGGCGAACGTCTTTACAGCCGGTGGGATTTCAAACGCTTCTTGCAGGTTGGTGTCCTCGACATCATCCAACCAGACATCTCGCACGCCGGAGGGATCAGCGAGACTTACAAGATCTGTGCGATGGCAGAAGCATACGATACCGCAGTCGCGCTTCATTGTCCTCTTGGACCGATCACGTTTGCTGCAAGCCTTCAAGTGGATGGCTGTATTCCGAACGCTTTCATTCAAGAGCACAGTCTTGGTATCCATTATAACGTTGGAGCCGAGTTCACCGACTACCTGGTTGATCCGTTGATATTCAAATACGCCGATGGCTACGTTGGCATTCCTCCGGGATCCGGGCCGGGGATTGAACTTAACGAGAAAGTAGTTCGTGAAGCTGGCAGGATTGGATATAGCTGGAAGAACCCAGTCTGGCGAAACAAAGACGGCAGCCTGGCAGAATGGTAGGCACTAAAGCGGCAGCTAGCAATCATTGGACATGTTCCTGAAATGAAGCGGTCTGGTCCAGCATCGACTTCGCAGAAGACCGTCGCCCTACTGGTCGAGACATCAGAGCCTACGGACGAGGTATCTGCAGGGGCGTAGCTCGATTTACCGAGCAGCATCCCCATTGGATCATCATTTATCAGGAACGAAACCTTAAACAATCGATTCCTAATTTTCTACGGAAATACAAAGTCGACGGCCCCGAACGGCCACATTCCAGGGTTAACCTGGGCAGAAGGACAACGATTGAGATGTGTTCGAGAACCTCCGAAAAGTGGACGAGCTATGAAACATCGCGGCAAGAGCTCAAAGCTGAAATATGAGCATGCCCTCATTGAGGGTTTGCGGCCACTCTTGGAAAGCATTGCGCCCTGGGAGGAGATTCATTCGATTATTCCCGGACGAATTAGACCGACCAAGGGTTTCAAACAGCAGATTAGACTGGAAATCAAGTATTTTACTGGGACAGGACTGAAAGCGCTCGCTAAAACCGGAACGGCTGTCCAAGAAGTTTTCTTCGTCACTGGCAACCCGCAAGCAGTCAGAGAGCGTCTTCTGGCAACCGCGACAAGGTCAGGCTTTGACGTATGATTCCGCTGAACAACTTCATGCGACGGGAAACTTTGGGCGCACGTTGCTTGCGACGCCGAGGGAGCCGCAGCAGAGAAAAAATGAATGCCGTGTCTTTCCTTTTCCCTTTATAGGGAAGGAGTGTGGGTCTTCGACGACGCACCTGCCGGGCTCCTGGAGGGCGGTTCATCAGCGGGGCTGAGTCCAAACGACTCGGGTGGTGTAGCCTGGAAAGGTCTTACCGAGAAGATGATTTTGAGTCTCAAACACAGTAATTTTTGATGTGTTTAAGATTTAACGAATGACCATCCTAATCCATGGCGGTGAAAAGTCTACGGCGATGTATTAATCGACTCTAGATCTAAAAGCGATCTGCGCTGCAATCGAGAATTGTCTTGCCCGACCCTCGGAACCGCTTCACGCATCTCTTGAAGAACGGGGATTAATTCCTTTGAGGTTGAACCAGTTGAGCGCGTTTGACGATCCCACTGTGTACGACCAGTTCTGCACGTCTAACCGTCTCACCATTGATCTGAAGCTCCGCGTTGGGGACTGGAACGCGCGCAGTATCGAGTTGTTGTTGACCTTCGTGGTTCTCCTTGCGGAGGAGGTCATCTAGAAACTTCTGATCATCTTTGGCGATGGCGTGAAAGGTTCCCGAAGAAATCCTGTGGGCAATTGTCTCTCGATTTCGTATGACACAAAGGGCTAGGAAGGTCACAGACACGCAGAACCCAGCCATAACGACCAGCCTAGGTAATACTTTAAGCAGCGTACACGCCAATGCCCCGACCAACAGAACTACCACGGATGACAAGATGAAACTCATTATGTGGCGATTGATCCTTTCGCACAGCTCCGTTTGCCGATGAAGTCTGGTAAAGCGGCTAGATAAGCTTCTTGCCGTGCCCATCTATCAGGCTCTCAATGCCGAAGGTCGATGGCAGGCTGGGATGTTTCTCCGCCCGGTCAATGCCTAGCAACCGTGCGAACATCGGCATACTGGCCAAGGCCGAATTCGCGAAGTAGATGTTGCAAATGCCAGGAGTAGTCCACTCCTCTCAACCACTTACGGAAGATACAGTTCAGATGGCGAAAGCAGACAATAATTTTCAACGAAAATTCCTTTCACCGGCAAGTTTACATCCCGTCGCTTTCTTCGCTATTGAGCAAGAGGGTCATTCTCTATAACTCCGATGAGCTAAAGATTGACTAACCCAAATGATGTTGGAATGGGAATTGATGAACGACTGGTTTCTCGGCCGCATCTCCTTCCATCGCGTTTCACCCGTACGGGTTCAGATGGATATCGCCTGACCTCACGAAACGGAAAAAATCGTACGCTTAGGCCGTCCAAGAATCATTCGGCTAAAAGAAAACGCTCCAGAATGCGATTACAGCTCGTTTTATGTGACGACTGGCAATGGAACACCGGCTGCCTTGTTGCGCAGGATTTAGCGTTGCTGACCAAGGTTCGCACTCTCATCCACGAGGAGATTTCGCTCCTTACCGTGCTTTATTTTTCCGTTTCGTGCGCGCACCCCTTTAGCGGCCTCGCGCGCGCGTGCGCGTTAGGCGTCAAAAGCGTCAAACAACGGAAGCAATCAAAACGCGGCTCTGCGGCCACTCCTGAGAGCGTTTGCCGGGCATCTTGGAGTATTCCCAGAAAGGCCGGGATGCGTCAAAGCCGTCAAATCCGTTTTCCGCTTTTTGCTGAAGCCGAAACCGCGTATTCGCAGCTTCCTTAGCCGTCTTCGCGCCCCGCCCGGCCAGGCGCTCGTAGCGTTGCAGCGGTGCGGATATTCACCCCCCCTTTGGCTAAAGTTTTGGTTTTGGAATTCGCGACATCCGCTAGGCGTCAAAACTGTCAAAGCCGATGAGTTCTACAGTTAGACCCATCTCTCCAAACTTAGTCACTCACTTCAGTCTCCAACTAATGGGGGCAGGATTGGCGGCGGGACGTAGGTGTTGTTCACGATGTCGGGTCCCGGCCCATAAGCACGCAGCATGATGTTGAACGGTCCCGGTGGGATCGGCAGCCAATTCGCCTGCGGAACTGCCTTGGGCTTGGTCACCGACATGTAGATTGTGATTGAGCCATCTTTGGCCTGGACCAGTCCGGGCGTATAGCTGGCCACGACGTACTTGTCCGCTGAGTTCGGCACCAGCTCGATGCCAAGCGGGAGGTAAGCCGTTACTGACCAGAAGCGCGAAACGTCAGGTATCTGGTTCTTGGAAAATTTCAGTATATAGCTATGTGCGCTGCCATCGAGCGGATTGCCATCGGCGGCGTTGAAGGAATGGTAGTAACCGGCCGCCTGAATGTTGTTCCCGTACTGTATGTAGTCGGTAACGGCGGAGCGATCGAGGTACTGGGGGGGATTTAGCCACTCACCGATGTTGGTGAAATGGATCCAGGTTGTTCCAGCAATCGTTTTGGTAAGGTAGTCGGTGTCAATGTCCGCGTGGGCCGCCTGGGCAGCGGCGGTCATTTGGGAGTAATTGGCCGGATCGCTGAAGAATTGGTTGAAAGCATCGGAAAGCGCCAGCTCATCGGGGGTGAGCTGCTCGGTGTTGGGAGACAACACGGATGACCGCAGCAGATATAGGAAAGACAGGGGCTCAGTGTCGATCATGTGAACGGCAATGGCTTTGTAGGGTACGGAGAAGAGCAGCTCCGGAACTATCATGCTAGGGGTGATTTGGTTGGAGAGAAATTCGCTAAGCGTCGCGATACCTATGTGTCGGCGGAATCGGTCCGCTTCGGCGCGCATGTTGTGATAGTTGCCGTTCTGGTCTTTGACGTACTTGTCGGCCCGTACGATCAGAACGCTGTGCTCATAGGGGATATGTACGATCTGGGTCACTCCGTGGGGGAGCGTGCCGTTCCAGTTGACTGGGACCAATGCGAACAAGCCCGGGGTATTGCCGGGGATGCCCTCGAACACGTCACCGTACTGGTCGAGTTGAAGCACGGAATAGTTGTCAGTCGTGTAAGGCATGCTGACAATGACGGGCTCGTCGAGGGTGATGGAGATGTAGCCGCTGGCGTATAAGGTGTCGTCGTTAATGGCTACCACGGCGTGATAGAGCGGACTGATCCGGTCGGGACCAATTAACCGGTTGGCTGCGCCGATAGCGGACTGAATGAACGTAAACCAGCGAGGATAGAAGGTGACGACATAGTTGTACGCGGTGGTATACGCAGTGGTGTACGCAGTGTGGGCAGTGCCGAGCGGGGCAAGGGACAACAGAAACATCAATATCAGGCAAATGTTGCGACGATACGTCATACGGCGACTCCTTTCTCTTTCTACCTTCAGACGGTCAGAGATCATCATTTCGGCATTTTCTTGGAACATTGTCAAGAGGAGATCAATGCCGCCGGCCGCGCCAGGG
>JBEEIB010000175.1:0-10318 GCA_041167675.1 Verrucomicrobiota bacterium
TCCACCCCGTCTCTCGACGACCCAGTTGCCTTCCGCTACCGACAGACCAGTGTTTCTGTCCGATGAGGACTTTCACCCCATTGTTGTTGCGTACTCTCAGGCGCACTCCTTCTGCCCCTTTGGGGTAGAGGGCCATCCCAAAGACGTAAGTTAGCGCTTATGGGCAGCCGCCGGATGATTTACAGGCTTTTTGCGAAGCGTTGACTGAAACAGACTGCTGCAAACTCTTCTTTGCAAAAATCGCAGCGGAATTGTCCGGTGTAGCCGGAGAATAATGCAGGCTAGGTGCAGAAACTGCTCAGGTTGGGCGCCGATGAGACGACGGTTGACCTTAGTGTTGGGAGCTGTCCCCTGGGAGGTAAAACCTCTACAGCTTCAGATTCAAGAACCCGAGGAGGGGCATTTGTTCGGGTTCCCTTTTCTGCGTGGGCATATCGAGCAGCGGCCGGTGCTTATCGCAATCACCGGCGTCGGCAAGACGAATGCAGCGATGATCAGCACCCTGTTCATCAGTCAGTCGAAGCCAACCCGACTCCTCTACACCGGCACGGCGGCACGAGTTAACCATGCACTACGAACCGGTGACATCATTCTGGGAAAGAAAACCGTCCACCATGACTTCGGCAGTCTTCATGCCAACGGCATGCTGTATCGAAAGGTGATCGGACCACTACCCCGAAAACCCACCAACTATCAATATGTTCCTGACCAGGAATTGCTCGAGCTAGCCCTGGCTGCAGCGCGGACCTACCAGCCACTGGAAATCACAGCAAACGGGACCTCTTACGTTCCTCAAATCCGACCAGGTATCATCTGTTCCGGCGATGTGTTCGGGATGACGGAAATCAAACTGCAGGACATTCGGGCCAAGCTGAAAGCCGATCTGGTTGAGATGGAAGGAGCTGCGATCGGGCAAGTCTGTCACGAGCTCAATTTGCCCCACTTAGTCATTCGCGGCGGCAGCAATCTGGCGCAGGAGAGTCCAGGAAATGACTATAAGCGTCTGGGCCAGATCGCGGCCCGATCAGCCGCTCTCTTCACCCTCCACGTTCTCAAACAACTTCCGAACTAGACCTGATCGATGAGGGCGTTTGTTCGTGGAGATATTGATGGATTCCTTGGCCTCGGTCTGGACAACGTTGTTCAGCTCATCATCGTGGTGGGCTTATGTCAGGGCCCGCTCGGCTTTCCCGCCGCCATGGTGTACGGCGTGTTGCTGCCAGGAATCGCGTTCTCGATGCTGGTTGGGAACGCTCTTTATGCTCGTGAGGCTCTTCGCCTGGCAACGCGCACCGGCAGAGACGATGTGTGCGCGATCCCGTACGGAATCAACACGCCGACGATGGTCGCCTACGTGTTTCTGGTGATGCTGCCAGCCCGAAACCTAGCTGAGGCAACCGGTGCAGCTGACCCGATACGCGTAGCCTGGCAGGTCGGTTTGGTGGCTTGTTTTATTTCAGGCCTGATTGAGCTAGTCATCGCGTTCGTAGCAAAGTTCATCCAACGAGTGACACCGGCGGCGGCAATGTTAGCAACGCTCGCAGGGATTGGATTCGCGTTGCTCTCAATGAGCTTTCTGCTGCAAGGCTTCGCCCGCCCGCTCGTTGGCATCACTACTCTCGCGGTGATGCTATGCACTTCGTTCGGCCGGGTGCGCTTTCCCGCAGGATTATCCGGCATTCCGCTGGCCATCTTGATCGGCACACTGATGTCCTGGATAACTGGGCTCGCCCCGGTCGGGTCCGCGCCCGCACAGCCGCCGGGCTTGAACCTTCCGCATTTTGTGGTCGGCGATATCGCGACGGCGTTCTCCTTCCAGACGATCCGCCCGTATCTCTCCGTTATCCTACCTATGAGCCTATTAAGCGGACTCAGTTCTTTGCAGAATATCGAATCTGCGGAAGCTGCCGGCGATCCTTATCCAGCGCGGTCGGCGCTGATAATCAATGGTTTGGGTACCATTTGTGGCGCTCTACTCGGCTCACCATTTCCGCTTACGATTTACATTGGACACCCCGGTTGGAAAGCCCTGGGTGCGCGAGCCGGGTACAGCACTCTCAATGGGATCTTCATCGCCCTCCTTGCCTTGACCGGTGGTATATCGCTCATCTCGTGGCTGATCCCAGAGGATGCCGGGCTAGCAATCGTGGTCTGGGTTGGACTGATCATCACGGTACAGCCATTTACCACCGTGCCACCTCGACATTTCATTACGATCGTTGTCGGACTCTTGCCGGCGCTGGGAGCCTGGGTATCCCAGCTGGCAAAGAATATTATTAGAGCCGTCGGACACGACCAATCTCTTTTACAACCATCGCTGATCGAATTGTTTCACCATCAGAATCTGTTCCTGGACGGTGCATTCTCTCTCGAGCAAGGCTTCATTTATACCGCAACCATCTGGTCAGCCATGGTCTACTACATCGTGGAGCGACGTTTTCGGCTTGCGGCAATCTGGTCTGCATTGGCTTCGATGCTGAGCCTGGTCGGTATGATGCATGCATGGAAGTTTGCCGATGGCGATACTGCCTTGAATATCCCGCTGCTCGATTGGCTCGCCGGGGAACCAGTCGCTGGAGGCTGGGAAAATCTCGTGCCGGCTTGGCCTTTTGCCGTCGCTTACGCGTTCATCGCCAGCTTGCTGCTCTTCACTCACCGGTTCGGTATTCCGGTCAAAACGGATGGTCATTGAAATGAGAATTGGCAGTTTCGAATTATTGAAGACCTCCCCATTCAGCGCCTGAATTCATTCATGAGCACCAAAATCTCTTGGCGGGTCTCGAGCATTTCAGTAACCCATTCGTCGACTGAAAATGGCAGCTCAGTTTTTCTTTCTTTAAGGCGACTCGCAGCATTGACGGCGCGGGACAGTTCGCCGATTGCGCGCTTCAGCTTTGCAACCACCAATCCGTTAAACTCTTTGTCCAGCTTCCCGCCTGGCCGCACGATCCCGAGTGCGCCAGCTATCTTCGGTCCGACCGCAATAAAACCTCCGACCATCTCCTCAAGATCGTTGTCCCATCTGTCTCCCGCGAGTTTCATCAGAGTCGCAGATCGATTGATCAAACGCGCAACGAGAGGATGTCGAATCGGGTCTTCGTCCATTTCCACCGGTTCGGATTCCTCAAAGTCGACGTCATCGGTGTTATCCGGCTCCTCTTCCACACTGAACTCTGCTTCGGTATCCAACATTTCCTCGATTGCCGTCCAGCCCATTTCCCGCGCTATCACGCGATCACGGTCCGGATGATCGTGATATTTTTCCATCAGCTCACCCAACTTCGTCGTACGCCGATCAGATGCGCGAAGGAAGAGTTCCCATTCGAATTCGTCCTTGGGTGTTCCATCGTAAGCAGCTTCCTCTCGCGGATCGAGTGCTCCCGCTGCACGCTCCATGAATGACCGCATCGCATCCGCATTGGCTTCCTGCTGCCGGCTTTCTTCATCGGGAGCGAGCCTCCAAACCGGCTCGCTGACGCTGATCTCGTATGCGGTGGATTCGATGACAACTCGTCCATTGGCTTCACTGAACCATTCGAGATAAAGACAGTTCGCCAGATGTTCCGGGAGTTTCTTGCCTCTCTTCATGGCGAGATAATCGAAGTTTTCGATTACTCGAACCTTGCGGGCGGCAGTCATATCTCCCACTGCGCCGCTCTGATTCGCGGCGAGCGTTATCCTGCCATCCGATTTCGGTGCTGGATTAGTGAAGGTGAGTCGGCAGCCGGCCAGATCCTTGTGACAGTTGCCGGCCAACTCTAAAACCAGTGGCTCGTTGCCACCAACGAGCCAGACGTTGCCGCGGACCTGTCCAGGCGTACGGTTATCAATCTCACCGCGAATAACACTCTCTTCGATGCGCCAAGCCATGATTGTTGGTAGCATATCCACAGATTTAAGCAACAGTATTTGGAAATGTTTTGACCTTTGGGGAATGTTTTCTGGCACTCCGCTTGATCGGTATATCGTAGTTTCCCGATGCATGATTTTGCGTCTTCGGTAGCGCCGACTGTCCGGTTATACTCCGCCGCGTCATTGTCCTAGACCCCTGCGTAGGGCAATTGATCAAACCCAATCACATGACGCAGTCGCCATGATCTTCGCCCAGTGTTGAATATACGGTACGGCCGCCGTCCGGTCGGGTTGATTAACCCTGTACATATCGACATGAGCGGCACGCTAAGGCGACAGAACATCATGGCGACTGCGCTTTTTGCTGTTTCCCTATCAAAAGCTCCGTGCAGCCGTTCCCCTATTCCACCGCTAGCAACTTCGCGGGATCAGTCACCGCTACCGAAGACGCGAAATAATGTATGAGGGGAACTATGATTTTGCTGATCTACGACGCGGCCTGATTTTAGATGTAGATTCTGCCAAGCATCCCCAGAATTGCGATCAACGACAAAGGACCCCACTTTAATGGAACGAAGAAAAGCAAGCGATTTCCCTCAGGGATTGCTGAACCTATTTGACCATTACGTTCACGGCGAGATCAGTCGTCGCCAATTCCTGGATCGTGCGGCAAAGTATGCGGTCGGCGGCTTAACGGCCACCGCAATTTGGGATAGCCTCAGACCAAACTACGCTCTGGCGGAACAAGTCCCTAAAGACGACAAGCGACTTCAAACCGAGTACGCAACTGTTCCCTCGCCACAAGGCAACGGTAGCATTCGTGGATATTCCGTTCGTCCCGCGAACACGAACGGAAAGTTGCCCGGCGTGCTCGTTATACACGAGAATCGTGGCCTAAATCCTTATATCGAAGACGTGGCACGACGTTTGGGAACCGCAAACTTCCTTGCGCTTGCGCCTGATGGTCTTACTTCGGTTGGGGGGTACCCCGGCGATGATGAGAAAGGAGCGGAACTTTTTGCCAAGGTGGACGAGAACAAAATGTTCGAAGACTTTGTGGCTTCCGTCGATTGGCTGAAATCGCGTCCGGAATGCACGGGAAAAATCGGTGTCGTGGGTTTCTGCTTTGGCGGAACCGTGGCCAATAAGCTGGCGGTGCGGCTCCCTGATCTAGGGGCAGCGGTTCCATTCTACGGCCGGCAGCCGTCGGCCGCAGATGCTGCCAAGATCAAGGCGCCCCTTTTGCTTCACTACGCATCCCTGGATACGCGTATCACCGGAGGATGGCCAGCCTACGAGGAAGCGCTTAAGGCGAATCATGTGACTTACACCGCGTACATTTATGAAGGGGCCAATCATGGTTTCCATAATGACACAACGCCTCGTTACGATGAGGCCGCCGCCAAGTTGGCCTGGCAACGTACCCTCGATTTTCTCGACAAGTATCTCAGAGGCTGATTAGCGCGCTCGCTTTCTATGGAAACAGAAGGTCTTGTACTGCCGGGCACGCACGTTCGTCTCGAACCGCTTGACCACCGCCACATCGACGGCTTGGTAGCCGCCGCAGCCGCTGACCCCTCTCACTACCGGTGGAGTTCAGTCCCGCAGGGCACGGTCGAAGTCAGCGATTACGTCGAAACCGCCCTGGCTTGGCGGGACGCTGGCAGCGCGGTGCCATTCGCAATTGTTCAGGTGGATGCCGGCCGAGTTATTGGGTCTACCCGGTTCTGGAACCTGGAGCGATGGTCGTGGCCACAGGGTCACGCGCGGCAGACCCGCCACGTCCTCGACGCGTGTGAGATCGGCTATACTTGGCTGACCCGCTCGGCAATCCGCACTGCAGTCAACACTGAGGCCAAGCTGCTCATGCTGACGCATGCCTTCGAAATGTGGCAGGTGCTCCGCGTCTGCTTTCACACCGACGCGCGCAACCAGCGTTCACGCACCGCGCTCGAACGCATCGGTGGAAAGTTTGAAGGGATTCTCCGAGCCCATCGGATGGCCGCTGATTATGCGGCTCGCGACTCGGCGCGTTATTCGATCGTGACGGCGGAGTGGCCAGCGGTGAGGCAACAGCTGAGTCATCTCCTGAATCAGGCGTGACCGTGGTCTTCCGGTCTCGTCCGACGGTATCGGCTCAGTTGTTCCGGGATTTACCCGGCACCAAGACGGCGTCGCGTTTGGCACGCTGCACTCGTTGACTTCGCACCGGCGACATTATCCGCTTGATTGCGTCGCCGAGGCACACCGCGCACTGGAAGGCCGACTGACGGTCGGTAAGGAGATCCTCATTCATCAATAGGCGTGAGCGGTGTACGATTGATGCTGTGTTCCCCGATCTGCTGCGGCCGTAGATCGGCCCACTTCAAGATGGCGTCCAGCGCCGGACACAGCGCCTGACCCCATGCCGTGAGACTGTATTCCACCTTGGGAGGTACTTGGGGATAGACCTTACGCACGACGATGCCGTCAGTTTCCATTCGACGAAGCTGCTGGCCAAGCATCTTCTGCGTGATGTTGGGAATGGCGCGCTCTAGATCGGAGAAGCGCAGTACCTTGCCTCCGAATAGATGAAATAGGATGACCAGCTTCCAGCGCCCTTCGAGAAGGCGAAAGGCTGCTTCTACGTCTTGGGCCGCTGATGCGGGAGTATAGCTCTTTGGCATACTTTTTTGTTGGTAACGCACTTTAACGTGTGTACTTGCGAGGAAGTCAGTGTCCGGCGAGACTCCCCCCTATGCAACCAAGATATCCGCAGAACCCGATTTCATTGCCTGGGCCAGTTGTCACCTACCTGGCTGCGGAGAAAGCAAAGGATCCGGATATGCTGGTCCTCTGCTTTGCCGACGATGCCCGGTGCATGACGAAGCCCGCGACTACCGCGGGCTCGATGCCATAAGGTCCTGGCAGCGGGAGGCCGACGCGAAGTACCGATATGTTATGGAGCCTCTCGATGCTTCGGTGAGTGAGAACATTGTGACACTCTGCGCACGGTTGACCGGCGACTTCCCCGGTAGCCCGATCGAGCTCGACTACACGTTCACGCTCGCCAACGACAAAATCACCTCACTGGAGATTCACTGATGACTGCTAAGTACCCGTTTTCTGTTGATGGAAACGAGTTCCAAGGCCAGCGGGTCTTGGTGACCGGCGGGACCAAAGGAATGGGAGAAGCCATCGTCCGCAGGTTGACAATGGGCGGCGGTTCCGTGGCGACCACCGCACGTTCGCCTCTGCCTAAAGGTCAGCAGCCAGCGCTGTTGGTCCAGCGGGATATTGGTATGGCAGATGGCGTTCAAGCGGTTGTCGACCGCCTTCTCAAGCATTGGGGTGGCGTCGATATCCTGGTGAACGACTTCGGCGGATCGGACGCTCCCAACGGCGGGTTCCAGGCGCATACGGACGACGACTGGCAGAGGGCACTGAACGTCAACCTGATGGCGGCGGTAAGGTTTGATAGGAGTTTTCTGCCGGGCATGCTGGAGCGCCGCTCCGGTGTCATCCTTCATATCGCGTCCATTCAGGCATCGTCTGCCGCTCTACGACTCGACGCTGGCGTACGCCGCAGCAAAAGCAGCGCTCAGCACCTACAGCAAAGGCCTTGCGAACGAAGTGGGTCCGAAGGGAGTGCGGGTCAATCTGATCTCGCCCGGTTTCATTGAGACCCCACGGGATGATCGTACAGTTGGCCAAGAGCAGCGGGATTGACGAGAATGCTGCGCGTCAAAAGATCATGGACTTCATCGGCGGCACTCCCATCGGCAGGCCAGGTCGGCCGGAAGAAGTCGCAGAACTGGTAGCCTTCCTTGCGTTCGATCGCGCAGCCTCGATTCACGGCAGTGATTACTTCATCGACGGCGGTACGATGCCCACAATTTGAATACTATCTGACGGCATGCCGCCAGGTTCAAAAGGGATGGCACATTCCCCTCCCCTAACGGCTTGGCGCGGCAAACGGCCGTAGGTCTTCAGCGCCGCCACGATCATGTTTGGGCCCACGGCTCCGAATTTCTGGTATCGTTGGAGCATGGAACCGACCGAAGAACAACTCACCGCTCTAGGAAACTATCGGGACATCATCATCCAACACGCCTCGAAAGTCGCCGAAGCTATAGGAGTTTCGCCCGAAACGCTTACGGGATGGACTGAGGGCAACGGAGAACCAACGAGCGAACAAGCGGCAAAAATTTTGGCGTTCTTAAGGGAAGAAAACAAAGCGGGGTAGCAGGGCTCGATGCGGTTCTGCGCCGAACGTTCGACTGCACGAACTCAGGCTACGGGTGCGGAGGTGATGAATTTTCAAAACTGATCTTCTCCGCCATCTTCACTTCGTGCTGACGCGAGCCAGAGGCGGGGGAAGTTGCCTTTCTCTAGATAAGTGCCTTAGCTCGCGCGAGTTAAGAATTGGCTGCGGGGCGTTGAATCCGCGGCCTTCAGGGTCGGTTGGCGCCGGTAGGGCTGGGGGCTCGTCTCAACCGATCGGCAGCCGAACCCTCCCCATAGAACTCCGCGTTCAACTTTTGTTCTCGTCATTCATCGGCCTTTTTCCGCGCTTGGTTGGAATCATTAGTTACGGAGGAGAGGCCGGCTTCATTTACGCACATATGACTAGCCAAAACATTCACGAGATGTTGACCCAGTTGTACCTGGAACTAGGTCTTTCGTTGCAGAACGCGCTTCGAGCAGCAGAGGCAGATCTCAAACACAACTCGCCTCCCGGCTATTCCGCAAGCGAGGTGAGCTTCTTTTTCAGCAGCGAGGGACTGTTTCATGAACCGTACCTTCTCCAATCCCGAAAAGCGCTAGCTCGCGCTCTGATCCTCACTCCACAAGCCTACGCCTAACGCTGTAGAGCAATGCCGTAGGCCTTCAGTGTATGGTCTTCGGAACCGAAGCCATCACCTCTCTTGACGATTCGGGAAGCATGGGAAGCTGGCTCCACGACGGTTCACACCGGCGATGCAGTCCGGTAGCTCGCCCGTTTTAAAGCACATCACGCGCGTTTCATCGCCAACTTGAATCTTCAGCCGCCCTAGACCATGCACCGAGATGTTGGCCAACTCTGCATTCCTGGGATTTAGGTGAGGCACAGCATGAGCCGCACTACCAAACACTTCCCTATCTAATTGGACGTGTGAAATAGCTTCAGGCACTTCGACGTTGACCGAAGCCGAAAAACGATCGCCTTGCTGTTCGTAGCGCGTGACGTAACCAATCAGGGGAAACATGCCGAGAGCTTACGGCTTGCACCGGCACAAACACAACGGGAATCAGGTCGCCAAATTCTCTCATCACTATTGGTTCATTTTGACGCAATTTGCGAGCGAGAAGCCCTGCGGAGATCTTTCTTGTCGGCAAAAACCCGCTCTACCTTGTCGATTGACTCTTTGATGTCGGGAAAATGCCACGACATCATTTTGAACTCGTTTAGCTGTTCGACGTCCGTAGGATTGGCTGGATTGATCAGGCAGTCAACGAGGTAGTAGAGCGCAACCTGCCGAGATCTTCGCCCCTCAGCCTGGAGTTTTTACGTCTGTGCGTTGTTTCCCGCACTCGTGTGGTGATGTCAGATTGCCCGGGATGACTCTAGAGCCATCGGCAGAGCTAACTACACCGGCTCTAAATCACTACCGGAGCACCGCGACTGCTAATCGATCATCTGATACCAATCGCGTTGGTCCTTTATCACTTGCTCAAGGGAACGGGTGTGATTTTCTGTTTTCGCAGCAGGGGGCTCCTGATAGTTCACGGCGGATTTGGGAGTGCCAGCCTCCATAAGTAGAACATCCCCCGAGCACCAGAAAAGCTGTGGCGCAAGCGATGCTTAATCGTCGCGGCAAACTGCTGGCAACAACTACATTAAATGGATATGCTAACTTCACATAAGAACCATGGGCTATCCGGACGGCACCTGCCAATAGATTGGTTCAGCGAGACTAATAAGCTGGATTTATCAACATTGGTGGACCGGGCAACTTTCCTCACATTCGAAAGAGTTATACATTTATCATTCGGTAGGATTAAAACATTTCAGCCGATCGGACTACCTAATCACCGGCGGACATCGATGATACCCCACAACATGAGGAAGAATGCTAACTGCACTAGCTCGGTCATAACTACTAACTGCTTTCAGTTAGGAGGATTGCTGAAAAACAGTTTTACTACTTGGCTTTCTCTGTCAGCGGGAACTTAGCTTTACTCATGCCAAGTTTCTCTTAGCTATGCTTCTCGACGGTATCGCCCAGATGCTTTTCTCGATTGGCTGCATGAACGAAGATTTCTGGGAAGGCTCTCATTCTGGCATGGTGCGAGGTGTCCATATCAGCAGGCTCGCAAACTGCCATGGTTTCCCAATAGCGCCGTGCTCCTTTTCTCCACGATCGGCCATTCCGAACGCACATTGCTTTCCGACTTTCCTAAGATCGCAAAATGCGTTTAGCGCTTGCGGCAGTAATATTCTTTC
>JBEEIB010000176.1:0-9358 GCA_041167675.1 Verrucomicrobiota bacterium
TAGTTCTGGGGAGTTAGTTCCGCAAATAGTTCCGCATCGCTATAATTTTTGTTTATAACTGTCCACTTGTGTCTACCGTATGTCGCTCCCTCGTGATAGCAACACAAAGAGGACAATAAAATGGACAACCGTGGACAGGTCGGATAGAAGAGCCCCTTCTATCTGGGATGTTTTTTCGCACATACCAGGCAAAGTTGAGCGCTCGGAAACGGGTGATGTCGCGTGCGATCACTACCATCGCTACAAAGAAGACATCGCACGGATGCGCGAACTTGGGGTCCAAGCCTATCGTTTTTCCATTTCGTGGTCACGGGTCATACCAGACGGCCGCGGTAAACCGAACGCTGCCGGTCTCGATTTTTACGATCGTTTGGTCGATGAGACTCTAAGCGCTGGTATCACCCCATTCGCGACGCTGTTCCATTGGGATTTGCCGCAGGCCCTACAAGAGCATGGCGGCTTTGCGAATCGCAATATTTGCGGATGGTTCTCCGATTACGCAACACGAACTGCATCTCGTTTGGGTGATCGCGTTAAGCATTGGATCATGCTGAACGAGCCGTCAGTCTATGCTTGTCTGGGTCATGCTTTGGGAATCTTTGCGCCCGGAATTATCGATCGAGCTGCTTTTTTGGCGGTAACCCATCACTTGAACCTGGCGCAAGGCTTCGCACTCCAAGCACTGCGGTCACACGATTCTTCCTGGCAACTGGGTACGACGCTGAACATCCACCCAGGCGTCCCGGCCGATAACTCGAAGGATTCCATGGTGATGACCGAACGCTATAACGATCTTTGGAATCGCTGTTTTTTGGGACCGTTGTTGTCCGGCAGCTATCCAGATGGAGTAGCTTCGGAATTGGATCCTTACATTCGCCCAGGCGATCTGGATTCTATTCGCCAGCCGATTTCATTTTTAGGCATCAATCATTATTTTCGTGCGTACATCCAGGCGGACGCGAACGAATTGCTCGGATTTCGCCAGGTCTCGCCCCCAGCCCACTTGCCGAGGACTAGTTTCGATTGGGAAATCAATCCACAGGTTTTTCGGGACTTATTGCTTTGGCTGCATCAAGAGTATCAGTGTCCTCCGATCTACATTACGGAAAACGGAGCATATTTCGACGACACGTTATCGGAGGATGGAAAAGTGCACGACCAGCAGCGGATCGAATTCCTCGATGGTTACGTCCACGCGATGTGGGAAGCCATGAGTCAAGGAGTGGACATACGCGGCTATTTCGTGTGGTCTTTTTTGGATAACTTCGAGTGGGCTTCCGGCTATCGGCCCACGTTTGGACTCGTAAAAGTCGATTTCAAAAGTCAGAAACGAATCCCAAAGGACTCGTTTAATTGGTATCGAGATCTGATCCAACGAAAACCGCTCGCTCACGAGTAAAAGCCGGCGACGAAAGGAAACGAGAAATATGGATTATCGTAGTTTAGGCCGCAGCGGTCTTAAGGTCTCTCCGCTCTGTTTGGGCACAATGATGTTCGGGGGTCCGACCGATGAGGCGACCTCTGGACGAATCATCGCCCGTGCCCACGAAGCAGGGATCAACTTTATCGATACGGCCGATGCCTACAATAACGGCCATTCCGAGGAAGTCGTCGGGCGCGCCATCGGCCCCGAGCGGTCCTGGTGGATTCTGGCGACGAAGCTGGCTAACCCGACTAGCGATAGCCCCAATGATCGCGGTTTATCCCGGCGGCGGACCTTTAATGCGGTCGAAGCCAGTCTGCGTCGCCTTGGGACCGATGTCATCGATATTCTCTATCTCCACAAAGAGGATCACACCACCCCGCTCGACGAGACAGTACGGGCACTCGCCGACTTGCTGCGACAGGGAAAGATCCGGTATTTTGGAGTCTCAAATTTTCGGGCATGGCGCGTGGCTGAGATTTGCCGGCTTTGCGATCTGGTCGGGATCGATCGTCCGGTCGTAAGCCAACCGTACTACAACCTGTTGAACCGGATGCCCGAAGTCGAGCACCTACCAATGTGTGCCCATTACGGGTTGGGCGTGGCACCTTACAGTCCGCTCGCTCGCGGAGTTCTCACCGGCAAATATGTGGCACAGGATCCACCGGCCGCGGATACCCGAGCTGGCCGGCAGGATAAACGAATCATGGAAACCGAGTGGCGACCCGAAAGTCTGCAGATCGCTGGCCAGTTGGCAAAGCATGCGAGCTCACGCGGGATCACTCCGGGCCAGTTTGCTTTCGCCTGGGTGCTTAACAATCGGATTGTTACGGCCCCGATTGCGGGTCCCCGAACGGAGCCACAATGGGAGGATTATCTTGCTGCCCTCGGCTATGATTTCACGGCGGAAGACGAAGCCCTAGTGAACCGGCTCGTGGCGCCGGGTCACGCCTCCACGCCGGGATACAATGATCCATCATACCCGATTGAAGGACGCGTTGCGGCGGCTGCTACTGATAACTAACGGTTATTAATCTTGAAGGACTTTTCTATTGGATCTGCTTCGGCGTTACGCGACCGTTTTTGTTGAAAGGACATGAAACAATGAGGACGTCTTTGTTATCTACATCAATAAAGAGCCCGGCCGTTGCAGCGATCGCATTGGTGTTGGTATCAAGCGCGAGCATTTGCTTGGCCGGCACTGAGCGACAGCCGAAAAATCCTACACCGGTATCGCACCAGTGGAACTACTTCCACGACAAAGTGGGAAATACGGATACGCAAATTCAGTGGGCCCCGGTTGGGAAGCCGCCTGGCTTCACCGAGCCCTAACGACGCGGGTTCGTGATTTGAATCAAATAGAAGGCAGCTCGCAATAGCTGCCTTTTTTTCTAATCAGGAACCGCGAATAGACACAAATGGACGCGAATGAGGCAGGGAGACTATATTCTCCCCCATGCTTCCCCCCAGCCCCTCTGTTTTCGAACATCTTATTGAAGAGTTAGCGGGCGAGCTTCATCTCGACGCAGCGATGCGCACCCTTTACGCGACCGATGCTTCGGTTTATCGCGAGATGCCGCAAGCGGTCGCCCTGCCGAAGAGCGAAGAGGACATTATTCGACTTATCCGGTTCGCACGCGACCATGGCACGGCATTGGTGCCACGCACGGCTGGGACATCGCTGGCCGGACAAGTGGTCGGTGCCGGAATTATCGTCGACGTTTCGCGCTACCTCAATCGAGTCTTGGAGATCGATGCCAGCCGGCGCCGTGTGCGTGTACAACCCGGCGTCGTTCGCAACGAACTTAATCTGGCTCTTGCTCCGCATGGACTTTTCTTCGCCCCTGAGACCTCTACTCAGAACCGAGCGATGATCGGGGGAATGGTCGGAAACAATTCTTGTGGTGCTAACTCGGTAATCTATGGAAGTACGCGCGAGCACCTCGTTTCGGTTCGAGCGCTTTTGAGCGATGGATCGGTCGCTGAATTTGGGCCACTCGGGCCTGAGGAATTCGTTGTTAAATGTTCTGACTCCTCGCTGGAGGCAACGATCTACCGAGAGATCGGCCAGTTACTCGGCGACATCAACAATCGTGAAGCCATTGCGCGTGAGTTTCCAAAAAAGTCGATCCATCGACGCAACACTGGCTACGCTCTCGATTCACTTGCTGATTGCGCTCCGTTCTCACCTAATGGTCCGCCTTTCAATTTCTGCCGGCTGCTCGCCGGATCAGAAGGCACCCTGGCGTTTCTCACTGAGATTACGTTGGCTTGCACAGCGCTTCCTCCGCGAGAGAGCGCACTCGTCTGCGCACATTGTGCCACGATCGATGAGGCGCTCCGGGCCAATCTCGTGGCGTTACAATATGCTCCGCGCTCGTGCGAGCTGATCGACCACCATATTCTCGAATGTACCAAGACCAATTTCGAGCAACGGCAGAATCGTTTTTTTGTGCAGGGGGATCCGGGTGCTATCCTCGCGGTCGAGTTAGCCGCTAACGCTCGTAGTGAGGTCGCGAAAATGGCCGGCCGGCTTGAGACTGAACTGAGGGCGGCAGGTCTCGGGTATCACTATCCGACGGTTTGGGGTGCCGACCAGCAGCGCGTCTGGAATCTTCGCAAAGCAGCTCTCGGCTTGCTCTCCAACATACCAGGAGATGCCAAACCGGTAGCTGTCATCGAGGACACTGCCGTCGATCCGGAGGACCTACCGGCATTCGTTCGCGATTTCGATGATATTCTCCGGCGCCGCGGTCTTTCTGCGGTCCATTATGGTCATGCGGCCTCGGGTGAGTTGCATCTGCGTCCGATTCTGAATCTGAAGGCAAAAGAGGGTCAGCGGCTCTTCCGAGTCGTCGCGACCGAAGTTGCCCACCTGGTGAAGCGCTATGGCGGCTCGCTCAGCGGCGAGCACGGCGACGGTCGCCTCCGCGGTGAGTTCCTGTCGTTGATGGTGGGCGAGAAGAACTACGCGTTGTTCCGGGATATCAAGCACACCTGGGATCCGTCCGGGGTATTCAATCCTGGCAAGATTGTCGATACCCCCCCGATGGATGCGAGTCTACGTTACGAGCCCGAACAGGCGGTGCGTGAATTCGCGACCGTGCTGAATTTCTCGGATTCACGGGGCATCTTGCGAGCGGCGGAACAGTGCAATGGATCGGGCGATTGTCGCAAATCCCATCTAATGGGCGGTACCATGTGCCCAAGCTACATGGCGACGCGCAACGAGCGCGATACGACGCGTGCTCGGGCCAATATGTTACGCGAAGTCCTTACTCGCTCGCTCAAGGCGAATCCGTTTGATTCCGATGAAATCGCCGGGGTGATGGACTTGTGTCTCTCTTGTAAAGGTTGCAAATCGGAGTGTCCATCAAACGTAGACGTCGCTCGTCTCAAGGCGGAATGGCTGCAGCAGTTTCACGACGCACGGGGAGTGCCGCTGCGCTCACGAGCAATTGGGAATTTCGCACGGGCGATGGCTTTGGCGTCTGTCGCTCCCGCGGTATACAATTTTGCGATCGGCCACAGCCTGATTGCACCTCTCTTGAAACGGTCGGCCGGCTTCGCCCAAGGGCGCTCGATACCTAAATTGTACAAAACCACCTTGCGGCGATGGTACCGCTCTCATGCCAATCAAAGCGGCTCTTTTCCCAACGGCCGCGTTTTTCTATTCTGCGACGAGTTTACCAACTTCAATGACGCGGAGATCGGCATCAAAGCGGTGAGACTGTTGAACCGCTTGGGTTATCAAGTAATCATTCCTCCACACGTCGATAGCGGTAGAGCGCAGATTTCTAAAGGGTTGCTCCGCGACGCGCGACGATTAGCCATCCGGAATGTCGAATTGCTGAAGAATGCGGTGACCGCCGACACACCGCTCATAGGGATTGAACCATCTGCCATCCTGGGCTTCCGCGACGAAATACCCGATCTCGTTCCTGCGCACTTGATCGGCGCGGCAAAGACCTTAGCGAAACACGCTCTGCTCATCGACGAGTTCCTTGCGCGCGAGGTGGACCTTGGGCGAATCCGGCACGAGGCGTTCACCCAACAGCCGCGCGCGATCAAATTGCACGGGCACTGTCATCAGAAGGCGCTTGCCTCTCTAACTCCGACTGTCAAGGTGCTTGAACTGCCGGCGAATTACAAAGTCCAAGTTATTCCATCCGGTTGCTGCGGTATGGCTGGATCGTTCGGATACGAAGAGGAGCATTTCCAGGTTTCCATGCAGATTGGAGAACTGGTTTTGCTGCCGGCGGTACGGTCGGCGCCGGCTGAAACTATCATCGCAGCGCCCGGTACCAGTTGCCGGCATCAGATAAAAGACGGCACCAGTCGGATCGCGCTGCATCCAATCGAGATTCTGGCCGACGCCTTAGCTCGCTAGGGATGGCTTTCCGACGTTAGCCCGCCGAAAACGACTCCTCGAAATGAGTTGCTCGTGTTAGGATCCGGCTATGGCCAGGCAAACATTAGGGAGTAAAAAGCACATTACCATCCACGACGTCGCGGCTCAGTCTGGCGTCTCCTATCAGACAGTCTCACGAGTGATTAACAACATGCCCGATGTAGCCCCCAAAACCCGGTTACGCATTCTGAACGTGATGGAGGACCTGGGTTATCGGCCAAACATGACAGCACGGCATTTGGTGAGTCAGCGCTCGACCGTGATCGGCTTTGTGACATGGGCTACCAGCTTTTATGGTCCGGCCCAAATAATGATCAATGTCGAACGCGCGGCTAGGGAAACCGATTATACTTTGATGTTTGCCGGGATTAGAGACGCCAGCATCGACCGGATCCGCCGTGCGGTTAACAAATTGTGTGCCCATCGGGTTGCGGGGATCCTCATGCATCTTCCGTTTGAGATGGATTTGCGTCCTCTCCGCGAGATGTGCGTGAACGTGCCTTTGGTAGCGGTAGATTGTGATCTTGGTTTTGAAGCACCCTCGGTGCATGTCCGCCAGGAGCATGGCGCTTATTTGGCGACCAAATATCTGCTCAGTCTGGGACATACTAAAATCGCATATCTTCGGGGACCAATGGTTTGGCGTGTTGCCCGTCTCCGTTATCAAGGCTGGTTAAAGGCAATGAAGGAGGCCGGTCACGCACCCGGTCCTTGCATTGACGGAAACTGGACCTCGCGAGGAGGATTTGAAGCAACTCTCAAGTTACTTAGGGAGGACCGTGAGGGATTTACGGCTCTAGCTGTTGCTAACGACCAAATGGCACTTGGCGCCATTCAAGCCTGCGAAGAAAATGGTCTACGCGTGCCGCAGAAAATATCGATTGTCGGATTTGATAATCTTCCCGAAGCCGCGTTTTTTCGCCCGCCGCTTTCAACAATCAAGCACGATTTTGGCAGCATCGGTACGTTAAGCATCCGCTGCTTGATGGAGCAATTACGCGGAAGCCGCGAGAGCTCGCAGACCTACACGATCGAGCCGACGTTTGTCGAACGGCTGAGCGCGACCGCCCCGTCGGTCCAGGAATAACGTCGGCCGGTCCGACGCCGTGTTCCTTGCCCAAACGCTTTAACTAAGGTCAGAGGGCGCTGCCGGATCGCCCGGCAAGGGGCGTGTAAACGGCCAATTGGTTCGCTTCTCACAAGAATTGCGGAAAGTGGATAGCGGGATTCCTTTGCCTTCGCTAGGATTTTACATGCATTCGACAGCTCTGCTCCGCTGTTTGAGCGAATGCTTCAGGCGATATGGGCGCCAACTCCATATGGTATCAAGAAGCTCAGAACCGCTGAGAATCGTGGTGGTGGACGACGATTCGCAGATTCGAGAAGTCGTCGGTCGTTGCCTAGTTCTATTCGGCGCCTCAGTAACCCTCTGCGAAGAGGTCTTTGCAGCGGTTGATGCAATTAAGAGAGTTCGACCAGACGTCGTCTTGGTCGACTTAGTTATGCCCGGTCGAGATGGGTTTGACCTTCTCGATCAAATAAGAAGCTGGGGCACGGAACCGGGCGGCGATGTGCCGGTCTTGTTACTACTGGCTTACGCGATCTGGACCTGGAGAGCAAGGTTCGGAAAGATGGGTTTGCTTACTTGGCCAAGCCTTTTACGCCGATCAAATTGTTCAATTCGATCATCGAGGCATTGGGCTCATTGCCTTCGCTCAAGCGGCGCTGGACCGCATTTCCTATGGTTACTAATTCCGGTTCGTAGGTTTGCTTTTGGTCTGCTTTTCAAGATGCGACTGCACCGCTTATTTTTGAGAGATTTTTGCGTTCGGTCTTCGACTGAAATAATCGTGCAGATTGATTCGGTTGGTGCGAAGAACCCGCTGACTAGCCCGGTTACAAGCAGTTCTCAAGACTGCTCGTAGCTGTCCTTCGGGACGAAAGTTGCATCCGCCCCCCGCGGATCCAACTTTCGGGCTAGTTTTCGCACCGAAGCTCGGCCTTTATTCGACGAGCCAGAGAACGTCGAAAGCAATTAGGCTTGACCTCGATCGGCCTCCTGTGATCTCGATACCTTTTGTCCGGGCCGCTACTTGCTTTCGGGTAGATCATGCAGCCAAACGAGCAATGTGGATTTCTTGATCGGCGGATCGAAACTTTTGATCCAGAAAATCTTCTGGAGGTGATTCGTGATGGACGCTTTGATCACCGATTATTGGAAGGCGGTAGTTTTGAAGTTCGACATCGCCGGATCGTTTTCGGTAACTCCTCGGTGGATTGCGGCGACTATGCGCCGGCGTTTGCGGTAAATGGACAGTTTTCCTCGGATCAAATCTGTCTAGGATTCACGCCTCATGCGGAAAAACCGGCTTGGTGTAACGGATTTAGCGTTGCCCAAGGAGAGATCCTCTGTTTCACCGAAGGAGCCGAGCTCCAATTTAGAAATGCGCCAAGAACAACTTGGCAAGCCCTTCTAATCGACCGTCACGAATTACAAGAGGTTGCGACGATTCTCACCGGCCGACCCTTGGAACTGCCAGAACGCGGAACGGCCAATTTCAAGGCTCCGGACCGGGCGAGCAGCCTCACCTCAGTCATCCAAGCTGCTTTGTCTGACCTAGCTGACTCAGGAGCGCTAAGCGGGCCCGCCGCAGCAAACCTTTGCGAAGAAATAGTGAATGAATTCATTCGCGCCGCGGCGAGCACTGACAAGGCTTCTCACAAGAGCCAGAGAGATTTCGCCGGATACCGCTTTGCGGCTATGCGGCGTGCTGAAGAATTTCTTAGAGAGCACATGGTTGTGTAGTGCGACCAGGATGAGCGAGCGCAGCATTGAAATGCTCTTTAAAGAAGCATACGGTATTTCCCCGCGTACGTGGTCTCAGATTGCTCGGCTAAATGCGGCGCGCCAGGATCTTCTCGAAAGTGATAGTGCGGATGTTTCGCGTGAGTGACGTAGCGGTACGCTGGGGTTTTTTCCACTTTGGCCGATTTTCCGCAGCCTACCGCCAGCTTTTTGGTGAACTTCCCTCGATTACTGCGGTAACCAGGGGTCGGCGCCCATTGGTTTAACAAGAGGATGTTGGAAAAGGCGCATGCCGTGCCAGGCGGCTGAGCAGAATGACTGTTACCGTGATGTCGATGAGGATCTCAGGGCCCGCGCTCTGTGCTCCGTCATGCGGTGGAAGGGATAGATTAAAAGTTCGCTAGAATAAGAAAGCGCGGAATGAGTAGGCAAATTCTGGACGACGATGCCGCAGTTATTCATACAGCAACGCCAAATATTTCTGTTGCTAACGGCTGCGATCCATTCGTCGAGATATCAATGCGGTAGTGCAAAGTGTGCCCAGGGAATCTGGTCGGCCTTAACCTAGAACACTCCAACCGGCGGACGTTGAATGCAGACCTTAGCCCGTGTAATAAGCCTCAGCGATCCTGGCCCGAATCGGTGAAATTAAGAAATCTTGCTATCTTTCCAACTTGGATCGTGGAGACTCACTTCGCCGTGCGTTCGGCCTCTCGCT
>JBEEIB010000177.1:0-7015 GCA_041167675.1 Verrucomicrobiota bacterium
GACCGATTCTTTGGCCGATTGGCTAACCGAGAAAGCCCCGTAGCCGCTCTGCCAGCTGCAAATGGCTGTGACCTTTAGCCTTTACGGTCCATTGTCGAGCTGGTTTTGAGCTTCTTGACCAACTCGGTGAGCGACGTGGTTCGGGAAAGGCCACTAAGGATATGAACCTGATCCTCCATCCCGCCCACCTGCAGCGGTTCACATTGCAGGCCCCGTAAGGTTCCGGTCAAATAGGCATGCACCTCTGAACGGAGCTCGGCCGACTGCAAGAATGCCATTCGGTTTTTGGTTGAGAAGATGATGTGCACCAATACGAGCGCTAGCGATTGAGGCATCATACGATTACACCATATATTTCTGTGTTTGTCCTGTTAAATCTAGCGCCCCTACAGGGCGGATCGCTGTGGTGTTCGCTTTCCCGGGGTTAAAACCCCGGGCTGAGTCCTTCTGCCCCCTCGGGGTAGGCAATCATCCCGAAAATTTAAGTTAGCGCTTATAGGGCTTTGTCCTAGGGTATTCTGAAGCGCGGCTTCGCCACTTCAGCAACCGCTGACCATCAACGGTTGGCTGTCAGCTCATTTGCGAATTCAGTGCGAGCTACCATCTCAGTCTCCGGCGCGAAGCCGCGTCGCAAGGTGTTTTCGGTGACCACCCGGGGGACGGTGAACTGAAGCAAGTAATCACGCCCTCCTGCTTTGGTACCTCCGCCGGACATCAAGTGTCCACCAAAAGGATGACGGCCGACAACCGCGCCGGTGATGCTCCGGTTGATGTAGAGGTTACCTACATTAAAGGAGCGACGAACCTTTTCGATATTTTGCGGACTACGGGAGTAGAGTCCTCCGGTCAGCGCGTACTCGGTAGAATTTGCGATTTCTAGCGCTTGATCCAGATCGCGGGCCGGTGTTACCGCGAGCACCGGTCCAAAAATTTCTTCCTGGGCCAACCGCGCACCAACCGGGACGTCAATGAAGATTGTTGGCGGAACAAAATAGCCGGCAAGGTTTGCCGGAAGTTTTGCTTCGAAAGCGATGCGATGCTCCTTTCGGCCAAGTGCCAAATAGGTCTCGATTTTCTTTTTGGCTGCCTCGTCAACCACCGGACCGATATCGGTGCCTGGTTCCTCTGGGAGTCCAATTTTCAACGCGGCAGCTGCCTCAACCAATCGCGGTAAAAGCCGCTCGCCCACTTTCCCGACCGGAATCAAGCGAGAGAGCGCAGAACATTTTTGGCCCTGGAAACCAAAGGCGGAATGGATGATTCCAAGCACTGCCTCATCGAGATCGGCGTCGCCGTCAATGATCATTGCGTTCTTTCCGCCCATCTCGCAAACGACCTTCTTCAAGTTGCGTTGGCCCGAGTGCGTGACGCCGGCGAATTGCCAGATCGTCGTTCCCACTTCTCTTGAGCCGGTGAAGGCGATGAGATCAATATTGGGATGGGTGACCAAATAAGATCCCACGTCCTCTCCCGTGCCAGTCAACAGATTGGCAACACCCTCCGGGAGGCCTGATTCTTGCAGAATTTCCATGAACAGCGCGCCGATTACGGATGATTGTTCCGCTGGCTTGATCACTACGGTATTTCCGGTAACTAGCGCGGCGACGCTCATCCCACAGAGAATGGCGAGCGGGAAATTCCATGGAGCAATGATTGCGCTGATGCCGCGGGGAAGATAACTCTCCAAACTAACTTCGCCGGCGACGTCTTGAGTCAATCGGCCTCGGCCCAGACGACGGGCTTCTTCTGCGTAGAAGCGGCAAAAGTCGATCGCTTCGATCACATCGGCATCGGCTTCAATCCAGGTTTTACCGACTTCGAAGACCTGCCAAGCGGCCAGTTCGGTTCGGCGTTGTTGCAGCCGCTCCGCTATTCGATCGAGACAGCGAGCCCGGTCTTCTGCTGAGAGGCGGCTCCAGCGTGGGAATGCTTTTTGGGCCGATTCGACCGCAGCAATCACCTCTTCTTTGCCGCCCGCGGCGACCGTACCTATCAATTGGTCGGGCCGCGCGGGATTTACCGAATTGAGAGATCTCGATGATTCCACCGGTTTTCCGGCGACCACGAGCGGATAATGTTTTCCCAGCCGCTGGCGTACTTTTGAAATGGCGTCACTCATCGCCATTCGCGCAGATTCGAGTGCAAAATCAAGCGGAGGTTCATTGACAAAGCGCGGTTGAACGAACACTGGTTCCCCACGTTCTGAGCCTTCTTGACCGGCGATTGCAGCGGGAT
Organism: Verrucomicrobiota bacterium; assembly: GCA_041167675.1. GTDB lineage: Bacteria > Verrucomicrobiota > Verrucomicrobiia > Chthoniobacterales > JAFAMB01 > DASTDH01. Next base: position 2,236 of record JBEEIB010000177.1, read on the forward strand.
CCTCGAGCAGTCTGGTGATCGATGTATTTGCACTGAACTTCGCCCGGAGAAAACCTTCATTGGAAGTATTCTCCAGAAGGCGTCTCACCAAATACGCCATGCCAGGAACAAGTTCTCCGATCGGACAATACTCGCGGACTCGATGTCCAAGTTCCACTAAAGCCCGACGCACCGGGGTCGCCATGCCGTATAGCATCTGAAACTCGTAGTCACCTGCTCGCAGACCAAGTTTCTCGGCATACACAATCGCGTACGCAATGCTGCGCACGTTGTGAGAGGCGAACGCAGGATAAACCGTTTCGTGATTTTCCAGAACCAGTCGAGTGATCCTCTCATAATTGGCGTCTGTCTCCGGTTTTGCTAGATAGACCGGCACTTTCCAGGTCCGTTGAGCCGCAATTACTTTCTCGAAATCCCAATAGGCGCCCTTTACCAGTCGGACAGTAAAGTGGCAGCCAGTATTCCGGCTCCATTTCAGTAGAGCTTCCGCGTCAGCTAGAGAGTCTCGGAGGTATGCTTGAATCACCAGCCCGAGCTGAGAGTATCCGGAAAACTCTTCTTCGAGTCGTTTGAACAGGTCCACGGTCAACTGCTTCAGACCGTAGTGTTCCATATCGAGGTTAATAAACGCGCCGAGCTCGCGTGCTCGTGAGACGATCGGTCGAAGTCGGCGCAGGATCGTGTCAATGCTTTGGTTCGGATCGGCCACCTGGACCCGTGCGCAAAGCGCAGAAAGTTTCACTGACACATTCACCAGGGGAGGTTCATTGGTCGCGAGTGGCTCCTGCGGTCTCCATTGGCGCGTTGCGTCGGCCAGAAAGTCGAGAAGAGCGCGGTAGCGGCCAGCGTATTCGTCTGCTTCCCGATCACTGACCACGGCTTCACCCAGAATATCTACAGTAAATCGTGCACCCTCTTTCCAAATTTGCTGGAGGTTCGGGAAAGCGGATTCTCCGTCCGTGCCGGTAATGAAGATATTGGCCATTGCCGTGACATTGCTCTTTATTATTGCCGCCGGAATGGCCGGTGCGATGCGGCCAACAGTAAGCGCTCCGCGCATAAGCCCGGAAACAGACGTCTTCGCGTCCTTCAGGTACTCCGCTAGGTGTTTTACTACATCGGTTGAGGAAGTGAGGGTCGGGAGTACGTCGACGAAGCGAAACATCTGCGTCTTGAATGCCTCGTCTTTCATCGACCATTCCATCAACCGGCCGTAAAAATCATTACGGCGAAAAACGGCAGTGTTGCCTTGGAATTTGTCAATGAGCGCAAAAATCTGGCGTCCACGCTGCTCGATTTCAGATTGGAGAGGAACGGTCGAATTCATCAAGATAGGAAATATACTGCAGAATCTGTAACGTAGAATCTAGAATCTAGAAGGTCATGACCGCAAAGACTGCCGTTTTGTGGGGCGATCAAGTCGGCAGCTGCCAGTGCAAACAATGGCAACCGCGATTTGTGATGGCGTCAAGCCGATCGCTTCGGTTAACTCTTGAGGGCGGGGCAGCACCAGCAGCTGGGGACAGTCGCCGCTACCGTTTCTCGCTACCAATGCGCACTATAATTTCATCGATCACCTTAATTTTGGCCTTCGGCTATTTGGCTTTCGAAATTTATTTGCTTGCGGCCAGACGCGGACGGGGCGCGATAACCAGTGATGATCGGGGAACTCTTTCCTGGGCCTGGATGCTTATTTTGGGCAGTTGTCTGTTTGGCTTTTTGGTAGCCGGGAGACTTCCATTTCTGCAGTGGCCGCGAGTGCTGTGGATCGTAGCCGTCGCAGACCTGCTCATTCTTGCAGGTTTTTCTATCAGGCTGTGGGCGATCCGGCACTTAGGAGAGTTCTTTACGGTAGACGTTGGCGTTCAAAGGGATCACCGAGTTGTTCAGGACGGACCATATCGATTTGTGCGACACCCCTCTTATTCAGGCGGGCTGATTGCAATGACTGGAATCGCCTGTCTGACATTCAACTGGCTAGGGTTTATTGTCATCGTTGGCTGCTGCCTGGCTGCCTACATGATCCGCATATCGGTCGAGGAAAATGTCTTGATGAATAGTTTAGGCGATGACTATCGGCGGTACGCTGCCCGAACCAAGCGCCTGATTCCCTGGATCTTTTAACAACGAACGTCAACGCCGGTACTGACGTTCGTTGACGTTCGCTGTTGTTCACTGTCGTTCGCTGGCACTGGTCCAATGTAACGAGCTCGCGGGCGAATGAGCTTTCCGCTTTCTGCTTGTTCGGCGGCATGCGCAATCCAGCCGGCCGTTCTTCCGAGCGCAAACAGAGCGAACGCCGCATGCGATGGAAGTTGCAGGCTCAACGAGCAAACGGCTAGGGCCAGATCAATATTGGGCTTCCGCTTCAATGCTTTGGCGGCGCTAACGACCACCTTCAGCCAAGGTCGCGCTTCGGCAGCGAAGTATTTGTTAAGTAAGTCGAACAGCTTGGCTGCTCTCGGATCTCCGTTGGGGTAGAGTGGGTGACCAAACCCGGGTATTTCAATGCCAGCTCGGATGCGCTGGAGAAGGGAATCGCGAACCGATGATAACCCTTGCATCTCGACCAACAATTTGGTCGTTCGTTCGATTCCGCCGCCGTGGCGGCTGCCGCGCAAGGCACACAATGCCGCGCTGACGACTTCGTAGATGCTGGTGCCGGCGGAACAAACAACTCGAGCCGTGAACGACGAAACATTCAGTTCATGATCGATGCAGAGAATAAGCGCCGCATTAATTATCATTTCTGCATCAGTTCTTGGTCGACACCATGCTTTTCGCAGCTCCCGGGCCACTTCGGTCACGTTGGGATTTAGCTTCCGCGTTAGTATCTGAAGAAAGAGGGAGAGAATGTGAGTTCCACTTTCGCGCAGATTCGGTAGAGAGAAGTCATATCCGAGTGGTTCGGTCATTGCAGCTCGTAACAGCGCCTCCTGAAAAAGCAGAATTGGATCTCGGTCGCATTCTTTCGGTCCGACCGTCGAATGACCGCTCGCGGAGACTTCCCAATTGCCGGTCCAGAACCAGGTTGCGACTTCCAGGAAGGTTCGGGATGAGGCTAACGCGGTCGCTTCTTTGCCGCGATAGAACACCTGTCCATTGGTGAGTAACGTGAGGCCGGATTCCAAAAGAGGACTGCCCCAATACAAGGCATTCGACATTTCTGCCGACGGTTGTTGTCTGATCCGTTTGCGCTGCTTCAATCGCTCGAGATCGAGCCGATGATAGACGCGTGAACGCTGATTCAGGCCATACTCCGATCGGACCAACCCTCGGCTGACATATGCGTAAAGCGTTGTTTTGCTAATGTTCAGGAAATCAGCGGCCTCGGTAGCAGTCAGATGGATTTTCATACTATGCCTAGCAGAAGACAGATTGATTTATGAATCAACATTGACGGACAGGCGAGGTTGAACTTCGCTAATCCTATGCCAGCCACCCTCGGAATGCGGACCGTCGAGCAGGGACCAGACTATTTTGAACGGCAGTTTCCGAAAGAGACGTTTCCCCTCTATGGCTGGGAGACCCGACCACCAGGTTTGCCGGCCGAGGTCTGGACGACCGAAACTACCCATCGCGATGGACAGCAAGGAGGATTGCCGCTCACTACTGAGCAAAGCATTCGGATCTACGAAATTTTGTGTCGGTTTACTCGGAATTCTGGGGCTATTCGGCAAGCGGAGTTTTTTGTTTACCGTCGTTTCGATCTGGATGCGCTACGGGAGGCGCAACGGCGCTTCCAAAGCGGTCACCCGATCGAACCAACGACCTGGATCCGCGCCTCGACCAAGGATGTAAGGCTGATCCAATCTCTGGGAGTACGCGAATCCGGACTGCTCGCTTCGATTTCTGATTATCACGTTTTTCATAAATTTACGCCCGGAGGACGAAAATCGGCCGCGTCAATCTACCTGGACGCGGTACAAATGGCATTAGAGAATGGGATACGTCCGCGGCTGCACCTCGAGGACGCTACTCGCGCTTCGATCGATTTTATCCTCTACTTTGTCGACGCTGTGCGGAAGAAGTCGGCTGATTTTCCGGAAACCGTTCGACCTAAGTTTCGCTTATGCGATACCCTCGGGTTGGGTCTACCCGATGAGGATGTTCCGCTGCCGCGAGGTATACCAAGGCTCTTTCGTGAGCTGATCAAGATCGGTTTGCCGCCCGCTGATCTTGAGTTTCATCCGCACAATGATACCGGTTTAATCACTGCGAACTGCCTGGCAGCGATACGAAATGGATGCGGAGTGATCAACGGAACTTGTTTGGGTAAAGGTGAGAGAACCGGTAACGCGCCATTGGAGTTGGTGCTCATGCATTTGATCGGTATGGGGTTCTTGGCGGAGCGACAGCCAGATTTTACCGCCTTGAACGAGCTAGCTGAAACGTACGCGAGGCTCGGCCAGCCCGTCGCCGAAAAGGCTCCGCTTTATGGGCGTGATGCGCATCGGACCCGAGCCGGGATTCACGCTGATGGGCTCAATAAGTTCTGGTGGATGTACGCACCGTTTGATGTACCTCGGCTGATTGGTCGACCCCTGGAGGTTTCGCTGACCAAGGATTCTGGTCTGGCCGGGCTCATTTTTGCGGCTCATCAACATTTGGACGGTCATTTTACCAAAGACGATCCAAGGGTCAGGCGAGCCTATGATTGGATGATCCAAGAATTTGATCAGGGCCGGCAAACCGCGGTCGAATGGGAAGAAATCGCCCATTTCTTTTACAATGAACAACAGTGAACAACAACGAACGTCAGCGAACGTCAACGCCCGCG
>JBEEIB010000178.1:0-21254 GCA_041167675.1 Verrucomicrobiota bacterium
CCACGCGGCGTCGCTCCTTCAGGGTTTCCCCCATTGAGAAAAATTCTCGACTGCTGCCACCCGTAGGTGTCTGGACCGTGTCTCAGTTCCAGTGTGGCTGGTCGTCCTCTCAGACCAGCTACCCGTCAAAGCCTTGGTGAGCCGTTACCTCACCAACAAGCTGATAGGCCGCGACTCCATCTAAAAGCGCATTGCTGCTTTGATCTTGCGATCATATGCGGTATTAATTCGCCTTTCGGCGAGCTATCCCCCACTTTTAGGCAGGTAAGTCACGTGTTACGCACCCGTTCGCCACTAGGTCAGCTCTGTATTGCTACAAAACTAACCTCGTTCGACTTGCATGTCTTATCCACGCCGCCAGCGTTCGTTCTGAGCCAGAATCAAACTCTCCGTTAAAATCTTTCGCTAACGTGAGTTAGGTGTCCGGCAGCTGCCGGACCAAAGAGATTCTGACCATTCATATCTTACTACTCTCTCGGACTCGCGTCCGAAAGCGTAAGGTTGTCGGTCATTAATAAATATTAAAACCAAAAAGTGTTGACGTATAACGCACAACACAGTCTTCGCTGACTTCACCATTCTGAGTGCTTAAAAACTCAGAACCAAACTTTCAATGAACTCGGTTCTTATTTGTTCTGGGCGACAAAAAAACTCAATCCGCCTCCGGCCAAACAGGGTAAATCAGGATCTCTCCCCATCTATTCAACCGGGACAAAATTGAGCCAATTTGAAGTCCCTAAAACTAGAAGAACACCACTCGCTCTTATTGGCGAGCCCCGCTTTCAACGGAGAAGTGTAATCTAACTTTTCTTTTGAGTTGGTCAACGCGATTTTTGCAAAAATTACGCGACATTCCCAAAGGAACCCGTAGAACTCGGGCCGGCAACCGTAGCGATCATTTCGATCACCGCAAGCGGAAATTTGGAAATCTCTTTCCAACCTTTCCCGCTTTAGCCGCCATCCGGTTTCTCGGGGCCGACACAGTAGCAGGGGCGATCCTGACGTCAAACGAGTTTCTGAAAAATTTCGGGCCCGTAACGAAAAAGGCCGACCGACCAAGAAAACCCGGACCCAGAATCTAGAACCTAGAATCCCGCAGAGGGGAAGGCTTCGGCATCCGGAGCACGTTCCATACATCGTTGAAGATTGTGTCAGGAAACCCCTGAGCCCTGGAGAGCTGCAGCTTTCGCTCGAGAGGGTTTCTCATCCGGCGAATCCGGTACCACTCTTCTACTGAGACCCAACGCGTCATTCTCGACCAGACTACGGAGGTCATCACCGGATAATCGCTCCCATACAGAATCCGTTCCGGATCGTCGCGTAACCGGGCGAGTGTTTTCAGGTGGGTCGGTTGAGATAGGGCCGATATATCTCCGTAGAGATTCGGGAACTGCCGGCGAAGCTTGAGGAACTCAAGAGAATAGTCTTTGCCCCAAGGCAGAGCAGGGGCACCACAGTGGGCGGCGATGACCTTTACTCCGAGCTCGAGCGGCGCTCGCAGACAGTTTGGGTCCTGCAACTCCGGACGATAAGTCGGGAGCGAAAACTCCCCGCCGGTATGAGCCAGCAACGGCAGCCCGAGCTCAGCAATCCGTTTCCAAAAGCTCCGATACTTGGGCAGAGCAGGATCGACGATTTGGACGCAAGGCAAGAGTTTCAACAGGACGGCGCCGGCCTCCGCACCGGCTTCCAAAAGGTCGAGAGCATCCTTTCGACCCGGATGAATTGATATCCCGGGAAGTATCCGAGGATCCAATTTGGCAATCTGGAAGACGTAATCGTTCGGCACAAACAGCCGTGAAAGATCGGGCCGAGCTGTGCCACCCTCATCGTGGATATCGTCGCAAGCAAGCGCAACCAATCCCGCCAGCGACGAGCTATCAAGCCAAGTAATAAGTTGGCGAACGTAGGCTTCATCCAGATCGGCGCTTCGGCGGTCGACCTTCAGTCCAATACTATGCGCCATCGCCCGGATGAACGGAGCTTGCCACCACACGCTCTGAACACGACAACCGGATCCCGCCAGACCATTGCCAAGGAGATGGACGTGGATGTCGATGGGGTTCACGGTCTCAGGTTGCAGGTTTCAGGTCGCAGGCAGCCTACGCGAGGCCGCCCACGTTGGCCGAATTTCCGCGGCGCTACCGCGAGGAAACTAGCATTATCATTCTGGATTCTCGAACCAGCGGAAAGTCTTAGCGGATGGCAACCCAATCTGGTCGAGAATCCGGTGCACAACGGTGTCTGCGAGATCTTCGATGGTTGCCGGCCGAGCATAAAATGCCGGCATTGCCGGCAAGATCACTGCTCCGGCCTCTATCGCCTGGCAACAGTTCCGTGCGTGAATCAAATTCCAGGGGGTTTCCCGTAAGACTAAAAGCAGTTTCCGTTTCTCTTTCAGAAATACATCGGCCGCTCTAAGAATCAGGGTTTCGCCGGTACCGGCAACGATCCGTCCCAGCGTACCCATCGAGCAGGGCACAATCACCATCGCATCGAAAAAGGTGGAACCGCTGGCAAACGGCACATTCATACTGCGTTCATTGTGTTCATGAACACCCACCGGAACTTGTAACTTCCCTAACTCGTCGCTTACTACCTGTTTGGCATAGGCACTCAAGACCAAATGTACTTCATTCTTTCCGCAATCGATCTGCTCGAGGAGGCGCTGTAGATAAATCGCTCCACTTGCACCGGTCGCGGCAATCACGAATTTCATGAGGTTTACAAGTTACGGGTTACGAGTTGCAGGTTACAAGCTGGGCGCCGCTCTTCTCGTTGCGACACGTTTCAAAGGAGCAGGGAAACCCAAACGAATGCGAGCCGCGCAACCTGTAACCCTCAAAGGTAACCTCCGGTCGCAAGCCTTTGCGTTAACCCTTTAAATCGACCAAACACTTCCTGATAAAGGTCAGCGGATGCGGCAACCGGCAGGGCGCGCGATTTTTCGTCCAACTTGACACATTTTGCGACCAAGTCATTTAGGCTGCTGGATTTGTTGTTCACCAGATGGTCGACCCAGGCAGAGTGTAATGCTGCGCCCAGCGCCGCGCCCTCCGCGGTCGCGAGAGAGACTACTGGTACCCGGAAAACATCGGCACAAATTTGGCGCCAAATGCCGCTACGGCTCCCACCGCCAATGAGCCGGATTTCGTTGGGTTTGATCCCAAGCTGTCGGAAACGATTAAGGCCATAGGCTAGTCCTAAGGTCGCTCCTTCCATGGCGGCTCGAGCTAAATGCGGCGGAGTCAAATTTGCCGGCCTCAGCCCATGGAATACGCCGACTCCATTCGGAAGGTTTGGTGTCCGCTCCCCATTCAGATAAGGAAGGAAAATGATACCATCCGCGCCGGGAGCGACGCCGCGGATGGCCTGGTCGAGCTGCGCGATATCCCATCCGAACAGCTTACGCACCTGTTCGGTCGCCACGGTCACATTCATCGTACAGATCAGCGGCAACCAGTTATCTGTGCTATCGCAAAAAGCGGCGACTTCTCCTTGGGGGTCGACCACCGGCTGAGCGGAAAAGGCGTATATCGTGCCTGAAGTGCCTAAACTGGCCGTCACCACGCCACTTTGCACATTGCCGGTCCCAATTGCGCCCATCATATTGTCACCGCCACCAGCGGAAACGATTGGCGAATTGGGGAGGCCCCAATCTTCTCGCAAGTTTTCTCGCAACAGTCCGCACGCTTGGCGAGATGAGCCTAGTGTAGGCAGTTTTTCCAGAAGATCGGGATCGATGAACTCCAAGATCGGCTCACACCAACGGCGTGTCCGTATATCCAGGAGTCCGGTTCCGGAAGCATCGCCATACTCCATCCGTTTTTCGCCGGTTAACCAAAAATTGATGTAATCATGCGGAAGCAGGATGCTGTTTACCGACTCGTAATTTTCCGGCTCATTCTGCTTCAACCAGAGGATCTTAGGCGCAGTCCAGCCGGGCAACATTGTGTTCCCCGTGAGCTTGATGAGGGCGGCATCGCCGCCGAACTCCTCGATAATTTCGTTGCACTGTTTGGTTGTCGACGTATCGCACCAAAGTTTGGCCGGACGAATGACCTCATTCGCATCATTCAATACGACTAAACCATGTTGTTGCCCGCTGACTCCGAAGGCGCGCACTTCGGTTTTGCGTGAACCGATCTTCTGCAAGCATTCCAGGATGGTCGCCTCGGTCGCATTGATCCATTCGTGCGGATCCTGTTCCATATGACCCGGCGGAAGATCTGGAACGAGATCGTAGGATTGTTGAGCCGTCGCTAGAATTTCACCGGATTCGAGATCCAGGACGATCGATTTGGTGCTTTGGGTTCCGCTATCGATGCCGAGATAGAGCATAGAAGTTCCAAAGACTGCCACAGATCAATCAACTCCTACAAACGCCTATTAGTATAGGGACCAAAATTTATTATGGCTCGCACCATGGTTCGGGTCCGCGAAATCGAGTTCTGCGAAACCGCGCTAGTGGAATTTCGGTAGTTTTGCTACATGGAAGGTTGGAATTTTTCGGGTCCGTGCGACTTTTTTGAATGGTAAAGAAGCTTCTCCACACCCGATATCGCGTTTCTGACATGGAAAAGACTGTTTCTTTTTATAAGGATGTCCTCGGATTGAAGGAAATACGTCGGCATACCTCGCCGCGCGGCTCGCAACTGGTGTTCTTACAAGCACCCGGCAGCGAAGAAGAAATTGAGCTCTGTAAATTTGACGAGAGCGGTCCGGTGAATGTTGGCACCGACATTACTCATCTCGCTTTCGAGGTCGACGATCTCGAAGCATTTGCCAAACATGCGGCCGCCAAGGGTTACCCGCTCAGCGATGGCCCAACCAAGACAGACTCCGGCGGCTTGATCGCTTTTATCGATGCCCCCGAAGGCTACGAAGTGGAATTAATTCAACACGGGAAATAGGGCTGGCCGGAGTTCGGCAGATGTAGATGGGAGCCGCACCCGCCGGGAACCCATGGGATGGATAAATGGACAATCCCACAATCCTCTCAGCGTGTGTCTTCGGATTTGCCAACTACTTGAGGCGGAAACCACCTGCTGAAAGGCGCCCGATAACTTCGGAATACGGACAACATTTGTTCAATGTCCGACGCAAAAGTAATCATGTCGATGTGTTCCCGACGCATAAAGCCGGCTTGAACCATTTGATCGATCATGGCCCGAATCGGTTCAAAGAATCCGTTTACGTCCAGGAAACCACACGGTTTCTGATGAATACCGAGTCGAGCCCAACCCCATTGCTCAAAGATTTCTTCCAAGGTACCGACACCACCAGGTAACGCGATGAAGCCGTCTGCTAGTTCAGCCATTTTCGCTTTTCGTTCGTGCATGGTCTCAACGACAAGCAATCGCGTGAGTCCGGCATGGGCAATTTCCTGATCCACCAACGCGCGCGGAATCACTCCGGTCACTTTGCCTCCGACAGCTAGAACCGCATCGGCGACAACTCCCATAAGGCCGGCGCGGCCTCCGCCATAAACCAGCTGGCAATCATTCTCCGCGAGTCATTGGCCTACGCTTCGTGCCACGTCCGCATACGCCGAGTCGTTACCAGGACTTGAACCACAGAAAACACAAATACGCACGCGAGGACGTTTTCACAGGCAGCGGACTCTGTCGAGCGATCCACAACGAATAGGCGGGCTCGCCCGACAGTGTCACCTGCCGGGAGGCAAAGCTCTCAACCTATGGCTTTAGTCGCAAGAATAAGCGGCGAAACTCCTGGAGCATCCAGTTGACGAGGACTGTGAAACCCAGCCTGGGAGAGCCAGCTGCCGATTTCTTCGAATGAGAATGTGTCTCCATCGCTCGAATGAAGGAGCATGTTGACCGCAAACATTAATGAGTGCGGAGGGGCCGTACGCGTTTCATTCACGAGCCATTCCGCAATGGCAATGGTCCCGCCCGGAGCCAGGGTAGCGAACACCTTCGACAAAAGCTGACGACTCCGTTCTTCTCCCTCGGTGTGCAAGATATGTCCAAGTACCGCCAGATCATGCTGGCCTCCGAAATCCGCGGCTAGGAGATCACCGCCAGCAAAACGAAACCGGTCCGCCACTCCGTGCTTCTCCGCTGTCTCTTTGGTGACCTCCAAAACAGCTGGGAAATCGACAGCTGTCACCCGAGCTCCCGGGAAGTGCTCTGCCAGTACGATCCCCCAAACTCCAGAACCGGTTGCCAAATCCAGAATGCTGCCAATTTCTCGTTTTCCTTTGAGCTCCGTCGCGAGGGTCGTGGCCGGGGCAAAGTTGATGTTGAATAGGGACTTTACAAATTCGCGAAAAAACTTTGCGCCCTCTTGCTCCGAATTGATCGTAACTACCGGTTCGCCGCTCTTCACCACCTCTTTCAGATTCAGCCAATGCTCGATCATTCCCGGGACAAAGGTGAAGAAATCGCCGCGGAAAGCTGGTTTGTTCCGAACTAGAAACGCTTCGCTTTCCGGGGTTAGCGCGTAGCGTCCGGCATCGTCCTTTCTGAGAAATTCAAAACCCACCAGGGCATTCAGCAACGCACGCAGGCCCCGGAAAGATGCTCCAGTCTTAGAAATTAACTCTTCCAAACTCGTCGGAGATGCATCAATCAAATCGAAGATTTGTAATTCGACGGCCGTTTGCAGGAGCAGTGGTGGCGCGAAACCAAATGCGAACTGTGTGAGACGCTCAGGGCTCGGCGCGGATTTTGGAGGTTGCATGTTTTTGAGGGTCGTCTTACTAGCTGCCCAATTGCACAAATTTTTTGGCTCCGGCCTTCGAGGCGGGCTAATGATTATGAGCGCTTTCCTCGGAAAAACGAGTTTATTCCGCCAATGGAAATAACGGCTGAACGCGTCTGGGCTGACTTCCGAGCGGTACGAGAGACTATCCCTCTAGTCCTGTCGCTGACGAACTCTGTGGTGCAAGAGTTCACCGCGAACGCGCTGTTGGCGCTGGGAGCATCGCCCATCATGTCTGATGCGCTTGATGAGATCACGGAGTTGGTCGAAATCGCCAACGCTCTCAACCTGAATATTGGGACACCGACTCCACGGAGCGCCGACGCCATGGCGTTCGCAGCCCAAGCGGCTAAAGCCAGGCGGATTCCGATCGTGCTCGATCCCGTTGCGGTGGGCGCCACCAAGCTACGGCGCAGTTTAGCCGACCGTCTGTTAGAGATTGCGCCTTCGGCGGTAATCCGTGGAAATCAAGCTGAGATCGCCGCCCTTGCCGGCCTTCCTGCACTGGCTCGCGGAGTTGACGCAGCCGAATCATCAGAAAAAGCTCCCGTCGCCGTTCGTCAATTGGCGAAGCGCCTAGGAACCGTCGCAGTCGCTACTGGACCAATTGATTACCTTTCTGACGGCAAAACGGTGATTGCCGTCGATAACGGGCATCCCATGATGGAGCGGATTACCGGTTCAGGATGCGTCGCAAGCGCCGTGATTGCTGCTTTTTTACCCGTGAATCCAAATCCCCTGGCAGCTGCCATTTCGGCAATGATCGTGATGGACATCGTCGAAGAACTCGCCGCGGAACATTCCCGCAGCGAAGGTCCAGGGAGCTTCCGTATTCGATTCATCGATACATTCGACCGACTCGAGCCCGAGCATCTCGAAGCGAGAATGAGGGTTGCGCGGGTCTAAAGGTTACTGGGTGCAAGTTGGCCAACCCGCAACTTTGTAACTCGTGACCAGTAACCCTTGCGTGGCTTGCGGTCACCTAGTTTGCCGCCGGCAAAATACCTAGCGAAGCCAAGCATTGGCGCGCGACGACCATCCGTTTCGGTGCGTCCTCGTCTTTGGTTATATCAAGGTTCAACGCAAAGAAATAGGTATCATTGTCGGTCTCTACCCAGCCAACCCACCATCCAATCGCGGGGGTCCGAGAAACGCCCAAACCGCTCTTGGCGCGAGGGATGTATTTGGAGCTTGCTTCGTTGATCAGCATATCTTTCACGATCAAGCTGCTGCGTTCGCTGACCGGCAGCTGGTTGAGGTAAAACTTCTTCAGAAACTCGATCTGTTGCAGGGCAGTGATGCGGAGCTGGCCATCGAGCCAAAAGTGGTCAACCCGGCCGGAGACATCCTCATTTCCGTAGCCAAACTTCTTTAAGAATTCCGCCTCGCGCCGCTCCCCAACCTGGCGGGCGATTTCCTGGTATACCCAGACGACCGAATACTTTAGAGCACTTCTAAACGTCTGATCGCGATCCCAAGCCTCAACCCTGCGCTTTTGCCCATCCCATTTGAAGCTTTGATTTTCATCTTTCACAACCCCGGTCTCCAAAGCGATCAACGAATGGGGATCTTGTAAGTTGATGCGGGGATAAACGGTTCTGCTGCCTTTTGCGGGTTGTAAACATGAGTCTCTTCCTTCGCGAGATCAGTCACAACGATTGTTCCAGCAGCGCCGCTGGCCTCGAAATATGATTTCCATTCGGGATGCTCTGTCGTTTCGCTGGCCACACTCGACATTCCAAGACTCAAGCAAATTGGGAGGACCAAGAAAATCGTTCGCATAGGCGATCGACATACCGAGAACGGCATTGAGCGCAAGGGCGCGCAGAGGCCTTCAGCACCTCCCGGGGAACAGAACGCTGCTGAATCCCGTCGTATCCGTGATGCAATTCTGACGCCCTACCGAAGCCTGGTATGTACTGCGCTCTCCTTGTGCACTCGAAACGACTCGATCGCCTCGTATTCAGCTAGTCCCAGACGGTCGTAATGTTGCGCAGTTTCCCGGTTTATCTGTTCGGCCTGCTGCCAGCCTTCGCCTGCTTGGGTCTCGGTAAACGGAGTTTGGCTCCGCTGAGAGCGGTGATGATAGAGACAATCCAACTTGATGGCGAGTTCAGCCGGGCTCAGAGGCACCGCCATGTCGATCTCGTGCGGAGGCCATGGCCGCTCATTGGACGCATAAAACCAGATCTGACAGTTAGGGAACCACGGCTCGCTGGTGCAAGTCCGCAACGCCGCAGAACCCAATTGAAAGGCGATACCCGCTATACTGCTGGGATCTGCTCCAGCGCCGGTCAGATAGATCTGGTGCGGTTGAACCAGGCAGATCAGAGCGGCAATCGACTTAACATCATCCGGACCCCATCTGAACTGCCGATACCGCCCCTGCTCGTAAAACGCTAAATCAAGAAAGCGAACTCGCTCCAGATTCAAACCAAGGATTTGGCAGGAGGCGCGCGCCTCTGCTTTGCGAATCAGACCCTTGAAGCGACGAAGTTCCGGGCTGTCCTCATCAAAAGGGGCTTTCTTTTCTGTCTCCTCGGCGAGCGCCCCGAGACGAGCCAGGGAATCTGGTTGAGATACCCCGAGCTCATGCAAAAGGCTGAAGGCCATTCGGGCTTCTCCGTCGGGAACGCTGAGATTACCTGACGTCAGATAAGCAAGCGTAACCTCGTGCCGTTGGTTGACGAGCCGATGAAGCGTTCCGGCCATCCCGATCTCTGCATCCAACGGCTCCGGACTAAACACCAACACTCGTTTAAACGGCGGCTCAGCCGGGACAGGACGATTGGTATCATCAGCATTGGGCTTACCTCCTGGCCAACCGGTGATCGTGTGCTGAAGCTCGTTGAAGATCCGGATATTCAAACCATAGGCCGAGCCGGTCTCCACCAAAAGGGGAGCAAGGGCGTTCTCGGTATAATCTTCGTCCCCGAGCCGGAGGACAGGTTTTTTGCGCTCGCCAGCAAGCCAACTGACAGCCTTTCGGGCGAGGTTTCGATCCCACTTAACCGGACCAACTTTCCAAGGAGTTCGGAAACGCGATAATTCACTCGCGGCGGCTTGATCAATATAACAGCCGCAATCGGGATGGCGCTGCAGGAAACTGGCCGGTACCGCATCGGTCTCAGGTCCTTCGATTGCAGCACGGAGAATGGGCGCTTTGGACTCGCCCCAACCAAGTAACAGAATCTGGCGGGCCTGGAGGATGGTGCCAATTCCCATGGTAATTGCATAGGCCGGGACATTGGCTTCGCCACGAAAATCCCGAGCAGCATCCCGTCGCGTCAAGCGATCAAGGGCTACCATCCGAGTCCGCGAGTCAGGGCCCGATCCGGGCTCGTTAAATCCGATGTGGCCGGTGCGACCAATTCCAACGATCTGAATATCGATCCCGCCCGCTTCCTCTATCTGGCTCTCATAATCAGCGCAGTATTCAAATACTTTATCGCGTTCGACCAGGCCGTCAGGCACATGCGTCTGCTGGGGCGGCAGATCCACATGACGGAAGAGCTGGACCTCCATGAAGTGCCGATAACTCTCCGGATGGTCGGGAGAGAGACCGTAATATTCATCGAGATTGAAGGTGACAACGTTTTGAAACGAAAGTCCCTCCTCTCGATGTAGCCGAATCAACTCCTGGTACAGCTTCACCGGCGTGGAGCCCGTGGCCAGGCCAAGTACGACTCGACGATCGTCACTTTGGCGTTGTCGAATAACGTCCGAGATAATTGACGCTAATTCGCGGACGGCTGTTTCCGAGCCATGAAAGACTTTCGTCCGGATCTTTTCGAACTGTTCGGCTTCAGTGATGGAATTAGACATAATGTTCGGTTCCAGTGATGAAATTAGGCATAATATTCATGTTCCCGCGAAACGGTGCGGTTCGGTTGGAACGTATGATTCTACAGGGAAGCACTCATACCGGATTCGTCGAGCCAGATCGATGAAAGCAACCGCAGCCAGATGTAGCTTGCGGAGTCGGGTTTCGTCCCACGATTATCCGACTGGTAGATCTCTCGCACCATATGGGGCTACACGCCTGGTCGTCGATGCCAACGAATCCGCGAATGCGACATCGTCGCAAAAATTTGCACAAAGCATTTTCCCGTCTTCTGAAACTATGCATACTGCAACGATCTAGTTCACTCAGAAACACGAATTCCCCATCGCAGAATGAACGTTCATACTGTATTGCGGCTCATCTTGAAAAAAGGAGGTAAAATCACCCACTCAAGCGTCCAGATTTTTAAAATGCTCGGCCGGTCTCTCTGACCGAAGTCACTGCTGATCCGAAGTGGGAAACACGTCGAACGCTTCGGATTACCAACCAGCACAGGTCAATGTGCAAGAGAAGCAGCTAAACCGCTGCACATCCAATTTTCCCCCTTTTATCCATGAGAAGATTTTTCTGTAACTTCATTTTCCTCCTGCTATCTGCCAGCACTCAGTTTGCCGGCGCTTGGTCGCTCGAAGAAGCGGCTAAACCGTACAGTGGCACGGAGGTCTCCATGATTTTCCTCGATCGTCCGGGCTACAACGCAATCATCAAATTGCTTCCGGACTTTGAAAAGAGAACCGGCATCAAAATCAAGTACCAGATCGTTCCTTACGAAAATACACGTGAGAAAGAGGAACTCGATTTCAGTTCCAACGGTGAGCTAACTGTTGCCTTAGTTGACCTCGTTTGGATTGGTGAATTCGCTGAGGCCGGCTGGATCGTGCCGTTCGAAGAAATCAAAAAGAAGTATCCCGATATCATCGATCCGAATTTTGACATTAACGACTTTATCCCGTTGATCCTAAACGCTTTTGGGACCTGGCAAGGCAAAGTCTACGGTCCCCCTTTCGACAACTACTCAGGGCTCCTTTACTACAACAAGGACATGCTCAAGGAGGCCGGTTTCGACAAGCCGCCGGAAACCTGGGACGAGCTGATCAATACCTATGCTCCGAAGCTGACCAAGAACAGCAAGTACGCTTTCGCCCTTCAATCCAGACGAGGAGAGACGCAATCGTGTGATAGCTTTATGCGCTTCCTTTGGCCATGGGGTGGATCCCTGTTGGATGCCAAATTCCACTCGAATTTGGGCAACCCAAAGAGCCAGGAGGGCCTGAACTTCCGGCAGTCCTTAGAGAAATATATGCCGCCGGGAATCGTGGATTACGACCACAGCGATGCGGTTAACGCTTTGGCCCAAGGAAACGTGGCGATGATTACCGAATGGTCGGCATTCTATTCGACATTAGTTGATCCAAAGAACTCCAAGATTGTGGATAAACTCGGCGTTGCGCCCGAACCAAAAGGACCAGACGGCCGAAAACCGGCGCTCGGTGGCTTTTCGCTCGCAGTCGCCAGTCAGGCCAACGACAAACAAAAGGCAGCGGCTTGGTTGTTTATCCAATGGGCCACAGGCAAAGAGATCGGAAAGCAATACGTCGAGGCCGGCGGTATAAGTGGCCGGCAATCGACCTATAAAGATCCCGCTTTGTTGGCGAAATATCCGTTTATCCAACCGATGCTCGACTCGTGGCAGCAGGGGGTACCAGAGTATCGGCCGCGATTTTCTGAATGGTCTAAACTGACAGACATCATTGCTGAATGGGGTACGAAGATGATGTTGAATCAGGTTTCAGTGAAACAGGGTTCCGATGAGATCGGTACGCGAACCGAGGCCGTACTGAAAGATGCGGGTTATTACGATGGCAAGAAACCGCTAGCGCAATGAGGAAATCTGGACGCGCGCTTAGGACTCGATCCGAGGCGCGCGTATCCGGGCGACCCCCGACGACGGACAGGAGCCACTGGTGGCTGCCGGGAACAGCCCATGATAGAACAGCGACCTCCCGCCAACACTTCCACTGATCCAGTAAAGCCAAGCCGTAAGGGAAAACTCATGCCGATTCGGGCTGTACCCAGGAAGACCTATTCCAGCGGAGTCATCTTCTTTCTCGCTCCGGCAGTCATCGTGCTTTTGGCGGTCGGGATTTTTCCTCTGCTTTTCGCGGTTTGGAACTCAATGCACGAGTTTATTCTGAGCCGAGCCCGCATCTACGCCGCCCACGGCCAACCGTTTCTTTGGTTTCAAAATTATCTGGGTCTGGTGAATGACGCTGGATTCAGGGAATCGCTCTTTCGCACATTTGTCTTTCTTCTTATCAATCTTCCTATCCAACTCGTCCTGGGACTGCTCATCGCGCTATTGCTGCACAAGGTTGGCCACGAGTGGCTGAAAAACATTTGTCGCGTGTCGCTGGTGATCCCTCTCGCTACGACCCTTGCCGTCGTCGGTCTAATGGGGCGCCTCATGTTCAATAGCAGCTTCGGTGTAGTGAACTATGCCGTGGCCACGGTTATATCGCTTTTCCATTCGATCGGACCGCTGCTCCAGGGACACTTTCAAGTGCTGCATGGATTCTGGCGGCACGTGGTTCCCTCGAACATGATCGACTGGCTGGGGAATCCAAACCTGGCCTTTGCCACCGTGTCGATTATGGATTGCTGGCAGTGGACCCCGTTTTGTGCGCTGGTCTTACTCTCCAGTCTTACCCTCGTACCGCCAGAAATTGAAGAAGCGGCCAAGCTCGAGACGGATCGTTGGTGGCAAGTCCTCTGGCGAGTGCAGCTTCCATTTATGTTGCCAGGAATCACCGCAATTTTGATTCTGAGAACCGCGGACATTTTGAAAATGTTCGACGTGGTCTACACGATGACCCAGGGCGGTCCAGGTAACGCGACCGACTTAATCAGTGTCTACGTTCAACGGGTCGGCTTTCGACAAGTCGACCAGGGCGTTGCCTCGGCCCAAGCGATCGTCCTGCTGATCATCACCATCATTCTTTCGCGCATTTACATTCGCTACTTCTATCGGGAGATTTGAAATGGCTGCCATTCGCATCAGCAAGAGAAGGTTCGGTATTGCCCATTTCATCGGACTACTGCTCATTCTATTTTTCTGCATCTTTCCGTTTTATTGGATGGTTTCTTCTTCACTGAAGGATCCACAGCTCATTCTCTCACAAAAGCCGACGCTGACTTTTCAACCGACACTCGAAAACTACCAAGACGCCTTCCAGCGGAATGTCGGCGGCAGCCTCGGAATCTCATTGTTTGTAGCGCTGACGACCACCGCGCTCTCGTTGCTCTTGGGCACACCGGCCGCTTACGCCTTGGCTCGTTTCGATTTCAGAGGGAAGAGAGATATCTGGTTCTGGTTCATCACGAACCGGATGGTAAGCCCAATCGTATTGGCGCTTCCCTTTTTCCTTTTAGCGAGCAACTTTCATCTGATCGGCAACCCGATTGTATTGGTTTTTATCTACCTGACGTTCAATGTGCCAATCGTAGTCTGGATCTGTTCCGACCAATTTCGCGGAATTCCCAAGGAGCTGGACGAGGCTGCCACTCTGGAAGGCTACAATTCGTTCAGCATCTTCTGGCGAGTTGCTCTTCCCCTCGGCGCACCAGGTATCGCTGTTTCCGCCATTTTCTGTTTTATCTTCTCCTGGAACGAATTGCTTTACGCGCTCATTTTGATGCGGAGGGAGACGCAAACTGCTCCAGTAGTGGCGACCAGCTTCATGAGTGGCTACCAGGTCCCATGGGGTCAAATCATGGCCACCGGGACGCTAGTTGCCCTTCCGGTCATTATCTTCAGCCTGATTGTTTCCCGACAGATGGTGCGAGGCTTAACCATGGGAGCGATCAAGTAGCAGCCCGTCGGGCTTGGAATTGAGCGCTGCGGAGCAGACAAATCTGACAGGCTGATAGCGGAAGTTGTATTTGTAACCAAATGTGCCTGAATAAAATGTATCTAAGAAAATTAAACCCCCGAACCGGAAGGAGAATCGATCCGTGAGCAGTGTTGTTGATAAATTACCAAAGTCGGTACCGGCTAAATCCTCGAGCAGCTTGGTGGACAAGCTACCGAAATCGATGTCAGCCGTGATGGCACACGGCCCGCACGATTACCGCATGGAAGAACGTCCCGTTCCAAAACCAGGACCCGGGGAGGTGCTCCTCAAAGTCAAAAGTACCGGGGTGTGCGCCAGTGACATTAAGTGCTACACCGGTGCCGCACTCTTCTGGGGAGATGAACATCGGGTCGGCTATTGCCAGGCACCCGTGACCCCTGGTCATGAATTCGTGGGCGAAGTCGTCGGCCTGGGCGATGGAGCAGGGGAGCTTTACGGCCTAGAGATCGGGGATCACGCGATCAGCGAGCAGATCGTGCCGTGTTGGAACTGCCGCTACTGTAAGATGGGCGCTTACTGGATGTGTAATGTCCATGACATCTATGGTTTCAGAAAGCGCACCTTCGGATCCTGGGCCGAGTACATGCTGTTTCCAGCCGGCGCCCTGAATTATAAAGTGCCCAAGAATGTCCCGTTGCACCACGCAGTCTTCATTGAACCGCTTGCTTGCTCCATCCATGCGGTGGAACGCGGCGATATCCAATACCAGGATACGGTTGTGATCGCCGGTTGCGGACCACTTGGGCTGGGTATGGTGGCGGCAGCGAAAATGAAGGGTCCGGAACGACTCATAGCGCTCGACCTCAGCGACGAGCGCCTCGAAGTGGCCAAGCGTTGCGGTGCCGACATCGGTATCAACCCGAAGAAACAGGATGCGGTCCAAACGGTACGCGATCTCACCGAGGGCTATGGCTGCGACGTTTATATTGAGGCGACAGGTCACCCGAGCGCGGTAGAGCAAGGTTTGCACATGATCCGCAAACTTGGGACGTTTGTAGAATTCAGCGTTATGCGGGAGAAAGTGACGGTCGACTGGACAATCATCGGAGACTCGAAAGAACTTAACGTTCACGGCTCTCACCTCGGTCCACGCTGTTATCCGGTCGCTATTCGGATGATCGAACAAGGTCGTCTGCCGATGGACGAAATCGTCACCCATCGTTTGCCTCTGAGCGACTACCAAAAAGGCATCGACCTGGTTATTTCGGGGCTAACGTCCGTAAAGGTGACCTTAGAGCCGTAACAAAGTTACCGATTGGCGGTCGGAGGTCGCGGACCGCCACCGCCAAGTCGTTGGCTGACCGTTGATCGGCAGGGCGAAAATCTCGGCGCGGTTTCGGGCGCATTTTACAATGTGCGGCCGCTCGCGCCGGATTTGAGCCACGTTGGCGGCGAATAGCGCACCGTAGGCCACGGAGCTAGGTCACGAGAGGATGCCCTAGCAAACTCATAGGCAAAAACGTGCGCGCAGTCAGCCGCTGTCCAGCAGTCGCCCGGTTTTTGATAGTGCGCTCCTATCGCTCACGCTCGATCGATGCGGCAAGCATAACAACCAGGACGCGCGTTGTGCACGTGGAGATAGGCCACGCGAGTATCCGCAAAACGTTCCTGAATGAGGTGGTCGATCTCCGCACTTTCTATCACCGTCGCACCTACCAACATATCTTTGTCATCATAGGCCCGCACTGATAGTAACCGACCAGGAACCCGGAGTACTTCCGGAATTTCGTTGGTCTTCGAATAGGTTTCAGTCGCCGACTCCCGCACAAATATCGGACCGACACTCCGATAGGGTGACAATCCGGATAAATGCTCGAAATTAAGCAGCAACACCGATTCTCCGATCTCGGCATCCGCCAAGCTGACGCGGCACGGAAATCCCGGCTTGTCGTCTGCGATCAGTCGGACCACACGATGCTTTTGGAGTTCCTGGTCCGAAAGATGGCGGTATTGATCGATCACGTCGGCCGAAATTCCAGAGACACGAAACGGGTAAGCGGGGCTCGCATTCATTTTGTCATGTAGGGCCATCAACGCGGATCGTCTGGCCGTTTTCGGACATAGAATTCAGCGTTCCTGGCATTCTCATCAGCGGCGACTGTCCCAATACGACTCTGGTTGTGGCCCGACCTCGAAATCGATCGCGGCATAGAGTCGAAAATAGATAGCTTAGATTTAGTGTTAAACTGAAGCGATGGAATCCAACGAGCAAGCTTACCGGAGCTTCCAACGCCACGTCGATCGGCTCTGTTTTTTAATCGTTGCGACCGACTGCTCAGAACGCGAGATCGACATCGAGAAGCTTCATCTCCGAGTCCAAGCGATGCATTTATTCCCCGACAAGATTCCGCTCTATGAACTAATTTATGAGAGCCGTTTCCGGCGATTACGTGACCAGTTTCGCCAACCTAACGTCATGAGCAGACCAGGAAATCATTTTGATATGCTTACAGGCATCGTAATTTCGACTGATTCTTTCGGGATTTAACTAATGATACCGCACTCCATGCAATACGTCGCTCACGAGCCTGGCGGAGGCCCGGAAGTACTACGAATCGAACAGCGAGAGATACCAAAACCTGGACCACGCGACGTATTAATTCAGGTGAAGTTCGCCGGAGTGAACCGCCCGGACCTCCTGCAACGTGCCGGCAAATATCCACCGCCGCCGGGGGCTTCTCCGATTCTCGGTTTAGAGGTAAGTGGTCAGATTATGGCTCGCGGGGCAGAAGTGAAGGAGTGGAACATTGGGGATGCGGTTTGCGCGCTCACGCCGGGCGGTGGCTACGCCGAGTATTGCTTGACGAATGCCGGTCACTGCCTGCCAATCCCCCAGGGATTCGAGTTCGCTCAGGCAGCCGCTCTCCCGGAAAACCTATTTACAGTTTGGACGAATCTAATCGACCGGGGCCGACTGAAAGCCGGAGAGTATGTATTGATCCATGGCGGCTCGAGCGGCATCGGCTATCTGGCGATCCAGCTCGCCAAGGAGCATGGCGCGACCGTTTGCACGACCGTTGGCAATGAAGTCAAAGCAGAATTCTGTCGTTCTCTCGGTGCAGCGGTAACTATCAATTATCGAACACAGGACTTCGTTGGAATGGTCGAAAAGGTGACTAATCGCCGCGGTGTCGATGTGATTTTAGATATGGTCGGTGGAGACTACCTGGGAAAGAATATCCGATCGCTCGCCCTGGAAGGCCGCTTAATCCAGATTGCTTTTCTTCAAGGCAGCACGGTTCAACAATTTGATTTTATGCCGGTCATGACTCGCCGGTTGACGATCACAGGGTCCACCATGCGTCCGCGTAGTATCGAAGAAAAGGCGGCCATCGCTCAGAGTCTTCGTCAGCACGTCTGGCCGCTATTGGAATCTGGTAAGATCAAGGTCGTGATCGATCGCATCCTTCCTCTGACCCGAGCATCTGACGCTCACCGCATCATGGAGGAGAGCCAACATATGGGAAAGATTTTGTTGCAGGTGCGGTAGGGACGCGCCCCAGCGTTTAGGTACGTAAACGTCACAGAGCTAGCCGCGACGCAGGGCTCGCGAAGTCGGGAGCCGGTCTCTACCGAAACTAATTCAGCCGGCAGTCAACGGCTCGATTGGGATCGCCTGTTCATTCTCATCGAATAGGTACAGGTGTTCCGCCGGCAAATGGAATTCGATTCGGTGATTGCGTTCGGGAGCCGTCATTCCGGCTGTCTTTGCCACAACGATCGTATCCTTTCCAACCTCCGAATGAATCAAGGTTTCGCTCCCTAGATGCTCGACGACGTTCACGACACCAGGTAAGCGAACGGAGTTGCCGGGGGATCCGAGTCGCACATGTTCCGGCCGAAAACCGAGGGTCAACGATTTGCCGTGGAGCGATTGCGACACTTGGAGCGGTAGGCTCACTGTTCCAACTGCTTCGGATTTACAACGAATTTGGCTTGGTTTCTGATCTTCCACGACGACAGGAATGAAATTCATTTGCGGCGATCCAATAAAGCCGGCCACGAACTTGTTGGCTGGCCGGGAATAAACCTCAATCGGGCTGCCAATCTGCTCAATTTTACCATCGTTCAGAATCACAATCCGATCGGCCATCGTCATTGCCTCCACTTGATCGTGGGTGACATAGATAGCGGTGTTGCGGGTCTCATAATGCAAGTTAAGTAGCTCAACCCGCATTCGGACGCGCAATTTAGCGTCGAGGTTAGAGAGCGGCTCGTCGAATAAAAAGAGTTTCGGTTGCTTGACGATGGCTCGTCCAATCGCCACCCGCTGTCGTTGGCCGCCCGAGAGTTGTTTTGGCTTACGTTGCAAGAGCGGTTCGATATGCAGCAGTGCGGCTGCGCGCTGCACCCGCTGATTGATCTCTGCTTTGGTCAATCGTTGAAGCCGCAGACCAAAGGCGACGTTCTCGAAAACCGTGAGATGGGGAAAGAGCGCATAATTTTGGAACACCATTGCCACATTGCGCTTCGACGGATGCTCATAGGTGATATCGCGTCCATCTAACTCGATTTTTCCGGCGGTAACGGTCTCCAATCCGGAGATCGACCTTAGCAGCGTTGTTTTGCCGCAGCCCGAGGGGCCGACGAAGACGACAAACTCTTCTTTCTCGATCGCTAGCGAAAGATTTTTGAGGGCGTGAAAGCTGTCAAAGTGCTTTTGGATATCGGTGAGATTGAGGTAGGCCATTGCGGTTTGGTTCGGGCTAAACAGAAGCTGAAGAAAGAATCGCCAATACACTGCAGGAACCGGCATAGTTCATCAATGGGCAATCCACACAAAGGGCCTGCCTGGTCGGACACTGCCATCGGCGCTGTGCGATTGCCGTTTTTATCAAGTTGCGGCGGCGTGCTCGTTTGAAACGGCCGTAAAGTGCCGCTCTGAGGCGCGAACACGTGAGCGAAATGGCGCCAAGGAAACACCAACGCCGAGAGGGATCGCGTCCCGACTCCGTCCGGCTGTTGCTCATGTGCGTCAGCTTAAACGGTCGCTATCGGGATCGCACAGGTCGTTGGAGGTAGAAGAAAATCAGTCCCGCAGGGACCTCACGAAAGTACCCAGTATCCGGCAGCTGCCTCATGGTCGTTAACATAAGGTGGCGGTCTGGTGGCCGCGCAGGTAGGGCGCGTCTCTCCGAGACCGCAGGACCGAGGACGTAACTGCACCCCGTTGGGCGGAGAACCGTTGCGAGAGGCAAAAGCATCCGGCCTAACGAGGCGATGGTTGCCGGTGATCCTGCGGTCTCGGAGAGACATGCCCTACCTGCCCGGCCGTCAGACACTACCAAAATCATTCCGCCCCTTCAGTCTCGGATGCCACCTTGAGTTTAACGCGCATGGGCAGCCGCCGGATCGCGGCCTAGCCCAATTGCGTTTGCTCGAACTCACTGCCAGGGGCGCGCCCAAGCGTAGCGACGGCGGTCTTTGCGATCCGTGGTGTTTAAAGCCAGGTCGAAGCTTTCCAGCCAAGCATCAATACAGTTATTTGTCTTGTTATATATCCAATATCAAAACAATATACTGTAGTGTTATATAAATTGCTGATCTTTTCCGCTACTTGCTGGTTCGGCAGCTTGGTGCACGCAGATATCCCAGCCGCTTTGGCGACGTTTGTTCAGCACGCAGTTCCGTACGGTGAAATCAGATATTGGGGGGCTTTTGCTGGGGCGCCATCGGTCTATCACGTCTTTACGTTGCAGCAAGCCGAACGCAAAGGTGTTCTTTTGGTCCGACAATCCGATCAGAATCAGTTTGTCGTTGTCGGTGCGGATACTTCCTTTGATTCCTTCCCCAGGGAGGCAGGCGACTCGGATCCTGTAGTGAGAGCTGCCGCTCGGCTATTAAACGGAGAGAGCGACGATCCTTTCGCCGCTCGGGCCAGGGCCACCGCCAACGACGTTTGTCCGCTGGGCGCTTCTCTCAATGATCTTTTGCTACCCATCGCCGGCTTTGCACTCAGTTCCAACGGTACGCTCGGCATTCTTCGCGATTTGCAACACGCCGACGCCTATCCAGTCGAGCCGGAACAAGCCTCACCCGGATCGATTCTGGTGTGCCCCAGTCATTTCTCGGTACAAGGACCGGTCACTATTGGCTTCGCTGTGGTAGTCGGACCAGATCGTTGCGTCTACGGACCCGACTATCGGCAAGGCGGCGCTTGGCACCGGCTGGCGACATTGCGGGAATGGCTGCAAGCCAATCAATCTGTGTCAGACGTTCGCGGTTTCCTCCTACGAGCAAATGCGAATGACCGAGATCGCAGCGTACGGCGTAAACCATCACCGCCGCAGCACTTATGAGAGGGGTGTACCAGGTTCTCAGCGCGAGCTTACTAGCCTTGGTTCTATCTGGTTGTGACAACTCGGATACCTACGTCAGCGGCTCGGGAAACGGAAATTCTTCACCTTCAGCAAATGACCTGGCACAGGGGACCCAACTGGCGAATGCAGCGGCGGGAGGACAAAGCAGCGGTGGAGCAGGGCTCGATCAGAGCTGGAGAGGATACCTGGCAACGGATCCAGCGTCGTTCCAGGCAGCCCTGCCAACTTATATGCAGCCTTATGCGCAGACCTATGTCGATGCCGGGCAGAAGTACAACATCGATCTCTTATTGCTGAGGATTAGGTACTTACGACGAAAATGGCCAAATTCATAAGCTGAGTCATAATAGTCCGCCGAGTGTCTTGCTTATCGCTGAATCAGCCTGGGGCCCTTAATCTGGCTTTACACCGTAGACCTCGATCTGATCGAGAACCTTTTACGCCCGGCGGGAG
>JBEEIB010000179.1:0-3099 GCA_041167675.1 Verrucomicrobiota bacterium
CGTTCTTTTCGGTTTCCGATTTCGCCAATAAATTCGATAAGCGGATCCTTCAACAGAGACCTTATTTTGGTCTCGAAGTAGTCGCGATCTACTGAGAATTCCTCTTGAGCAAGTTATTGCGGAGGCCAGCAATGAGGCCCCAATCGGATGCGTAGGTTGACACAAAAAATTTTAGACTGCCTTCGTATTTCGTCGCGGCCACAAGGTGCTGCTCGGGATGAAGCGAAGATCGGCCCGATGCGTCTAACTTTAAAGGAAGGATTTGTGCAAATGAGCAAATGAGCAACCAATTTGACCAGCCTCGAATCCGTCCCGCAATGTCACTGGAACAGGAGCTCGACTCCTCGTCGGCTGCCGGCGAACTGTCATGTCTTCCGGTGCCCTCTCGCCCAGTTCGAGCGGCGCTTCATCGCTGAGCGCACCCGTGACGGTATGAATGCCGCCCGTGCCAAGGGGAGCCGGCCCTGACGACCTCCGCTCAATCCGGAAAAGCTCGAAGCCAACCTGTTACTGGTCAAGGGCGGCATGTCGCCCACCAAGACCGCCCGCCGAACCGCGCTAGGACGCTCAACGCTCTACCGCGAAATCCAAGCGCGGGATTATGCCTGCCCTTAGCGTACGTTTTGGAACAGATTCTGCGATGACCCCACACGGGTCCGTTTTCGGGTTCCCAAACAATCTGTGCATTCTTTATTTGACCTGTCCCTATTCCTTGTTCGCAAGGGGCTTTAACATCGTCTGGAGCGTTGCCAGCACTCTCGGTCCTCGTGGCTATAACTGATAAAAACCTGGTCGCGTGGCATGATGTGTTTCCCTTCTGGCTTGGCGCTTCTTAGATGTCGAAGCAAGTTTATGAAGTGCGGGAAGACAAGACGATGGACTGGGAAAAACGGCTTCGCTATTCTGTCAACTATGCCAAGCAGCTTTGGCCTTTAGAATGTAGGGGCAAGGAAACGGTTGGCCCGAAAAAGGAACAACTTGTGTATGATCGACGTGATCCACGGTGAACAGAGCGATGAGAAGATTGGCGCAAAGCAGCCGCTTCCCGTCTCATCCTCTCACGCAAGTAGGTCAAAGGGGGCGCTTTTTCGAGTCGCCCGAAATGAAGGGAATCTCGGTGCGCTTTCGGCGCTCCGGCTTGCCCCTTCTGAGCTCCTGGTTATTGAAGCTTCCCGCGCGGCCTCAACCCACTGTTGACTGATGAACCAAAAAGCCAGCAATCATACTGACCCCTTGGGCTTGGCCGCGCTTGGGATCGTGTTTGGCGATATCGGCACCAGCCCACTGTATACGCTCAAGACAGTGCTCAGCATGACCGTCGGCACACCGACGCCCGCCATCGTGCTTGGTGTGCTGTCGCTGATCGTGTGGACGTTAATCATCATCACATCGGTGAAATACGTCATCTTTGCCATGAGTATCGACAATGACGGCGAGGGCGGCATTCTTGCCCTGATGTCACTCCTCGGCACCAAAAAACATCAGCGGCCGGTCATCGTGGCCATCGGGTTATTCGGGGCTGCGCTCATTTACGGCGATGGCGCTATCACGCCGGCGATCTCGGTACTCTCTGCACTCGAAGGGCTCAATATCGCGACACCGGCCGTCGGGCCTTATGTGTTGCCGGCAGCGTTGGTGATCCTCGTTGCACTATTTGCAATTCAGCCCCAAGGCACCGCTCGGATTGGCAAAGCCTTCGGGCCCATTATGTGCGTATGGTTTTTGGCGATCGCGGTGATGGGCGTCGCGGGCATAACCCGACACCCAGGCGTGCTTGCGGCCTTGAACCCGCTTTATGGTTTGCATTACCTGCTCTCGAACGGTTTTGCGAGCTTTCTCATTCTCGGTGGCGTTTTTCTCTGCGTGACGGGAGCCGAAGCTCTTTACGCTGATATGGGGCATTTCGGCTCTCGCCCGATCCGATTCACCTGGTCGGTCATCGTTTTTCCCAGTCTATTGCTGAACTATGCGGGCCAATCCGCAATCGTGCTCGAGGGTACACCGACAACGGACAATATCTTTTACCGGCTGTGTCCTGAACTCTTGCTGATTCCGTTTGTGATTCTGGCGACGATTGCGACCATAATCGCCAGCCAATCGATCATTACCGGCGCGTTCTCGATGACCCGGCAGGCTATACAGCTTGGCTGGCTGCCGCGTATGTGGATCGTACAGACGTCTGAAGAGGGTTACGGCCAGATCTACGTCGGGGTCGTCAACTGGCTACTGATGATAGTCACGGTTTGCCTGACCCTGTTTTTCGGCAAGTCAGACAATCTGGCTGCCGCCTACGGTATCGCGGTATCTGCGACGATGATATTGACCTCGGGCCTATTATTTATCGCGATGCGAGATATCTGGGGCTGGAGCTTGTTGACGAGCGCCGCGGTCGCAGGTGTGTTCTTCTGCATCGACGCGGGTTTCTTCTCCGCGAATCTCGTCAAGGTGACTCAGGGCGGTTACGTTCCGCTGCTTCTGGCCGCATTGGTCTATGGGATCATGCTGATTTGGCACCGCGGATCCGTTAAGGTCGGGCAACGTCGTGGCGAGCGGATCATCCCTGTTGACGAGTTCATGCGTTCGATCAAATCGCAAAATATTCCGCGTGTTCCCGGCATCGGAGTCTTCCTCACCCGGACCGCGCGCGATGCCCCACCCGTCATGCTCTGGCATGTAAAACACAATCGGGCCTTGCAAGAAAATGTGTTCGTCCTGAACGCCGTTACCGAATCGATACCGTGGGTCAAGAATTTGGAACGCCTTCTTGTGACCGAAGTGCATCCAAACTATTGGCGCGCGACGGCGCGGTTCGGCTTTATGGAAAAGCCGGATATTCCGGGCGTGATCAAACAGGCGTGCCTGCTAAACTCCCTGAACCTCGACGATGTGGTCTACTACGTTGGCCACGGCACAATCGTCCCGAGCGAGGATGCACGAGGACTGGCAAAATTGCAGGAAGCTCTGTATATCGCGATGGAGCGTAACTCCGTACACGTCAGCGACTTCTTCCGGCTGCCGAATGATAACGTCGTTTTGATCGGACGGCGGATCGCAATCTAGCTCGAGCTTGTTGCGAAATGGGGAGTTATTTTTTCGCTT
>JBEEIB010000180.1:0-24427 GCA_041167675.1 Verrucomicrobiota bacterium
AGCTCTCGGACCCGACGGAACGCATAAAGGGCAGTCAGAAATATGACTGGCAATCCGGCAGCCCGATCTGGAGAAATCGAATTCGATCTGCGTATTACCAGATCTTCGGAAACGGTTACAAAAGATGCCAGGCCGCCCAAAGCGAACGCCATCACCTCGTCGCCAGCCTGGAATCGCGTCACACCATTGCCGACCGCCACAATCCGTCCGGCGCATTCGCCGCCCAGGCATTCCCCAAAGCCGGGAACCATTTTCAGGGCAACCAGCACGTCGCGGAAATTCAAGCCAGCACAAGCTACCTCGATTTCCACCTCCCCGGCGGCGGGAACGCGCCGTTGGCATGGCTCCCATCGCAATTCGTCCAGGATACCGCTTGGAACTGTGTGCAGTGCGATGGGCGAGCAAGCAATCGGCGAACGCTGGGTCGATTTCGATGGCGCGCTTCGGTCCAAAGGTCGGAGTCTTGGCACAAAACGCCGGCCGCACCAAAGCACCATGCGATCTTCGGTTTCGTCCTGTGCGGACAATTCATCGCATAACTGATCAACCGCAAAGGCGATCGTTGTTTCGTCCCCGTGCAAATCCAAGTTGGTGCAACGAAACTCCGGATGTTCCCAAGAAATCACCTGGCCAAAGCCCCAAATCGGGGCCTGCGTCGGTTCGATCACAGATCCATCTTCGGCAATCGGCACAGCCGAGCGCGATACCAGCCAGACTCGGGGAGGTTTCTCGACCTCGACATTCATCGCTTGCAGCAGATGGAGAACGCTGCCGACCGATAAGAGCTGCTCGCTCGACAAATTGCGGTCGCCGCCAGTCGCAGCCCCTGGCAGGTCCAACCCCCAGAAATGAAAAACATTGTGGATCGGCCATTGACCGCTGTTACGAAGCTCTTGCAAAAGGCTGCGAAAACTCTCCACCGTGGCTGGCGCGACTTCAAAGCTCCGCTCTTCGACGCGACGGAAGCGTTTTCCAGCCTGTGCAATGAAGCACTCGGCACCGCGCTTGGTCGCTCTCTCTACGAACAAGCGCCCAAGACCCCCATGATCAGCAAACACCAGACAGCGTCCCTCCACTCTGGGTGCCGCAGCTTTTTGACGCTGGGATAGTGGGTGCTGTTCCCAACAAAGCTCATGGAGCCAACGGGCAGCAGTGGGGCGGATCAAGTGAGCGAGTCGCGATCTCTCGGTGCGCCGAAGCCTGAGACCTTGCACCAAACCAGCGGTTCGCCCGTCGTCATCAAATATCCAGACATCCGCAACCAGGTGCCCGGTAGCCGCTTGAGAGTCATCACGAACCCGGGCGAAACTCCAGGCGGCATCGGTTAGATTATCAGAGAACGCGAGCCGTTCGATTCCAACCGGAAGATACGCGGGCGGGTGTTCGCTACCGTTCAGGTCATCCTGCATAGCTGGAGCCACCGCCTGTAAACAGGAATCGAGCAAAGCTGGATGGACCGAATAATCGCCGCGCAATCCATCCATGTTTTCAGGAACGTGGACCCGAGCTAAACCCGCTCCATCGCCTCGCCAAAGAGCTTCAATGCCGCGGAAGATGGGGCCGAACTCGATCCCACGTTTCCGCATGGTTTGATAATGGAATTCAACATCCAACGGCTCCCGGCAGTGCGCTTTAGCCCGACTGAGAGTCGATCCCTCTTCTCCGCTACCTGGAGAGCAGAGATCAGCGAAAGACACCATGCCGACAGAGCCGCTGGCATGCAGTGTCCAGGGTTGGCTTGCGTTCGCCGGTCGCGAGAATAGTTGAAAGGTTCCGCCGTTTGGCCCGGTGGGCTTGAACCCTAGCTGCAGCACGCATGGTTCTTTGTCCGGCACAACGAGCGCCTGATCGATCGCGAGATCTTGCAGCAACAACGTCTCATCTAAACCCGAAAACACGGCCCGATTCGCTTTTGCATTTTCCTTGCCCAGGGCATGTTTGGCAGCGGTGAGGGCGAGATCGATTATACCCGTAGCCGGAACCATCGCCGCACCGCAGACGCGGTGATCGCCGATGAAACGCGGTGAATTGACAGAAATCTCGTTTTCAATTACGACGCCATCGAAAAAGGCAGAACGCAAAAAGTGACCAGGCCAAGCAATCTCGCTTACCGCTCGTTGGGTTTGTGGGACCGAACGGCTCGACGGAGCGGACCAGTGCCGCTCGCGTTGCCAGGGATACGGCGGCAGAGAAACGCACTTGCTACCGCCGGGATTAACTGATTTCCAGTCGACCGGTTGACCATACTCATAGAGTGATCCGAGCGAAGCGAGCAGCGCTGCGCGTTCGTCCTGGCCACGACGCATGGAGCCCAGCACAATTCCGTTCGTTCCACTCGTTTCGACGCACTGTTTCAGAGCGCTGCCCAGGACTGGGTGTGGGCTCAGTTCCAGGAACAGAGAACAACCAGCCCGAATAGCTGCTGCGGTTGCTGCCGCGAACCGGACGGGCTCGCGGACGTTGCGTTCCCAGTAGAAAGCCCCGAATTGCCGGCCGTCGAGCTGCTGACCTTCTACCGTGGAATAGATGGGAATCGTAGTCTCCATCGGAGCCAAGTCTGCAAGCTCGCGGGTCAAGGCAACTGCGCAGGGGACCATCATCGGGCTGTGGAATGCGCAGTTGACCCTTAACCGACGTCCCTGAATCCCGCGCGCGGCCAGCTCCGCCAGACACTGGTCGAGTTCGTCGGGCGCGCCAGATAGGGTCATGATGCATGGCCCATTGATCGCAGCAATTGTGATTTGAAACCCTCGTCGTACGATCGACTCCTCGGCTTCTTCAGCCGAGATTTCTACCGCCGCCATGCCTCCTTGCCCGGCCACAGCTTGCATCAATCGGCCTCGATACACCGCGATTCTCGCCGCTTCTTCCAGTTTGATCGCGCCGGCCACGTGGGCTGCCGCGATCTCGCCCACGCTATGGCCAAGGACTGCTTCCGGCAGAATTCCCCAGGATCGCCAAAGCGCGGCCAACGCCATCTGCAGGGCGAAGAGCACCGGTTGAAAGAATTGGGTCTCGTCCAGACGCCAACGAGTGTGCGATGCGGAAAGCTCTTCGAGCACCGACCAGCCGCTCACCGTTCGCAGGACTGCGTCGCAATGCTCCATGGCTTCGCGAAATACGGGTTCCCGTCCCAACAATGAGTGTCCCATCCCGGTCCATTGCGAACCGTGGCCGGAAAAGACAAAGACCACTCTGCCGGGTTTCAGTAGCGGTTCATCACGAATCGCCGCGTTCTCCAGGTAGGTACTAATCCGCGCCGCTAATTCCTCTGGGGTATGGCCCGCAAAAGCGGTTCGGATAGGATAATGCCAGCGCCGGACGCCGGCGGTATAACAGATGTCCTCAACCGAATTCTCTTCGTTCGCGCGGTCATCGCGGAGAAACGCGAGATGCTCTTGAGCGAGATCAGCAAGAGCTTGCTTGCTACGCGCGGAAACCGGCAGAAGGTATGGACCCGATCCCGGACCCGGTTTGGACGGTACGGGCAATCGCGGTGCCTCCTCCAGCACGATATGTGCATTGGTGCCCCCAAAACCAAAAGAACTCACCCCAGCATATCGGGGCTCCGGACCCACCGGCCACCGAGCGGCGTCACGGCCGATGACCAGGCACGTGCCTTCGAGTGAAATCAGCGGATTGAGGGTCCTGAAATGGAGATGGGGCGGAGTGATCTCGTGCTGCATAGCCAGCACCACTTTGATCAGGCCGGCTACGCCGGCTGCGCCCTCCAAATGTCCTAGGTTGGTCTTAACCGAGCCCAGCCGGCAAGTGCTGCCGTTGGGGCGCGCTTGTCCTATGACGGCGGCCAGAGCTTCGACCTCGATCGGGTCTCCGAGGGCTGTGCCGGTGCCATGGGCTTCGACATAGCTCACCTTGTCGCCAGTGATTCGAGCATTCTTAAGCGCTTGGCGTAGGACGGCTTCCTGCGCCAATCCGTTGGGAGCCGTCAAAACGGTGGAGCGGCCATCTTGATTCACAGCGGATCCTCGAATCAACGCGTAGACACGGTCTCCATCAGCAAGCGCGTCCGTGAGGCGTTTCAGCGCGACGATGCCGCAACCTTCGCCACGGACGAAGCCGTTGGCCGCTGCGTCAAAGGTCTTGCATCGCCCATCCGCAGCCAACATTCCCCACCTTGAAAGTGCGATGGTTTCCTCCGGTGTGAGTAAAGTGCTCACTCCCCCAGCGAGAGCTAATGAGCACTCGCCCGTGCGCAGGCTCTGAACGGCCAGGTGTACCGCCACGAGCGAGGATGAACACGCGGTATCAATTGCCATGCTCGGACCGTGAAGATTAAGCAAGTAAGATAATCGGCCAGCAGCGACCCCGTGTGATGTACCGGAGCTGGTATGCGCTCCGATGGTATCAGGATCTCGGAACTGGAGTCGGGCGTAATCCGTATTGTAGATGGCGAAAAAGACTCCGGCAGAACTTTCACTGAGCGATTCCGGCGGATACCCGGCATCATTCAAGCTCTCCCAGGCGACCTCCAGCAGCAGCCTTTGTTGAGGATCCATGGATGCGGCTTCCCGAGGAGCGATTCCGAAGAATTCCCCGTCAAATTGATCTACCTGATCGAGCAGACCGGCCCACTTGGTGGCCATCTTCCCCGGAGTACCTGGATCGGGATCGTAATAAGCATCGATATCCCATCGTTCCGGAGGAATTTCGCGCACGGCATCAGTCCCTGTTTCCAGCAAGCGCCAGAATTGTTCTGGCGTCGTAGCTCCACCAGGAAACCGGCAGCCGAGGCCAATAATTGCGATCGGCTCGGAATTGAGCAGGTCTCCGCCTTGCAACTCGGTCCGCAACCGTTGCGTTGCCAAGGCTAATTTGATGCCTGAGATTGACGTAGTCTCTTCCCGGTTCATTGGCGTCCGCCTCGAAGCAGGGCAATCAAAGCCTCATCTTCAGAAAGTTGCTCCACGCTGTTTATAACGGCCGCGACACGCTGCTCTGAAGCAGGTTTTGCCAGGTTTCCGTCCACGGTCCGGCCGACGGGCGAGACTTCGCTCAAGGTGACACCTAATTTGTCGGCCAAATGACCGGTCAGAGCCGCGACGGTGGGGTAATTCCAGACCATCGTTGCCGACAGCGGAAGGCCAAGAGATTGTTCGCAACGATTTTTCAGTTCGAAGCCAAGAAGAGAATCGAGCCCAAGAGCACCCATTGGTTTTTCGACGTCAATTGTGCTGATGTCCAGCTTGAGCACGGTCGCAAGCAGGCTCTTCAGTTGAGCTTCCAACATCGCACGTCGCTCGGCGCCTGATTCGAGCGCGAGCAGTTGCTCGCGCAATCCAATCTTTGGCACCGTCGCAGGGGCTTTCTGAGTTGGTAACGCTGCTGGTGCCGGAATGGTAGTAGCCAGATTGGCCAGGAAGGAAGGTTCTTCGCCTTCGGGATAGGTTTGGCGGAACTTGGCCCAATCCATACCGATCACGGTTGCCTGACTCGATCCACGCCGCATCAGCAGTTCGAGGGCTGCGACGCCATCCGAAGGCTCGAAGCCTAGGATGCCGCGCTGCTCGAGACTCATGATAGTGCGTTGTCCGCCAGCGGTCACGGCGAGTCCGGCGCCATACCAACCGCCCCAATTCACACCGGTGGCAGGCTGCTGCCGAGTGCGCCGGCGGCGGACGAAAGCGTCAAGGAAAGCGTTGGCGGCTGCGTAATTGGCCTGACCGGTCTGACCCAGCAACGCTCCCACCGAAGAACAGCAAATGAAGAATTGTAAGGGTTGATCGGCTAGGAATTGTTCAAGAGCGAGTGCACCCAGAACCTTTGGACGGAAAACGATTTGAAAACTCTGAGCGTCCAGCTTCGACAGAATCCGGTCGTCCGCGACGGCCGCAGTATGAACGACTCCGTAAATTGGCAGCCATTCTTCCGCTTGAAGCGATTCGAAGAGACGCTCGATCTCCAGCTTGTTAGCAATATCCATCGCCACCGTCCTGACGACGGCTCCATTGCTTTCCATCTCGCGAATGACAGCGGTTTGTTGGAACGCTCGAGTATCGCGCTCAATCATTTCCCACTCCGACCGCGGGGGCAAAGGCGTTCGGCCGAGCAGCACGAGCTTGCGAGCGCCTCGCCGGACCAACCACTGAGCGAGATGCAGTCCGATGCCGCCCAAGCCGCCGGTGATGAGATAGCAGCCTTCGGCTGAGCAAGCGAGCGGACTATCCGCCACACTGAGCTCTGCCGGTCTTACGAGTCGCGGAACGAAACGGACCCCTTCACGGAATGTGGATTGGTCTTCGCCTTCGGATTTTGTGACCTGGGCAAAAACGGCTTCTGCACTCTCGTCGGAAGACGCCGCGGGATCGAGGTCGAGCAGGCCTCCCCAAATCTCCGGCTGTTCGACTGCCAGGACTCGACCGAGACCCCATACCGGCGCCGCAGATACCATCGGCGATTCAGTTACCCGCGGCGGCTGAGCGCCACATGTCGCCAGCCACAGACGGATGTGTTGGGTTTGAGGATTAGATGCCAAACTCTGCGCCGCATGAAGCGTCCGCGTGCTAAGGGCGATCCCCTGGTCGTAGAGCGTTTCAATCTCCTCCGGTTCCTGCGGCGACGTTATGCCCCACAGGCAAATAGCGTGGCGGCAAGTCAGCGCGGCCTTCGCGAGTCCCTCTGCAATGGCTTGCTTTACTTGGTCGGGCCGCGAAGCATCCACTCGATAATACCGTTCACCAAGTCGCTCGAACTCCGGCCCTAGATCAATCCGCAGAATCTCGGCTCCACGCATCGTGAGTAGACGGATCAACGCATCGCAGACAGGCTCACTGTTGCCAAAGACTATCCACCCGCCCTGTTCCGGTTGCACTAATGAATCCCCGGATACGTCGGGTTGCGCTGCACCTTCAGTTTGTCTGCTCGAGTCCGTGGAAGCCTTGGCTATGATCACCGCCTGATCGAAAACACTGGAACCATTCTCCGTTTGAGTAGGGATTGCGTTCGCATCGCAAAAACCGGCTTCACCCAGGATCTGTTTCCAGTTTTCCAACGGCAGAAGCGGATGCGATGGCCGCAAATCCGTGTCGGTAAATCGCCACCATCCTTCGGTTTGACCGAACACTAAGTCGATCCAGCGTGCCGTTCTGAATCCTTCGAGGAGAGCCAATATCCCCCCAGGGCAGAGCATCCTCTGCACATGAGATAGCGCCTGGCGAAGGTCTCGGGTCGCGTGCAGAACGTTAGCGGCTACAATGACGTCGAACTGCTGTGGCGCGAACCCCTGGGTTTCCGGACGATGTTCAACGTCAAACAGCGCATACCGCACGAATGGAAATCGCCTGAACTTCCGGCGAGCGTCGTGCAGAAACAGCTTTGATATATCGGAGAAGACATACTCGCACGGAGTTTCTTGTAACAAAGTCAACAAATGTGATGTGGTGCCGCCCGTGCCCGCCCCAATTTCCAACACACGCAGAACGCGACCCGGCGGAAGCGCTTCGACCACGGCTTTTAGAAGAGTGCGGATCAATCCGTTCGGTCGACGTGACATTGGGGAATCGTGGTAAACGTCACCCGCGGACTCTAGCGAACCTTCCGGGAACAACAATTCGAGTGGGTTGCACCTGCCCTGCAACACCTCTGATAAGCGGCTCGCGCACCGATCAAACAAATCCAGTTCGGCGTGGTAGTCGGGAAAACGATTGCGCAAATCACGAACCGTCTGGCTCGAATAATCCTGTGGCCAAGGAGTTACGATTACCCAGCCCTCTTTCGCGCTCTGGATCGCGCCTTCCTCATCGAGAATCCCGAGCATTCTTATCACTAATCGCTTATGCGGTTCGGTAATACCCAGGTTTCTTATCAGGTCTTCGCGGACGAAGGGCTCACCGGCGCGAGGTATCCAGCCAAGTTCTCGAAAAGCCCGAGTCACGTACTGCGCACTAAGACGATCGAGGGCTGGAACAATTTCCGCATCGGCTGCCACCGGAGTTTCTCGCCCCACCAAATCGAGTCGAAGGCGCTCCGCGATTGGTTGGACTGGCGGTAAATAGTCGATTGCTTGCCGCTTGAGCCCGTGACTCGGACAGCTCCATGGCTTCCAGACAACTTCGAACAGCAGATCCGCTCCGCTTAGCTGCCCCGAACCCAAAACTAATTCGCGCGGCGCTTGCTGGAACCGCGCACCAGCGATAACGGCAACCAGCAGTCCGTTTTCGTCGTAGAGCTGTGCACTACCCCGAATCATGCCGTCTGGATTGGTTCCGACGGCATCCGATATTGCGTGGCAGGTCAAACGGGCAGCACCTGGACGTACGACCCGCAACTCGTCGAAGCCGCAGAGGAGCCACAGCACGTCATCCGGATTTTTGTCCGCAGTCCTTTCGAGGTGGTTTATTGCGATGGTCTGCAAGACGCCATCCAGCAGCACAGGATGAATTCGGTAATTGCTAAGTTCGCTGCTGAGCTGTTCCGGTAAGGTCAAACTGGCAAGGGCTTCGCTCTCTCCCAGAACTACGCGCTCGACCACACGGAAAGCTGGACCGAAATCGACTCCACGCTTTTTGAACAGACTGTAAAAATCGCTGCCGGACAGCGCGCTGAAACGGTTCTGAGACCAGGTCGTCTCAAGTTGGTCCGCGACCTGCGAGTCAGGATCCCTCGACACCCCGTGCAGCAGCTTTCCGGTTGCGTGCAAAGTCCAAACAGGTTCGTGGCCTTCGGCGAAATCAGAACTATGAATCTTAAACTCGGCCAAAGAATCGCTCACTGGATCCAAGACAAGATGTACGATCCGCCGGCCTTTCTCCGTCAGGATCAAAGGCCGATGCAAAACGAGATCTCTGACGATCTCTGACGACGATGCGAAAGCTTCGGTGGAGGCAGACAAGACCATTTCGATCATCATTGGCGCCGGGACGATCACCGCGTCGAACACGCGATGGTCCTGCAGAAATCCGACTGATTCCGCCTCGAATCGCGTCTCGAAAATAAATCCAGGAATACCCGGTGAATACAATCTGCGTCCGTGACGCCGCGTCTGCGAGGCTGTTGCGAAAATCCCGGTACCGACGGAAGGTTCGAACCAGCATCGCTGCCGTTGCCAGGGATAAGTGGGAAACCGGGAAACCCGGCCACTTTCGACATAAACGCCGGCCCAATTGACCGGTCCTCCTGCGGTAAAGAGCGCGGCAAGAGAACGGAGCATCTGGAGCTGCTCCGGTACTCCCCGGCGCAAGGACGGGAGCGGTTCCGCCGCGCGTGACGTCGCCTCGGCGCACTCCAATATCATACTGGATAAGACCGGATGCGGGCTGAGTTCGACGAAAGAGCGAACTCCGGTATCAAGCACAGCCTGTATCGCTGCGGAAAAGCGGACCGACTGACAGATGTTTCGACCCCAGTAAGAAGCGTCAAAAGCTCCTGCCGCCGCGAGCGCTCCAGTCACAGTCGAATAGACTGGAATCGATGCGGCCCGCGTTGTCAGGCCCGAGACCGCCTGAACCATCTCGCCTCGGAATGGCTCCATTTGAACGCTATGAAACGCATAGTCAACCGGTAGAATCTTGCTGCGAATATCTCGGTCTTTGGCGAGGGCTACGATCTCGTCTATTGCAGCCGTATCCCCGGATATGACGGTCGCTCTTGGGCTGTTGACGGCGGCGATAGAGACACGTCCGAAATATGGCGCACAAAGTTGTTCAGTTTCGGCCTCGGCCAACGCGAGCGCGGCCATCCTGCCCAAGCCGGTCGCGCGCTGCATCAGCCGGCCACGGCGGCAGACGACCATCACCGCGTCTTCGAACGAGAGTATCCCACCCAAGTGTGCCGCTGCGACTTCGCCTACACTGTGGCCGATCAAGGCACGAGGCTCAATTCCCCACGAGCCCCAAAGAGCTGCGATGGCGAGTTGCAAAGCGAACAAGGCAGGCTGAGCGATCTCCGTCTGGTTAAGCCCGGAGCTGGCTTCATCGCGGGTCAGTTCCTGATACAAGTCCCAACTAACATGGCGTTTCATTTCGCTGGCGCACCGGACGACTTCCCGACGAAAGACCGGCGCCGATGCCAGAAGCTCCCGGCCCATGCCCCACCATTGGGGACCTTGCCCAGAACAGACGAAAGCCACCTCCGGCGCCGAGCCAGAGCGCGCCCGTCCCGTCACGACATCAAGAGAGTTCTCGCTGTTGGCAAACCCGAGCAGGGCAGAGACAAAATCTTCAGGCTGCGCCGCTACCACGGCCAGACGATGCTCAAGATGTTTCCGACGTGCCGCCGCGGTGTAGGCAATATCGTGTATGGCTACGTCGCGCTTCGCCTCTATATGATGAGCGGCCGCTCGTGCTCGGTCTTTGAGGGCCGCGATGGTGTGACCGGAAAGAGGGAGCAGCAGCGGTTTGTCTGCGGTCGACGTGGTCAGTGGGGTGGCTTCCTGAAACGGTTCTGAATCCGCAAGTAAGCGATCATTATGGCCGCCACCGATGACTGCAGGCCAGTCGACCGGCCACCCATATGTGTGCAGCGCGCCAACGGCGTTCAATAGCGATGCGCGTTCATCGTCGCTGCGGCGACAGGAACAAAGCGCCAGACCCTCAATCCCGCAATTAGAAAGGATCTGTTGAATTGCCCCGCCCAATAGCGGATGCGGACTGATCTCCAGAAAAAGCGTGCACCCATCGCGCGCCAACCGCTCAATGACCTGAGTGAAGAGCACGGGCTGCCGGAGGTGATGCGCCCAGTGTTCCGGTCCCATTTCCGTGCCGCAAAGATAATCACCGCTGACCGACGACAGGAACGGGACCGTCGTTCGTGCCGGATGCAAGCCCATCAATGAAGCTCTCAGCTTTTCCTGCGCAGGATCTATGGCCGGGCAATGCGCAGCCACATCGACGTCGATAAGCGAGCACAGCAGTCCCTCTTCCTTCCACATTGTAACCAGAGACTTCACGCGAGACACATCTCCGGAAATGATGGTTGACGTTGGACTGTTGTTGCCCGCAAAGAACACTTCGTCAGGCCACTGGCGGATCCGGTCTCTTACCTCGGGCTCCGCGAGTTCCACAATCGCCATGCCACCCGTGGTGCTGACTTGCGCCTGGGCTCGACTGGACTCAACGACAACTCGCATTGCGTCCCCCACACTTAAGGCGCCCGCTACGCATGCTGCTGCCCATTCGCCAAGACTATGCGCCGTCACAAAATCTGGCCGCACTCCCCAGGATTCCCAAAGTGCGGCCAACGCTAACTGCATGGCAAAGAGAGTGGGCTGGACAAATTCGACCCGGTTCAGCCGAGAGTCGGCTGACCTAGCCAGCAGCTCATTGAACAAGGACCAACCCGCAAGTTTTGTCAGCGCGTGCTCGCATTCGATAAGTTTGGCTCGGAAAACCGGTTCGACCGCGATCAAGCTTCTGCCCATCCCAAGCCATTGCGAACCCTGCGGGGAAAAGACAAAAGCCAGCTTCGGTCGATTGGCCGAGACGTGGCCGACAGCAATCCCGGGGCGTTTCTGACCAAGGAGAAAACCTTCAAGCTGAGCGTTGAGCTCGTTCAGCGAACGGGCGGTCAGTCCGACTCTCTCTGGTCCTGCACTGTAGCGAGTTGCAGCGCTGGCGCATATGTCCTGCAACGTGAAGCCGAGCGAATTGGGATTCAGTTGAGCTCTCACTTGCTTAGCGATCGCCTTCAAACTGTTGGGATCAGGTGCGCTCAATGGAAGCAGTTGCGCACTGCTGCGAGCGGCCTCCTCAATCACCACATGGCAATTGGTTC
The DNA here is from genome assembly GCA_041167675.1 of Verrucomicrobiota bacterium. GTDB lineage: Bacteria > Verrucomicrobiota > Verrucomicrobiia > Chthoniobacterales > JAFAMB01 > DASTDH01. The sequence continues at coordinate 11,731 of JBEEIB010000180.1, forward strand.
CTCCCCAACCAAAGGCGCTTACACCTCCCACGGCCGGTTTGTTCGGCTCGGGCCAAGGTTCAGCCGCCGTAACGACCCGCAGGTTTGTGGCTGTGAAATCGATGTGCGGATTGGGGGTTTCGAAGTTTAAGCTGGGCGGGATCTGGCGATGGTGAATCGAAAGCACGAGTTTGATGAGTCCGGCGATACCCGCCGCTCCTTCTAGATGGCCGATATTGGTCTTTACTGATCCGATGAGCAGTGGTCGATCCGTGGCACGTTTGCAGCCCAGCACGTTTCCAAGAGCCTGCGCTTCAATCGGATCCCCGAGTGCTGTACCTGTGCCGTGAGCCTCAACATAATGGACGCCTGCAGCCTCGATACCGGCTCGCGCGTAGGCTTCTTCAAGGACGCTTTCTTGAGCTTGGGGGTTCGGCGCGGTGAGGCCGTTACTCGCGCCATCATTGTTAACTGCGGATCCGCGAATGATGGCATAGACGTGATCGCCGTCAGCCAACGCTCGGTTCAGCGGCTTGAGCACAACGAATCCGCCGCCTTCACCGCGCACAAAACCATTGGCGCGCGCGTCGAACGCACACAATTGACTTGTCGGGGAGAGGCCGCCGAACTTGGACAAGGTGACCATCGTCTCCGGATCGATGATCATGTTCACGCCGCCGGCGATCGCAAGGCTTGCGTCCCCGGCTTGCAAGCTGCGACAAGCCAGGTGCACGCCGACCAAAGAAGAGGAACATGCCGTATCCAGAGCCATGCTGGGTCCCTGCAGGCCCAGCGCATAGGAAATCCTGTTAGCAACAATGCTGAAGGCTTGGCCAGTGCCGGAATGCGCCGTAATCTCCGCGCCGGCTTTCCGGGCGACCGTTTCGTAGTCGTGCCAGACCACGCCGACGAACACGCCCGTCCGGCTGCCGCGCAGACTATCTGGGTTAACCCCTGCGTCTTCCAGGGCTTCCCAGGTCAATTCGAGAGCCAATCGCTGCTGGGGATCTATCTGGCTAGCTTCACGTGGCGAAATTGCAAAAAACCCGGGATCGAATCGATCGATACGCTCCAACAGTCCGGCCATGCGCGCGTTCATTTTCCCCGCTCGGTTCGGATCCGGATGGTACCAATCATCGACTTTCCAGCGATCGTGCGAGATTTCGCGGAAAGAAGAGCGCCCTGATCGCAATGATTCCCAGAAAGCCTCTGGATCATCCGCCCCTGGAAAACGGCAGCCCATTCCAATAACGGCGATCGGTTGGTTCCAGTTTGATACCGGCGACCAATTCGAAGCATGCTCTTTCGAGGTCGGTTGCAGGTTTCCGCAGAGATAGTTGGCCAGCGCTTCAATCGTTGGATAGTTCCAAGCAAGCGTGACCGGAATTTTGCGGCCGAGGAACTCGCTGAGCCGACTTAACAACCCGACCGCCTTGGCGGAATCCAGTCCGAAATGGCTGAACGGCTCGTCCAGAGCGATGGCTTCCGGACTAATATCAACGGTCTGGGCAAGCTCCCGCGCCAGCCATTTTTTGAGTGCATCCGCTCCCGATTGATCCGCAGGTGATCCCTGGATCCCATTGTCGTTCATGGCGGCATCAGGCAGTGTCAGCCATGACGGGTTCCTTTACCGTTGATCCAGGCAGAAAGACCAAAAAAGGCCGCGCGCACATAGAGAATGGTCAGGAGCTCGCGCCATTACCGGAATATTGCGGACTGGCATTCACCGCTTGTGCTCGTTCCAGGCATCCAAGAAGTCGCTTCGCGAGCTCTTCCCCGTGAAGGTAACGCGTCCAGTGGTCGCCCGGTGTGCTATGGATTTCCAAACCGCCCGAGGCAACACCGTTCCACCCCATGCTCTTGTCGAACTTGTACTGCTTCTCGTTCACTATCAATGTGATCTGGCCGGGGTACTTCTTCAGCCTGTGCCGGTACATTGTTCGCGTATAGTCCTTTCTCAGACGGTAAACGCGTTGGAACGTCAACTCATCCGCGGACTTCGGCTGAACCGTTCCAAGCTTCCGGCGCCCCAGATCCCGCATAAGCTGCACTCTCGAGCGGTGGCTACTAGCTATGATCTGGCCGAGGATGTTGCCGATATGCTTGGCTCTACGCCATCCATTGTAGAGGTCGAGAGCTAAGGAGCGAAGGGCAGTCGGTCGGTGAGTATCGAACATGACGAGTAACCGAACCTCCTCGCCCTGTCGTAAAAGTTCCTGGGCCATGACGATCGCTACGATGCCGCCGGCACAGTCACCCCCAAGTAGATAGGGACCTTTGGGCTGAACAGCACGGAGTTCGGCCAGCAATTCGAGCGCCACCTCCTCGACATCCGAATACCGTTCTGAATGGCCGTCAAGCCAGCGCGGCTGAAAGCCATACACCGGCTGTTCGAGACCGAGATGAGGAATCAATCTTGACAGAATTCGCAATGTATCATCTGCATCCATGAATCCTGCCACCAGGAAGAACGGAACTCGCGAGCCCTTCGGTTGCGCGGGCATCAAACGATTCCAGCGACAGATCTCACCCACGTGATAGTACCTGTGAGTAAACTCGTCATAGAGAATTTGTTTGGACATTCCAGCGATGGTCGGCTCGATGAAAATGCTCCTCAGTGGGACATCTATTTGGAATGCCGACTTTAGGCGTGCAATCAACCGTGTGGCTGAAAGCGAGTGGCCGCCCAACTCAAAAAAATGGTCGAAAACCCCGACCTTCTTAACCTCTAGCACTTCGGCCCAGATCTCGGCCATGACATGCTCGACCCGATTGCGAGGAGGCACATACCCGGCGGTTAGATCGGACAGGTCTGCTTCGGGAATCGGTAAGGCATTCCGGTCCACCTTGGCATTTGGGGTTAGCGGAATCGCATCGAGAAAAGCGAAGGCCGAAGGAATCATGTAATCGGGCAAAACCGTCTTGAGGTAGGTTCGCAAATCCTCGATGGCCGGGCGGTGAGAGTTGGTTGGAACCACGTAAGCCACTAGGCGCACGTCGTCCGTATGTTCTTTACGAGCCGCTACGACACAATCCCGGACACTTGCATGAGAAGACAGAGCGGCCTCGATCTCCTCCAACTCGATCCGGTAGCCACGAATCTTTACTTGGTTATCTACGCGACCCAGACACTCCAGACGCCCATCCGGCAGATGTCGCGCGAGATCTCCCGTCCGATACATCCACGCGCCCTCGTGGAACGGATCGCGTACGAAACGCTCGGCAGTCAACTCCGGCCGGTTCAGATACCCACGGGCCACGCCCTCCCCCCCGATCCACAACTCACCCACCACTCCACGCGGCATTGGCTCCCGGTGCCCATCCAGCACATACACCTTGGTATTGGCAATAGGCCGTCCAATGGTCACCTCTTCCGATTCGATCCGCGCCACCGACGACCAGATCGTCGTCTCGGTCGGTCCATACATATTCCAGACTGATCCGCATGCCGACACCAACCGCGCCGCCAGATTCCGATCCATCGCTTCTCCTCCGCAGAGCGCCTTCAGACCGCGGTCTCCCTTCCATCCCGATTCGAACAACATCCGCCAAGTCGCTGGTGTCGCCTGCATGACCGTCGCACCGGAAGTGGAGATGGCGCGCCCCAAGGCCGCGCCATCCAGGGCCGTCTCGTTACTCGTCAGCTCGATTCGCGCTCCCGTAATCAACGGCAAGAACAACTCCAATCCTGCGATGTCAAATCCCAGCGTTGTCACCGCCAGCAGCACGTCGGTCGCCTGAAGCCCCGGCTCTCGCGCCATTGAACACAAAAAGTTCATCAATGCCCGATGTTCTATCTGCACGCCTTTGGGGCGGCCCGTCGATCCGGAGGTGTAAAGTACATACGCCCGGTTTGATGGCCTAGCCGAGGGCTGTAGTGGGTCACCGCTCTGGCGGTCGATCTGGTCTTTGTGCTGGTCCAGACACACCCGCACCACGTTAAGTTCGGAAAACAACGCCTCAGACCGTGTCGTCCGTGTCAGCAGCACTTTTGCGCCCGAGTATTCCACCATGTAACGCAACCGTTCACCCGGGAAGGCCGGATCCAATGGCACGTACGCGCCCCCAGCTTTGAGCACAGCCAGTACCCCGACCACCATCTCCAATCCACGCTCCAAACACACGCACACCAGCGACTCCGGTCCCACTCCTATCGATTCAAGGTGCCGCGCCAGCCGCGTAGACTTGATGTCCAACTCTGCATACGTCAACGAGCCGCTTTCAAAACTCACCGCTTTGGCATCCGGTCGCCGGGCTACTTGTTCCCTGATCAGATCCACGACGGTTTGCTCTCGAGCATACTCTCGATCCGTTGGGTTCAAGCCTGTTACCAACTCCATACGCTCCACCGTCTCTAGCAATGGCAGCCGAGACACACTTGTCTCCGGAGAGGCCAATGCGGCCCGCAGTAACGTTGCATAATGGCGTGCAAGCCCCTGCACTGTGGGTAGGTTAAAGAGGTTGGTGTTGTATTTGATGGCCCCCTGGAAGACTCCGCGATTTTCCGCCAAATCGAGCGACAGCTCGAACTGTCCCTCCTGCTGCGGAATCTGGAAGGGTTCTAACACAAGCCCGCCGAACTCAGCGCGCACATCCGACTCCGTGTTGCTGAAAAGGTCCTCGAGGCCGACCACCTGATTAAATTTCTGGAGAATGAACACCGTTTGGAAAACAGGCGTTCGGGAGAAATCCCGATCAGGCTGCAGTTTTTCAACCAGCAGTGGAAACGGGTAATCCTGATGCTGAATGCCTTCGACTACCGCCTGCCGCATTCGCGCAAGAAGTTCTCGGAAAGGCAGGTCATCATGAAACGCGGCTCTCAACGGGATCATATTGATCAAATAGCCGATCACATTGGCGAACTCCGCGCGGTCACGCCCGTAAACAGGCGACCCAACGATCACCTCCTGTTGCCCGGTGTAACGGTGCAAAAGAATTTGGTAGGCTGTGAGCAACACAACAAACGGGGTGGTTCTCTCCCTTACCGCAAGCATGCGTACCGCGTCGCTCAATTCGCTTCCCAGGTCTATCGGATGCGAAGCCCCTCGGTTGGTCAATGAAGCCGACCGCAAACGATCGGTCGGCAGGTTCAGTAAAGTAAGAGAACCCGCCAGTCTGTTCAACCAGTAAGCCTCGTGCGCCTGACCTTCGGGACCTGCCAGCATAGCCTCCTGCCAGCGCGAATGTTCGAGAATATCGTGCGCTGGACGCGGCGGCGGCGGCGCTCCACCATCCCGCTCCGCCGGATAGATTCGGCGCAGATCCTCAAGCAGCAGGAAGACTGACCAACCATCCGCCGCAATGTGGTGGATAGTGAAAAGAAGGATCTGGTCGTCCGGCGCCCGCGTAAACAGATCGACCCGCATGAGCGGGCCGTTTTGCAGGTCAAACGGAACCTGGGAAACTTCGTGAACTTCTCTCCTGAGCGTCGATAAGTCGGTGCCGGGCCGATCGTGAACCGTGAAACAGACCGGCATGTAGCCATGCACCCGTTGGACGAGACGATCCGACTCCTCGCCAAAAGTGGTGCGTAGCGATGGATGCCGATCCACCAAAGCCTGAAGGGAACGGCGCAACGCCGGCAAGTCAATCACCGAGCGAACGCGGGCTGAAAACATCACGTTATAGGCAGCGCTACTGGGGTCCGACTGATGCAGGAACCAAAGTGCCCGCTGCCCGTGTGCAGCCGGATGCGAGACCACGCTCTGGGTGGCGCGCTCACGCCAAGCAGCCAGCACCGAATCTTTGTGCCCCACTAATTGCGTCCGCATTGCTTCGGTAAGAGCCCCTTTCGAAGCGCGAAAACGAAGTCGACCTCCTTCCCCCCAGAAGACCACACCCTGTTTGGCGAGGGAGTCGAGCAATTCCATTGTCTTGCTTATATTACCCCCTCCTCGAATTCGTTGGCCGATGTAGGAACGGCAAAAGTCGGGCCGGTAGACTGCACGGCAACGAGCAGGCGTATCACCCAATCCGTCAATTCCACGAGCGTGGGGCCCTGGAGGAGTCGAGCCATCGCTATACTCACCCCCAGGTCGATTTCGATCTGGTTTTTGAGTTCAATAGACATGAGCGAATCGAATCCCATGTTCGATATCGGCTTCTCGGAATCCACCGACGCCAAAGGCACCTTGAGAATGTGGGCCATTTGCTTCGCCAAATAGCTACTCACAATCTCCCTGTGGGCCTCCGGCTGAGAGGCCAGAATGCGCGCGTGGCTCTGTCCGTCGGACGTTTTGCCCGGCAGGCCAGAGTCGCTGTCGGAAATCAACAACGAAAGATAAGGGGCAACGGTGAGGCTGCCGTACGACCGCTGCCATGCCGCCCAATCGATCTGAATGACTCCGGCCTGCACGGCACCGTCTTCGAGCAACCGCTCCAAGGCTTCCAATGCGCGTGAAGTGGATAACACCTGCACGCCATTGGTTGCTACCGTCCGTCGGTTGCGTTTGGACTCTTCGCTGGCCAAAAACCGAGCGGCCATGCCGGCCTCGGCCCACGGGCCCCAGTTGACACTTAGTGCCGCCTTCCCTGTCGCCCGGCGGTGATGGGCGAGCGCGTCGAGGAACACGTTGGCAGCCGAATAACTTCCCAAAGTGGGCAAACTCAAGAGCGACGAAAACGAGGAGAAGAGCACGAACAGGTCCAAAGGGGTGTCAGCCAACAGCCGATGCAAGAGCCATGCACCAACCATTTTCCCTGAAAGCACCTCTCGCATCTGCTCCGGACTCTGGTTGACCAGCAGCTCGTTCTGCACCACGCCCGCTGCGTGAAATACACCGCGAAGCGGTGGTTGATCCGCGCGAAGACATTGGCTGACCAGTTCGCGTACCGATGTCTCGTCACCGATGTCCACCGTCGCTGTTCGTATGTTCGCACCCAATCGCTCCAAGCTGCGTATTGCGGTGATGCGGGCGCCTTCGACCGTTTCTCTTGCAACACCATCCCATTGTTCGCGATCCGAGAACGAACTCCGCCCGGCTAGAATCAGATGGCGGGCGCCACGACCTACCAACCATTTGGCAACAATCAGTCCAATTCCGCCCAACCCGCCCGTAATTAGATATGTTGCTTCTGGGCTAACGAGGACCTGCTCCTGCTTTGACATTGTTTTCATCCGTCGAGCCAACCGCAGGACGTGAGGACGGCCACCGCGAAATGCCACTTGTTCCTCACCTCTGCTTTCGGCCAATCGACGAACCAAGAGCGCGGCTGCAATGGCCGGAGTATCGGCCGGATCCAGGTCCACCTGACCGCCCCAGTAGTCAGCGCTTTCCACGGCGATGGTGCGGCCCAACCCCCAAAGCGGAGATTGAAGCACTGAAAGGGGCGCCGGCTTTTCACCTGCCGGCTGCGCACCTCGGGTGATCAGCCATAACTTGGGCGTCCCAAGCTTTCGCGCTCGATTGAGCGCCTGGACCAGGTGCAGAACGCTGATAGGTCCAAGCGTCTGTGCTTCCTGCATACCTTTCAAATCCGCCTTTTCGGTATTCGGGCCGTCCAGACTCCAAAGATGCACGATGCCGTTCACGACCGAACCGAATCGAGACGCGGCACTCGACAGCACATCACAATCGGTTGTGCTATTGGGTCGGATCGTTATCAGCGCGTTGTTTTCTTGCGAGCGTTGCTCGCCGTGATCCACACATATGCACTTTGCCCCGTGTTCCCGCAGTTGCGCGCAGACGGCATCTCCGAACCCGTGTTGATCGCGGAAGACGATCCAGGTTCCCGTTATCGAGGCTTCGGAGCTCAATTCGGCTCCTGTTCCCTTCAGCACCCATTGAGGCTCGTAGAACAAGTCCTCCACCGTTTCGAGCGCGTCGTGTCTTTGGGTGGAGTCGACATACCATAGTCGGGCCCCAACGGTCTCGGTAATCAGGTTTCCGGAGAGGTCGAATACCTTGATGTCACCGACCAATGTGTTATCCGGAGCGGCTTCGTTGCTGCGCATTTGTGCGTACGCGTAGAATTGTCTGCCCTCCGGTCGCCGATAGACACGAACTTCTTCGATTCCGGCGCCTATAAAGGCTCCACCAAAACCGCCATTCGATTCTCCTGGCGGAATCATTGCCGTTAGAATGTGCCCAAAACTGTCGGAAACCGCAGGATGAAAGAGGTAATGAGAAAGGTCCCGCTGAATGCCAACCGGAACCGTTACCTCGCTCAGCACTTCTCCCTGGCCCTCCCATATACGGCTGACCCCTTGAAAGCAGGGGCCCCATTGGTTGCCAAGCTCTTTGTGCAGCCGGTAAAACTCCGCACCATCAAGACGACGTGCGGAGCGCCTTTCGATCGTCTGTCGTTGGGAGGAGTCGAATTTCTCCACCGGGATCGCGATTGCTTTCGTCCTAAATGTGCCGCTGGCATGCAGCGTCCAATCCCCCTGGGTGTTCTTCCGTCGGCTATGGATCTGGAAAATCGTGACACCCGCATCCTGCTGTTCAAGCCGCGTTTGGATTTCAAATTGGGTTTCAGGCCGGAGAACGAGCACTTTCTCGATCTCGATCCGCGTGAGAATCACCGGCAGCTCTGAAACCGCTTCAACGACCGCGGCTGTGGCCATTTCGACGTAAGCCGTCGCCGGCACAACCGCCTCGCCTTGTACGCGGTGTTCATCAATCCAGGGGAACAGTTCCAGGCTGATCTCTCCAAACCAGACATGTTCACCAGGGCGGCCGGCCAATGGCACATGGGTGCCCAGCAGCGGATGAACATCTCCCTTTGGGCGTTTGCGGGCGGAACCAGCGGACGCAACCGCAAGCCAGTGGCGTTCTCGTTGGAATGGGTAGGTCGGCAGAGCGACACGATGTCGTCGGTGCGGGCGGTCGTACGCATTCCAATCCGGTTTCGCGCCGAGCACGAAAAGCGCTCCAAGGCTCGAGAGCATTTGGGGCCAGTCGGCTTGATCGCTGCGCAACGAGGCCAGCCACGTCGTCTCCGAATCATTCACACATTGCTGGGCCATGCCGATAAGCGCCGGCTCAGGTCCGATCTCAAGGAAGACCCGAATTCCGCGCGCTCGAAGCGTGCGGATCGATTCCGCGAACTGCACAGTACCCCGAGCGTGGTGGCGCCAATAGGCACCATCTAGCGGCACGGTTTCATCCAGGGGGCGCCCCGTCATGTTTAAAATCAAGTCGACGAGGGGCGCCTGGTGTTGGACGTTTCGAGCGCATTCTTCAAATTCATCCAGCATCGACTCGATCAGCGGCGAGTGGAATGCCTCCGAGACTGTCAACAGCTTCGCTTCCACACCGTCCTGCTGCAATCGGTCCAACACGGCGCGGACATCGTTCGCTCTTCCGGAAATCACCGTGTTCTGGGGCGAATTGATAGCGGCGATGGACACGGAATCGGTGTAAGGAGCGATCACTGCGCGCAACCGATCTTCGCCGGCGCGCACCTCGGCCATCGCACCGTTTCGCGGCAGCGCCTGCATCAGGCGTGATCCGACGGCGACCAAACGCAATGCATCTTCCAGAGGGAGCGCGCCAGCAACACAAGCCCCAACGTATTCGCCCAAACCGTGTCCCACGATCGCGGCGGGCTCGATGCCCCACGAACGCCAGAGCGACGCCAGCGCGTATTCGACTGCGAAGAGCGCTGGCTCTGTGTGGCGAATCTCATCCGAAATACTGGCAGGCACGCGGTCGTTGGTGTTGTAACCGACGATTTCCTGCAACGGACGATCCAGGTGCTCACCGAGCAAACCTGCGCACTCGTCGAAAGCGTCGTGGAACACGGACTCGGTTTCATATAAGTCTCGCCCCATAGCGGCGCGTTGTGCGCCTTGCCCGGTAAAGAGAAACGCGACTCTGAAGTCGGAACGAGCGCGACCCGAGACGATCGGGGATTTCGACTTCCCCTGCGCGAAAGTGCTAAGTAATTCCCTTGCCGCAGCGATGTCGGCAGCGGGAAACGCCAGGCGGTGGGAGAGGGATGAGCGTCCGACGGCCGCTGTGTGACAGATATCTGGCAAGGAGCATTCCGGCGCTTTCGCAAGATGTTCCGTGTATGCTTGCGAGAGTTCACGGAGCGCAACCTCAGAGCTCGCGGAAAGCACGACCAGGTGAGCTGACCGGTCTGGTAATCGCGGCGAAGTAGCCGCCTCTTTCGCTATAGGAGCTTCCTGCAGAATAACGTGAGCGTTGGTGCCACTGAACCCGAAGGCACTCACCCCAGCTATGCGCGGATGCCCGGAACGCGGCCACGCAATCGCATCGACGGGAATTTCGATTGGCGCGCTGCCCAGAGAGATTCGCGGGTTGAGTTTGCGGAAATGAAGCTGCCCCGGTATTTCTTCGTGCTCCATCGACAGCACAACTTTGATGAGACCGGCGATTCCCGAAGCCGATTCCAAGTGACCGAGGCTGGCCTTGACGGAGCCGACGCGTAGCGGTCGATCGGCGGGCCGATTCTTCCCGAGCACCGATGCCAAGGCTTCGAGTTCGATCGGGTCACCGAGGGTGGTCCCAGTACCATGGGCTTCGATGTAATCCAGGTCATTAGGTTGCAAACCGGCGGCATTCAGCGCGGCTCGAACCACCGCCTGCTGTGCAAGACCGTTCGGCACAGTCAACCCGCTACCGGCTCCATCCTGATTGACGGCAGTCCCGCGGATGAGGGCAAGAACCCTGTCACCCGCCGTTAACGCATCGCCGAGGCGTTTCAGAACAATCATACCGCATCCTTCGCCTCTTACAAAACCATCTGCCCGTTCATCGAAAACTTTGCATCTACCGTCCGGCGCCATCATGCCCCATTTTGCGAAACAGATGAAAGGTTCCGGCGTGAGAAGCACATTAACTCCGCCAGCCAGAGCCGAATTACATTCGTGCGCCCGCAGACTCTGGCAAGCCAGGTGAACGGCGACCAACGACGAGGAACATGCCGTATCTACCGAGATAGCCGGACCATTTAGACCGAACACATAAGAGAGGCGACCTGCAGCCACGTTGAGCGCGCCGCCGGTCGCTGTGTACAAGTCCAGGCTAGTCGAATCGTCCGCGAGCGCTAGACGAGCGTAATCAGAGGTTGTGATGCCGACAAAAACTCCCGTGCAAGAGCCGCGCAAATGACCGGTCGCGATTCCTGCGTTCTCCAGGGCTTCCCAGGTCACCTCGAGCAGGAGGCGCTGCTGAGGATCCATGCTTTCAGCTTCTCGGCCCGATATTCCAAAAAACGCCGCATCGAACAGATCGACTTGATCCAGGAAACCTCCGTAAGGGGCGTGTATCTTGCCCGGCGCCGCTGGATCCGGGTCAGAATATGCATCCTTGTCCCAGCGATCACTCGGCACTTCCTTCACAGCATCTACACCCCCGCTCAAAAGACGCCAGAAAGCGCCCGGATCGTGGGAGCCAGGGAAACGGCAAGAAAGACCGACGATAGCGATTGGCTCGCTGCTTCTACGCTCAGCGGCATCAAGCCTGGTCTGGAGGGAGTCAATCGCCTCCAGAGCTTTTCGCAATAAGGCCTTCCGCTCACCTTCTTGGCGAGCATTGATATTCAAATCAGCCATCTGTGTTGTTTATTGATTTCTCGGTGGCTGGAGTTTCACCTTGAGTGATCCCTTGGCAGCTTTCTCTATAAGTCGTGCGTCTCGCGAGTTCAGGGATCTCAATAATGTCGGCAAACAATACCAACCTGGTAACGCAGACTATCGACCGCGATTAAAGCGGGTTGAGGGATATCGTGCAAAATGGGGATTCTGTTGGTTATTAGGGCCATCTCTGTCGGGAGCCATTCGCCTCGCGTTGATAGAGGTACCACGCGCCAAGTTCCCGACGGGTTCTTGGATGCGCATTAGACCTAGGGGGGAGTTCGCATAGAAGCTGCGCACTACTCTGAGAAAAACTGCTTGCCTTGGCGAAACCAGTTAGCTGGATCAATTGTCCGGGCCATGCAACAGAGAGTTAACCTGGTGAGTCCACCGTCCGTCTTATTGCTGGATGAGCCCTTTGGAGCGCTCGATGCCAAAACGCGTTTACAAATGCAGGAGATGCTGCTGGAAGTCTAACCCGAGCTGCACATGACCATCGTCTTTATTACGTACCATATCGATGAAGCGAATCTTTTAAGTTGTCGGATCATGTCATGAGCCGGCGTCGTGGAAAGATCCGAGCAGATCTGAAGGTGCCGATGCCTTGACCGCGAACTGCCGATCAACTGACCTCCATAGAATTCAACCGGTTAAAGAAACATTGCCTCCAGCTTCTTCGCGCGGAGTCCGGTGTTTTCGCCACGGATTCCAATGCGGCGCCAACCTCTTCCCGAGAAGAAGTCAGTATTGTTGGGGCGTGATTGAGGCGTGCTCGGCCCGAAGGGCTCCCGGAACGTAGCCCAGGCTTTAGCCCGGGTAGTCGCTCCTCGCGGTCCTTCAGACCGCACATTATATGAATGGCCGACCCAGGCTAAAGTCGGGGCTATGATTCCAAGGCTTTCGGGCCGGGCTCACACCGGGCGAGACGCGCAATCTCACGTCACGTCCGCTCGATGCAAAGGGCGATCCCCATCCCACCACCGATACAAAGTGTTACTAATCCTTTACCCAGATCATTCCGCTGCATTTCATGCAGGAGTGTCACCAGGATTCGATCTCCCGATGCGACAATATGGTGACCGAGCTCGATCGCTCCACCGTTAACTTTCACATTAATTCTGTCCAATTGAAGATCTCTGATCACCGCTAACGATTGGTCAGCTAACGCTTCGT
>JBEEIB010000181.1:0-6405 GCA_041167675.1 Verrucomicrobiota bacterium
ATTCGTAGATCCTGTTCAACGGCATTCGTGGCGACGTTGGAAATTTGATTGGGTTACGCCGAGGAAGCCGGGTCAATACACATTGCTGTCCCGTGCCAAAGATGCCAATGGCGACCTTCAGCCGGACAAGCATGACGAGAACTACGCCACCTACGTGATCAATCACCTGCTTCCAATTGAGGTAATTGTTGGGTGATTCCTGGTCGTAATTTTATTTAAGTCCAGTGAAACCCAGCCGAGGTGAGCGCGAACTAATAGGCGGCCAACATGTCGGAATTCTGGAAACGGTCCCGGAACCGTAAGTTATGAGCACCGAAGAGAAACCGCAGCGCTTTTCACCGCTCCTCCGTCGCCTTCTGATTCTCAAGGTCTGGCTCATCGAAAAGTTTCGGTTCGGTGAGCGACAGGTGACGCTGGTTTGGGCGGCGGTGATTGGCATTTTAGGGGCATTGGTTACTGAAGGTTTCCGCCGCGCTACCGACCTTCTCCATTTTCTCTTCACCGGCTCCGAGGCTACGATCATTACCAGCTTTAAGGGCCTGCCGCTTTGGCAGCGCTTCTTAGTCCCAGTTCTCGGTGCGGTCTTGGCTGGGTTGACATTATGGATTGGTAATCGCCTGATTGCCCGCATCCGGCAGAAATCGACTACGGACTACATGGAAGCCGTGGTGGTGGGAAACGGCGTCATTTCTCTCCGCGCAAGCCTGGTCAAAACGATTTCTGCCCTTTTCTCCATCAGCACTGGTGCTTCGATCGGACGCGAAGGGCCGCTCGTTCAACTCTCTTCGCTAGCGGCTTCACTGGTTGGGCGGCTTCGCAATTGCCCCATACCGCAGCGACGACAGCTAGTTGCTTGCGGTGCGGCGGCGGGAATCGCCAGTGCCTACAACGCTCCAATTGCCGGTGCATTTTTTGTAGCCGAAATTGTGCTTGGGACGGTCGTGTTTGAATCGCTTGGTCCATTAATCCTGGCTTCGGTTACTGCCACTTTCCTGAGCCGTGCATTCCATGGTGAGAGTCCGCTCTACCAATCGCCTGCACTCGGTCTTCATACCGGATGGGAGATCGTACCGCTTTGCGCAATCGGCATATTCCTGGGATTTCTTGCTCCTCTGTATTTACAAATCCTGCGTCGGACCGAAGGGCTCTTTTCGAAACTGACTCTACCGGTTCCGGCTAAGCTTGGTTTGGGAGGGGCCGTGGTCGGGTTGCTGGCAATGTTTTATCCTGAGGTATGTGGCAACGGGAAAGGGCTGGTTACCTCTCTCTTGCATCAGAACTGGGATTTTTACACCGTTCTCATTCTGGTCATCGTCAAGCTGATCGCTACCTCGGCGACATTCGGGTCCGGCGCGGCAGGAGGCATTTTTACACCGACACTGTTTATCGGATCCGCCATTGGGGTGCTTTATGGACAAGGAGTGCTTTACTTTGCGCCTCAACTGCAGCCGGACCCCACAATGTATGGACTAATGGGCATGGGCTCCTTTCTCGCGGCAACTACCGGTGCGCCTTTGATGGCTATCTTGATGGTATTCGAACTGACGCTCAGCTATGCGATCGTTCCGTTTTTGATGGTTGCCTGCGTCTTGGGTTATTATTGTAGCAGCTTCTTCGAGCGCCGGTTCATGTATGGTGAGTCGTTGGAACGCAAAGGCGCCGCATTTTTCAGCGGTCAGCTCGCCGAAGTAGATCTCGCTGAATTAATCAGGCGCGATCCGCTCACTCTGCCGCAAAACGCAACGTTCACCCAGATTGCCCAGACTTTTGTCCAACACCAGTTCCAACATATTTACATCGTCGATGGGCAAAGGAAGCTGCTCGGAGCAGTCTCGCTTCACCAGGTGAAAGCGTTCCTTGATCGACCGGAGTTGGAGACCGTGGTAGTCGCCGGTGATATCATGGACGAAAGCTTCCCTTCCATATCGCCTTTGCATAGCACGGCGGAGGCTCTTAAGAAATTCTCTGAAACACGATCGGAACGTTTGCCAGTTGTCGACAACCCGACCCTACAGCGGCTGATCGGCAGCATCTCGAAAACGGATATCATTCTTCACCTCGCTGGCGAGCAAAGCCGGCCTGACAGCTGCCGCCATGCGGTTGAAGCTGCGTTCGCTTCGTGAAATGCATTGGCATCCGAACGCCGAAGAATCGCAGTTTTTTCTGCCGGCCGGGCGCGTGTAACCATCTTTGGCCCAGGGACGGACGAAGACAGCGTAATTTGAGCCTGAACCAAGGTGTGTTTATCAAGCAGGGGCAATTGCCCTTGGCGCGTTGCGAGAGGGCGCCGTGCATAGTCACACGCGTCGAGCTTTGGAGGCAAGCTGCAGCCCTGACGAGCTACCGCATGTGGGAGTGCTGGCAATCACCACGATTGGCTTTCCCAGTACCATGGCAGCAATGTCGTGGGTTGAAGATATTCTTCGAACGTAGGATTGCTGGAAAATCTCCTAATCGCTCATCGACAGCCCTACAGAAGCGTGAAGCGACTGGCAAGAAGTCAGGGCAAGCGATCTGGCCGCATGCCCCGGAAACGAAATCAACCGCGCCGCCGCCCGAGGACCAGCACCCCATTTCGGAAATGGAATCCCTGACGGAAGAAGATAAAAATCGTGGACGCGAGCGCAACGGGAGCCGGCCAAACCGCCAGCCAAAGCAAGGGTTGTTCGCTGTATACAGCCTTAACTAAGCCCAGAATCGCCAGCAGATAGCTGGCGATCCAAATACTGGCTTCGACGCTCACGGCACCGCTTTGAGCCACCGACCTGACTCTAACGGTGCAATAGCCAGAGCCTTCGAATGGAGAGAGCGTCCTTGACCGTACCGAACGTCTACGTCGTTGTCTTTCCTTCCGGACGACGGCAAGGGGCAGCGATTGATCATTCTTCTTCACTTCACATTCTTGCCAACGGATCATGCAACAGCCCCCTCCTGGCAACATGCACACAACTGTAAAATGCCGTGGTGCATGTCTTCGACCCGTGCAATCCGCGACCAGTGCTTCCGGAGTTCTTTTTCGTCATCGGTTGTTACAAACCGGGTAAGCTGGTGACCGTCCTCGTAGTCTCTGGCAACGATGTAAGTCTTCATTTTCTCTGGTCGTCTTGCCGGGGCTTCATGAGAGGGGTGCCGGTTCTCGCATCCGGCTCGGGCTATTATCCGCGCTCTGGCATGCTACCCCTCGCGCGAAGCTCCAGGCATTCAAATTTACGCGTTCAATTTGCCCAATTAATGCCCGGAATTCTATGGCTATAACGGATGGTTTTTCACTACTCGATCGAGCCGTGTCGAATTACCTCAAGGGGACTCAAAGAAGAACCGTTGCCGGCTTAGCTGGGGAGAGCCGGGCGAACATTAAGCATGTCGTACCGCACACAATGATAGAAGCCCCGCGCTTCATGTCACACGTTCCACTCCGAACTTCGCTTCTTGCTTTTTAATTCGAACCGCTTGGCTCTCGAGCATCCCGCCCTAATCCAACGCTCTTCGGAATGTCAGATTTAAGCGGCATCGGCCCGTCAACGGATGATTGCCGTTAGCCAGTGTGTCCACGCCATGATACGCCAGTCGTGATGGACCGCCCCAGACGACTACATCTCCATTTTCGAGTCGAATTCGTTGAGGCCGATCGTTCCTCTGCATCCCCCCAAATAGGAACTTCGCAGACAGTCCAAGAGACACCGAAACAATCGGCGAATCGAACGATTGCTCGTTCTTGTCCTGATGCAGCGACAATTTCGCACCGGGATCGTAGCGGTTGATTAAGCAGGAATCCGGCTTGAACCTTGGAAATCCCGCCCGCTCCGCAGTCATCTCCGCTAAGCGCTGAAATGCGAGCGGCATCTCCGGCCAAGGCGCATTCGTTTTCGGATCGATCGTCGCATAACGATAGTTTTTGCGATCAGTCGTCCATCCGGCACGTCCGCAATTCGTCATTGCGACCGACATAGTGTATCCGCCAGGTGTCACCATGTGACGGAAAGGAGATGTCTTTGCGATTTGAGAAATCGCCTCGACTATGAATGGCGCAATCTCCGACGCGCACCCTCGAAAGAGGATGGCGCCATCCGCCAATTTCACAGTCTCCTCCGAGGGAGCAACGTCGGCGAAAAGATCGTCCATTTTCGTGGGAGGACACTCACTTGGCGTCATGGAAAATGATTCCCATCGTGTGCCGACGTCCCGATCGGATGCGACTGACTCCATGCTTGAGATTCACGCGGTAAGTTCCACGAGCTCCTTGCACCGGACGGTGGTGAACTGCGAAAATCACCCCGTCGCCCTGCTCGAGGTGCGCTACTTCGGCCCGCGATTGCATGCGTGGCCTTTGCTCAGTCAGCACAAACTCTCCTCCGGTGAAATCTTCACCCACGCTCGAAAGCAGGAAAGCAATCTGGAGCGGGAAAACGAGATCGCCATATAAGTCCTGATGCAGGGCGTTGAAGTCGCCCGTGTCGTATTGCAGCAGGAGCGGTGCCGGCCGCAATTGTCCCGCCTTATGACATTGTTCCAGGTATTCTGCATGCGTTTCCGGATACTGAACGTCGATCTTCATCGACTGATTCCAGCGATTCGCTACTCCGGCCAGGTGCGGGTAAAGCGTGGTCCGAAGCGTTTCGATCGTCTCGGGGAGCGGATACGACCAATACTTGTATTCGCCGCGGCCGAATCCATGCCGCGCCATCACGATGCGACTGCGGAAATGCTCATCGTGATCGTAAAGCGATGACAATTCCCGGCACTCTTTTGGCGTCAGGAGACCCATGATCACGGCACAGCCGTAGTTGTCCAGGTTATTGATGATGCTCTCCCAATCGGCCGCTTCGACCCGTCCCGCGACGCCCGCCGTTTTGCGATTGCTTTGTGTCGCGTTCATTGAGCTACCCTCTCTCTGTTGAGAAGCGCGCTCTTGCGCTCGACGCCCCACCGATATCCGGACAGTGCCCCGTCATTTCGCAAGACGCGATGGCACGGGATGGCGACCGCCAAACGATTTGAGCCGCAAGCCTGTGCGACCGCCCGCACCGCTTTCGGCGCGCCGATCCGCTCGGCAATATCGCTGTAGCTCACCGTCTTGCCCAGTGGGATTTCCTTGAGGGCCTGCCACACACGAAGCTGGAAGGCGGTTCCACGGACATCAAGGGGCAGCTTAAATCCGATTCGTGGAGCTTCGATGAATCCCACGACCTGAGCGACGGTCTTTTCGAATTCCTTGTCGCCCCCGACCAAGTCCGCCTTCGGAAACTGATCCTGGAGGTCGCGAACCAGCGCGCCTGGATCGTCGCCAAGCGAAATGGCGCATATGCCCTTATCCGAAACCGCCACCAGGATCGAACCTAGAGAGGATTCACCGACGGCGAACTGGTTGCATTCGCCAGCGCCGCCCTTCATAGGCGTTATTCCCAGAGTCTCAGTCGACTTCGCGTAGAAGCGGCCGTTGGAATGGTAGCCTGCACCGTAAATTGCCTCCGTTACGCTGTTGCTTTTACTAAGCTCCTCACGCACACGCTGCGACCGCTGAGCCATCGCATATTCCTTTGGCGTTACACCGGTAATCGCCTTGAAGGTCCTATGGAAGTGGTAGGGGGCGATCCCGGCCGCTTTGGACAACTGTTCGAGTGTAGGCACGTCCTCGGCGCTCTTGATCAATCGGCAAGCCTTCGCAACCGCAGCTTCATGGAGGTCGACCTTGCTGGGACCCGTCGGCCGGCAGCGCTTGCATGCCCGGAATCCTGCCTTTTCAGCGGCTTCCGGCGTGTCGTGAAAAGCAACGTTCTTCCGCAGTGGCGGCCGAGAGCGGCAAGACGGTAAGCAGTAGATGCCGGTCGTCTTGACCGAGTAAAAGAATTGGCCGTCAGCGTTCGGGTCCTTCGCCGCAGCGGCTTGCCATTTTTCCTCATCCGTCATCTCTACGGCGCCGGTATTTGTGTTCGGTTCAGATAACATAATCATAATTTTACTTTTCAGATTTGAACCGACTCTAACCATCCTTCACGCGCGCCGAACTCCGCTTCTTGCTTTTTAATTCGATTCCCCCTCCGCCGCTGTGCCTGCGACCAAAATCCTCCCTAGAAGCTGCTCATTTCGCCACCTGTTTTCCCTCAGCGCGGCCAAAGCGTGACCACGGATCGCGCGCATTCAGCGAAAAAAAATGCTCTTGAACCTGGACCTCAATGTTAGTGAGATAGCTTACACTGTAGTCTTCCAGTCGCTGACCCAGTTCAGTCGACTATTTCGGCGCGTGGTAAGGCGCCTACTCGCTTTCGATCTCACCTAGCGCCCGAAAGCGCAGCGAGTAGATCGGAGAGAATCGCAGTCCACAATTAAGCTGCCAGGATTAAGCTGCCAGGAACACTAGCGCAAATTGGGTAAAGTGTTGGCCAAGATCGGCAGAGCGGCGTTGGC
>JBEEIB010000182.1:0-3410 GCA_041167675.1 Verrucomicrobiota bacterium
CCGTCTTGTCAACGCTCATGAGACAAGTTAAGGGCTGTTCCAGAATCCTACAACCTCTAGCCGAGTCTTGGGGAAATGCCGTATCTTCGGTCGAGCGGGAGCTCGGGCTTACCGCGTGCTCTCCCATTTGGTCTGCTGCACTTTCAGCTTCGGGTGCGAAACCAGAAGGTGCCAGATGACTGCTTGGAAAGCTTCAGAGTGCGGCGTGACATTTTGCGGATTCACGGTCGGCACGATACAAATCGCGTCAGCGACCGTCGCAGTATAGCCTCCGTCCCGCCCGACAATCCCGAGTACGCTCGCCTTCACCTCTTTCGCGTGTTGCAGAGCCGACACCAGGTTCGGGCTAACATTCTTTTCCAGATTACCGCCCCCGACCGAGAAAACCATGACTGCATCCTTCGCATTCAAACGGCTCCCACGCAGCCATTCGACAAAGACGGAAGCCCAACCTTCATCGTTGGTTCGCGCTGTTAATTCGGAGACATTGTCGGTCGGAGCATAACATTCCAGACCAGCGATCTTACGAAAATCGTTTACCGCGTGCGAGGCATTTGCCGCACTACCGCCGACTCCGAGAAAAAAGAGCCGTCCACCGCGCTCGCGAACGGCCAGAAGCAGGTCCGCCATTTTTTCCAGAGCGGCCGAATCAATTTGCTGGGCGATTTCTACCGTTTCCGCCAGATGCTTTTCGCTATAGGAGGACATGGAGTGACGGTAGGGCGAAACAGATCCAGCGAAAGCAGGATCTGAGAGCCTGGGATAATTGGATATCGCAAAAAGAAATGAACGGTGATTTGCGGGAATCTCGAATCGAAGAGAACGACCTTTTGCTTCCTTTGCTAACTTCTGTTCAAAATCTCTCTTTGTCATTCGCTCCGCGACTCGCATCGCGGAGTAGCTGGTCGAGCTCTTTAATCCCTTCGTGGGACCCAATTTCATAAAACCGCTGATAGACTTCGTAGCCAGCTAATTCTCCGCGCTGTGAAAGCTTTTCAAATACGACCGCCAAATCAAACGGCTCATTGGCCGGGTAGTTTTCAAAAATGGACCTGCTGCAAATCGTGAGCCCGTAATCGATATAACGCATTTGCGAAAGACTTTCCGTTTTGGAGTACCGCCGGATCGTTCCGCTTTCGAACCAAACGTTGCTTCGGTCCCAAGCGTCCTCATTGTGAAAAACCGTCATCAGCGCAGGCTTGGGGCTCGTTCGAAAATGAGCGGCTACCGCTTGGTAATCGATTGGCAGATAAGAGTCGCCGTAAAGCACGAAGAAATCGTTCGGCAAATTAGGTAGCAGCTTCCTAATGGCACCCCCGGTACCCAGGAGTTTTTCTCCATCGTAGGAATAAGTGATGTCGACTCCAAACCGTTTTCCGTCTCCGAAAAGTTCCTCGATCATCTCACCCAGATATCCAACACAAAGAAAAATTTCGCTAATACCGTTTTTGCGAAGCAGCGTGATCTGATGCTCGAGGAACGGACGCCCGGCAACTTCAACCAGGCTCTTCGGGATCTTCTCCGTCAGCGGCCGCAGACGAGTGGCCAGGCCGCCGGCGAGAATAACGACAGGAAGAGCCATATGGGATCAGTGATCGGTGAGAGGTGATGTCATTAGAGGTTCAGTAACGCACGAATAAATTCTCAGTTTTCTCCGATAACTACGATTCGACCGTCTTCCTAATTCGTGTCTATTCGTGGTTCATTTCAAAAAATTCGCGGTTCCTCAAGACTGCGCAACAATCTTCGTACCCTCAAAATCAAAACGAAAACGAATCTCTACTAGCCCTTTGTCCCGCATGGCGTGTCGTAGCCGTCCTTTATCCTCTCCGTAAAACATAAGAAAACCGCCGCCGCCCGCACCGATCAACTTTCCACCGAGCGCGCCATTGCCCATCGCATGATCGTACCACTCGTTAATCTGCGAATTCGACATGTTACCGGCCCGTTCCTTTTTCCGTTGCCAGTGAATATCCATCAGGCGAGCGAACTCCCTCAGATCGCCATTTTCTAAGGCTCGTTGGCTCTGTTTACCAAGCTCTTTCACGAAGTGCAGATTTTCGACCATGGCTTTATCGGCGGCCAACGTCTTGGTTTTTTGTTCCTTGAGAATCGAAGAGGCGGCGCGCGAATAACCGGTGAAGAACAAGAGTAAATTGTCTTCGAGATTATAGCGTGTCTCCTCTGAAATCTTGAGTGGCCAAGCGTCTACTCGCCCGTCGGGCATGAATTTGAAACAGGTAATGCCACCGTAAGCGGCAATGTACTGATCCTGTTTGCCAATCGGTTCACCCAACCGGTCGATTTCGATCTCGCAAGCTTGCTCAGCCAACTGAGCCGGATGCACCAGGTTCATCTTCCAAGCATGTAACGCCTTGAGTAGCGCCGTCGTAAAGCTCCCCGATGAACCCAGTCCGGTGCCGGCTGGAATATCCGCCATGGAGGTGATTTCCAGATAGGGAGCATCTACCCCGACGAGCTGGAGAGCTTCACGGATAAGAGGGTGCTCGATTTCGCTCACTCGCCTAACCCGTTCGAGCTTCGAATATTTGACGATCAGTTCATCAACGAATGTTCGGTGCAGAGTGATGTAAACATACTTATCAATCGCCGCCGCAACCAGGAACCCGGAGTGCTCTTGATAATACGATGGCAGGTCGGTTCCACCTCCTCCTAAGGAGATTCTCAAAGGCGATCGAGTGATGATCATGGGGAAGAGAGATTACGGTTCACGGTTCACCGTTTTACGGTTCCCGGCAGCTTCTCGCATCTTTGCCATGGGCTGCCGGCTCTAGGCTATTGGTGATTACCAAAGGTCACGGCCCTTTTGTTAAATCCTTTCCGGTCGTTGTGCAAATTCTGGAGAAACGGTCCACCAAATCACCAAAAGGGAGCATCCTGCCTCTTGACAGCCGATGCCTTAACTCTGTGGTAGTTTTGGTTGTGCAATTTGCTCGTTACCAAAAGGATTTCAGCGATATACCCGGATTTGTTATTCCGCAGAGCATGGCGATCTGGGATTTCTTTCTGAGCAAACAGAGAGAAGATGGCAAGACCGGGTCGCTAATGGAAATCGGTGTTTATCGCGGAAAGTCTGCTTTGATGTTGGCCATGCACGCTAGACCCGAAGAGCTGCTGTTCCTAATTGACCCCTCGAGATTCGTGGATGAGGCCGAAATCACCCTTAAGAGAGTTAAGAGTGAGAATCTTCAAATCATCAGAGCGAAATCTTCAGACAGTGTCAGCTGGCGATCGGCCCAGAACCGTTGCTGCCGCTGGATCCACATTGACGGGGACCACAAAGCTAAAACGGTGGATAACGATCTTCGACTTGCGAGTAAGCTATTAGCCGATGATGGGATTATTTGCGTCGACGACTTCTTTAGCCCTCGTTATCCCAGCTTAACGTA
>JBEEIB010000183.1:0-4692 GCA_041167675.1 Verrucomicrobiota bacterium
AATTCCGGTCCATTCCGGTGAAAAGCCGATGCTTTTTATACGATCGTCTGACTTTTGGTTGAACTCTTTGACCGCTTCAAGCACCGCACGAATTATCAACCGCAACTCGAAAACCGGCTCCCTCGGATCATCTTGCGACATCGCGACCCCCGCCACGATGTGTGTTGGCCATCCCGCCAAACGATTTTCTCGGTTTGTTAGTACCTGCGCTTCGCACGAACTGATGGGGCCGAGCACAACGCGCGGTCTGACGTGCCTATCGATTCCGCGCCGTGAAAAAAATTACATCGTCCTCGATGCACGCCTTGTTTGCTTAGCTGCAATGCGCTCGCCCGACTTCAACCAGCACACACTCAGGCATTGATCGATCAGCCTCTCAGTCCTTTGGCGCTAACTCGGCTAACAATTTCTCAAAACGCGGATCCCCCCGAAGCGGATCCCAAAGCGGAGAGAGCTTGAAATCGCGGTAGTCAATGCCGAACGGCATTTTCGGTAACGGAACTAATGCTTCGAAAGAGAGCTCCGACTCGCCAGTCCAAGCGTAAACAATCACCAAATTTTTCACGACTTCCGGCCCGTTGCTTCTGTGATGGCATTTTGTTTTATTCCAAGTAGTGCATCCACCACTGCCAACTTACTGAGTAAGCCGGCATCTCCGGGAGACTTCTGGACCTTTTGACTCAATTGCTCTCGCGCCTCGGCCCATCTGAGGTTTTCCTCTGGTTCCTCCCCTTGGAGCCGGGCAAGTAGGATGAGGTGACAGCCAACTGGAATCGGTCGGAAACCATAGGCAAAGGCACCGTTGTCCTCGCCGCCCTCCATCTTTTCGATCAGTTCTCTCGCTTGCTGCCAGTCGCGATCCTCGAAGGCTAGCCTTAGTCGGAAAGAAAGCACGTCTGTCTCCTCGCGCATTGGCGCTGGGAGCGCAGTAATCGGTGACTATCTCAACAACGGCGGGTTTTGCTTTGCGCACGATGTCAGGAATGTCGTTTGCGCGTAGGTCGGTGATTCGCAAAAGCGAGAAAAGGAACGCAACAAAGAGCGTAAGCCGCGCTGACATGTGACGTGTGGAACAACCGTAAGAATCGGCTTAAGCGGGCGATTGCTTTAGGTTCCACCCCCGCTAAAGATTCACTGCTTTTTGTCCAAATTATGGTTTTTGTGAACCCTAACGAATTCCGCCATTCAGACCCCGCCATGTCTCGGGGCTATTGTCGCGCAAGCATCATCTCCCGCGCGTTCAAACTCATACCAATACTTAGTCACCCTGGTTTTGTTTTTCCCTCTATCCGGGCCCAAGATAGCTCCGTTTCGGCCGGGGCCCGTGTTGCTCAGGCATCTGAAAGCCGGCAAGTTGGGGTCAATACACAACCGGGTTTATCATTATCCCGGCACCCGATGGTACGGCAATACCAAGCGTGTTCATGAGCGAGGCAGACGCTCGCACCCACGGATCTAGACCAGCTATGAACGGGCAATGAACGGCTTTCTAGACTATTACGGTTTCGTCGAAAAGCGCCGGTCAGAACATAGCTTCTTTACTTCAGGACCTTTAAAGAGAGAGCAAGAACTCTTTGAGGATTGCTCTCCTCGTATGCAATTTCAAAGAGACAATGAGCCTGATGGTGCCGACCGCTGTACTCTAAAGCTTCGGTTCGTTCTTCGATTGACTCATAAACGACGCCGTCCTTAATGAATCGGCGAAACGTAGAGCGATCTGGGTAAGTGCGGGTCCAGCGGTACGTCTTGGCGTCGCCTTCCATATCTTTTCGAATAAAGGTAGCCGAAGCGTTGCCATGGCCGAAATAGTTGACGACGCCGTCCCCCACATAATTGCAAATCGTTGCCCAGTCATGTTCTCCAAAAGCTCTATCAATCTTAAAAATTAAGGCTGAATCCATTGGTTCGTTAGGCGAAGGGCTAAGCGTGATGGAGGGCTCCGCTGCCGCAGTTTCGCCAGAAGCTCCGTCCTCGACGGTCGCGGAAAGAACAGCCGCGCGAACAGCCTCGGCAGAAATCGCAAAGTTTAGGTTCTGACCTTCCTGAGCGACTAATGTCGCGATCCCTAGGACTTGCCCAGATTCGTTGAGAACGGGCGAACCGCTTGAGCCATGGGAGACCGGTGCGGTGATCTGGATCATCGATCGATTCTCGCGAAACGCCGAAATAATGCCGTCGGAGACAGTGCCTTCGAAACCTTCGGGATTTCCGAGTACCAGCACGCGTTGGCCCTCGACTGCGTCTGCCGTAGAACCTAGGTTCAGATAGGGAACGTCCGTCGCGTAAAAAGTGAGCAATGCCACATCCGGCTTTGGCGAAAATGCCACAATTTTTTTGAAAGAATAGACCGCTCCGCTTGGGGTCTTAGCGAGTATAGATCTTGCGTCGGAAATGACGTGATAATTGGTCAGCAAATTGCCGTCGGCTGAAATGAAAAACCCCGTTCCGGTCTTCAGCGTTTTGTTTTGGTCGTCCAGGGCAACGATTTGTACTACCGCTGGCTTTGCCTGGCGCACTATGCCAGGGATATCAACGTCCTTTGCGATCATCGAAACCGCGACGCAGGCTGAAGTTGCGACCGTGAGGACTATACAGCGGCTCAATTGCCGACGATGGGAGCTCGATTTCACTGAACCGTTAATTTACTTATCGGCCAAATGGAAGCGCGACTTAACCCGTCGAAGGGCCAAGTCGCGCCTTTCTTTCTCAATCTTACTATTTGTTAGGCTGCTCGGCTCGTTGCTCTGTGAAGGTCTGGTGAATCCGATCCGAAACTTGCCGTTCTCGGCGGGCTCAATAAAAGCCCATGCGCTCTGCATAGGCGTTGTAGTTGTCGGTAACCTTATTTGCCTGATTTTCGGTTTCGTAGCGACGATCTGGCCCTAGCATCATTTCCAAGCGAAGTGAACTGTTGGTTTGGAGGGGCGCTCCCACACTGATTTCAAGGAAGTTGTTAATAACCGCCTCTGGTTTGATTTGAGTGATATGGCTCAGTTCTTGGAGCTGCCGAGTAAGAGTCTTAGAAAGCGTGAAGGTAATTGATTGTGGGGCTGTTTTCATAACTGCCATACTGTAACGCTATAACGTTACAATTATCAAGAAGAATTGCATCTATTTTGTAACTCTATTATGTTACACTTTGAGAATAGAGCTTATGTCGCAGGAAGAAACCGAAAAACTGATGGACGAGCTGAAGGCTTGGGCAGATGCCGAGTATGGAAGGCGCGCCGACGTTGCGCGGATGCTTGGCGTGCCGCGACAGAGGGTGACTAACTGGATCTCTGGCCACGGAACTCCAACCCTTGAGCAGGGGCTTAGGCTGCAAGCTTTCCTGAAGAAGCAGCGGCGAAGATCTCGTGCCTAAGCAGCCTCCCCCCAAAAAGGCATTGACCGATCAGCCTCAATCCTTTGGCGCTAACTCGGCTAACAGTTTGTCAAAGCGCGGATCCTTCCGCAGTGGATCCCAGTACGGATCCAGCTTCAATTGACCGTAGTAGACACCAGACGGCATTGTCGTCAGAGGAACCAAAGTTTCAAAGGCCAAGTCAATTTCATTAGTCCAGGCGTAGACCAAAGCCAAATTTGTCATGACAGCTGGCCCATCCAAAGCGTCCTTAGAAATTGGCAATATCTCGACGGCGCGTTTACCCTCAAATACGGCCGCTGCTTTGTTATCAAGCAAGGCTTCCACCACCGCCAACAGACTAAGCAGATTGGCATTATCTGGCGACTTCTCGAGCTTTTGATTCAGTTGCTCTCGTACTTCAGCAAAGCCGGGGTTTGAACCTGGGCGTTCTCCTTGGAGCCGAGCGATTAGAATGGAGTAACAGCCGACTGGAACCGGCCGTCTACCATAAGCAAACTGACTGACATCCTCACTGCCTTTCAATTTTTCGATAATTTCTTTCCCTTGTCGCCAATCACGATCGGTCAGAGCGAGATTGAGTCGAAAACTGAGCACGTCCGTATCGTCGGCCATCGAGGCTGGGAGAGCTGCAATCGCTGACCTGGTGGGGCCGTCGTCTCCGATCGCCAGTATGGCTATGATTGCCTTCTCAACCTTGAGGATCGGTTTGTCAGGAAGAAGCTCGATCAACCTATCGTACGCTTTTTCGGAAGCGCTAAATTGGCCGAAAAGCGCGGTCGTATCAGCTAAGTCGTGAATCGAAAGTATATTACGTGGATCGCGCGCGATCGCTTCGTTGAGGTCCTGTATGGCTTTTTCCCATTTGCCCTGCCGGCGATCCATCCACGCTTCGAGCCGGAACACCTCGGCAATATTGGTCAAGCCACGTTTGGCAATCGCCAGTTGCTCCCGTATTCGCTCGTAGTCCGGATAGGCGTAACAGAAATAGAGGTGGAAAGCGTACGCCAAGCGGACCTCAGGAAGGTCTGGTTGCAAGCGCAACGCGTTGGCTATTGCCGCGTCGCCTGTGGCGCGCCGCTCCGGGCTTGGATAGCGGAAATAAAGAAGGCCGTGAATTTGCGCAGATGCGCAATAGGCCAATGTGAACTTTGGATCGAGCCGGACAGCTTGCTCCAGCAAACTGATCGCGTCACGCAATGGTTCGTCGGATCCTAAGACTGCCGCAATTCCGGCGCTCGATATTAATTCTTTGGCCCGGAGATAGAGGTCGTAGGCCTCGAGGCTATTGGTCGGTTTTGTTTCGATCCTCTTCTTCTCTTCTCGGG
>JBEEIB010000184.1:0-14740 GCA_041167675.1 Verrucomicrobiota bacterium
GCCGGCCTAACTTTTGGAACATCGACGAGGGAGTCTGAAGCCAAGCGCGAAAATAGGCGGAATAACAGGCTGCGGCCAGTTCACGGTCACTCCAGCCTTTCTTCCCCGTGATACTGGAGAAAAAACCGGAGCGATATTGGATGTAATCTGTATCGAAGCCGAGAGCGTTGTAATGGCCCGGATTCTCCTTCGCCGGGCGCAAAGCCTTGGCCAGTTCCTCATAAAATTCGGCATCCGGAACACCAGGATTGTGCGCACCGGGCAAGATCACATCGGGTCTTGTCTCTAATATCTGTTCGGCATGAATCGAAACCAGCGTGCAAGGAAGAAAGAGCTGAGCGTCTTTCTGGAAGCCGAGCGATTTCGGAAGAAAGAAGAGGATCACAAACGCGGCGACACCTCCGAGCAATGGTCCGAAACGCATGAGCCGTGTCGCTTCGCCGAACCCACCCGCCACCAAACACAAAAAAGAAAACCCCAACGCAAAGCCCCAGCTTGGTTTCAATAGCAAGACCGCATACGACAATCCAAGCGTCGCAGCTCCAAAGGCAATGGCCAAACCAGTGCGGCGCAATTTCCAGCGCGCGATGAAAAACGAAACGAGGCAATAAAGATAAGCCATTTCGAAAAAGGCCAGCATCCCCTCTGGGCGAATCGTGTTCTCCAGCAACGCCTGTTGCGGGCTCAGCGCGTAGAGGGCAAGCAGCAGTAGCGCAACCACGAAGCGGATTCGGTGTCCAATCGGCCCTGGTACCGGCAGCAGCCGCAACCACGATCGCCAGGCCGCCCAAAAAATCAATATACCAGCCAATCCTAGAAATCGCTGAACGTAAGTAATTGCGTGAAAATCACCGCTGATCTTGAGAATTCCTGCGAGCAGCGCAGGATACAGCCAATCTCTTCCATAAGTTTGTTGAAATCCGAGGCCACTCAGCCAATGAAGGGCGGGACGCAAGTATCCCCAAGTATCACCATCGGAGAGCGGCACGATTGGCAGCCAAAGCCGTACGATCAAACCTCCGATCATAACCCCGATGACAGCGCAAAGCGGGAACAGACCAGACGGGAACAATGGATTCAGACGTTCGCGGCGCACCATCGTGTAAAACAGTCGCACCGTCGTACACCCTGCCCAATCTTTCGTCTAGAGCGGTTTTCAATCGTTGTTCATGGCCGCGATTTTACCCTGGAGATTCCAACTGACACCAAAGCTCCCTAATAAATTGGCAGAAAGTATTTACCTGGATCTGATTTCTCAATTGGATCTGTTGACAAAGCCCTAAACTGCTAATGATAAGGGAGAAATTGATGGATAGCCGATCGCGTAAGAAAGCCGTCCTAGGACTAACCACACTTATCGTCTTGGCGCTCCCCTCAATCTTCTTCCTGCTCCGGGTTCCGCCCCTTTGGCGAGACTCCGATGGATTTTACCAGTTGGCAGATAAACCGAATATCTTGCAAATTCTGCATTGGCCGCCACTCTATTGCTTTCTCGCCCGTATCCCCCTTCTCATTGGAGATCTCGCCTCTCAATTTTTTTCAGGCAGGCCAGCCCCGCCGACATCATTCGATAATCCGGCATTTACGGATACCGGAGTCTTCGCCCTTGTTTTGTTCCAACACCTGCTCCTCGTGGCGAGTTTATTTGTGGCTTGTTGGAAAGTCTGCCGCGTACCGATCACTCGATTGGCTTTCGCTCTTTTGCTGGCTTCGCAGGCATGGTTGTATGCGTTTGCGCACTGTATTGGAACAGAAGCTTTCGCGCATCCCTTAGTACTCCTAACCGCAGTAGCCACCATAGTATGGATTAGACAGGCCGAACCAAATAAGTTGGCCACAGTCGGCCTCTTTGTGCCGATGTTTGGCGCCATTCTTTGTCGTCAAATCAACATACTGCTCGTGTCTCTTCCAATCGCTTCATTGTTGCTGATTCAGCTAGCAAGGAGGGTTGTCCGAGTTCATTCTTCCGAACCAAAACGTCGGCCCTTTTTGGCCACCTTGCTGCGCGCGGTCGCTATCGGAGCGGTTGCGGTCCTCGGCTGCGGTATTGTAACGGGCGGTCTTTGTGCCTGGTACAAAGTTCCGTACCGTTCCCGAATAGGTTACGTATTTCAATGGCGCCTTGACTACTTAACCAGCATGTCCAGGGCAGATCGAGAACAACGCCTTTCCAACCTGAATCACGCTTTTCCCGATAAAGCGGTTTCCTATGGCATTCAGAAGTTCAACGAAAGCTTTATCGGCGACGAACATTGGCAACCGGAAACACTCTCCCAATCCATTTTCGATTGGCTCCGGCAGGAAACTGCATGGCCATTCCGAAAACAAGCTTACGAAACCGACGTTCGGCTGAACCGGATCGCGCGCTGGTTCTTGCTGTCTGGAGACACTGTGTTGTACTCCCGGATTGGAACAGATTCGTTGCGCGCTTTCCTGTTTTCCCCAGCTGATATATGCCGCGAGCCTTTTCGCGACACCGATATTTTGCGCGGGATATTGGACCGGCCGAATTTCGGACCAGTTCGCGGACTAGCGTCCCTTAATGTTCCTCCAGGAACGTACGATATAGAATGGCGCAGTTTGTGGTATTGCACACTCTACCAGAATTGGCCAATCTGTCTGTTCGGGATCGCAAGCATAATCGCATCGGGGATCCATCTGCTGATTCGGCCCCGTAGCGTGAAAACGGTGGATAGCCTGGCTCTGTCGCTCGCGTTTTCCGGCGTAGCGGCGGGTTTTGTGATTATGAACTGCTCTCTGACGTCGCTATTACCACGTTACGCTGCACCTAGCTGCATCTTGCTTCTGGTTGCGCTGGCGCAGGCATTTGACCAAATGGTGGTCGATATTTCGGAGCGCGAGAATCTCGTCTCCAGCCATACTGCTGATCCATAGGAGCGATTTTATGACCGTCGGTATCCTCGGGACATTTTTGTTACTAGTCGTCGCCCTTCTCGGCGGATGGAGCCGTTCGACTCGACTCACCGTAGACGGTTCGACTGAAAGTTCGACCGAGCTCGCGCGGACGCAGCTCGCCGCCGAAGACCCGGCTCACGCGAAAATGTTGGTTGCCGGTTTAGTTGTCTTGCTGGTCTGGATGGTTGGAGCACACTTTTGGTTACCCCTGCCGCTCGCCTTCCTCAATACAACTAGTGCGCAGGTCACGGCTTTTTGCGTTGAGCACCTGCACCAGAGCCGACCGGTTCCGGGTGAGTACATCTTGATCATTGAAGGAAGCAGTGTAACTACCAGAGGCGTCGATGGCGCCGCACTCGAACGCTCCCTGCGCAGCGCCGGTATCCCAGTGACAGTGATTCAGCTTTCCCTGAGCGGCGCTAACCATCTCGAGCGACTACAACTGCTGCAAAATTTCGCCGACTCATTGTCCTCTAGTGACTGGAAACGCCTTCGTAAGTCGCGGCTCATTCTCGGTCATGAGGTGCAAGCATTATATGATCGCGATCCCCTGCTTAACTACGGCAATAATCCGTTCACTCCGACCACATTAGCTTATTCCAATCCAGACAACCTGCCAACTCTGCTAAACTGGATCACCGGTCGGTACGACTTACGCGAACTCTGGAACCGTCGCTCCGAGTTGCAACTGATTGCTACTCAATTCCTCTACAACGCTCTACGAATCAGTTATCTCCAACTGTGGGACACGGCAAATCGCGCTGCTCCTTGCGCCGGGTTCCAGCCGCACCCAAAGCGAGCCGATTTTCAACCTGCTGGCTTGCTGCCAATCGATTTTCCGCCGGACCCGATCTTGTCTGGCCGGCAAGCGTATCCGCGCGTTACCCGTTGGAACGCCGTCCGAGATGTTGCGTTCCGCTCCATCTTCAAGGGGGCGGTGCGTTCCGAGCTTTTCTTCTCGCTGCCCGGCTGGCTGGCGTACGAATTCAACTATGACAATTGGTGGTCTCACGCGCATCCCGATCAACTGTTCTTCAACGGAAATGGGTCGCAGATTCGCAGCCGATTGCGAGAACCGGGATTATGGAATGACCCCGGTCATTTGGCCGACTCCGGTGCTGAAATCTACACCGAAGAGTTTGCCCAATTTCTGAGGCAGAATTGGCCGGCTCAATCCGGTTAGGGCACCCGGACCATGGCGGCAAGCAAGCCACTTCGACTCGGTCAGTCCGAACATCACTCACATGCTGTTTAACTCGGCTTCCTTTCTCCTCTTTCTTCCGGTTGTTCTTGCGGGTTATTGGCTATGGCCGGGGAACTTTGGTAGAAAGCTCTTTCTCGTAATCGCAAGTTGCTTCTTCTATGCCGCGTGGGATTGGAGATTTCTCGGGCTTTTAGGCTTCGTCGTCTTAACCACCTTCGCTGCTTCTTGGTTGATCCTCGATTGCAAAGAACGAGCAGCACGTGTCCAGTCGTTGGTCGTTCTTTGGATTTGTATCGGCCTCCAATTAACCGTCCTAGCCTTCTTTAAGTACTTCAACTTTTTTGAAGACAACCTGGTGGCTCTCTTGTCGACCATTGGCTTAAAATCCGCAGCCTCGATTGCCCGCATCTTGTTACCAATCGGAATTAGCTTTTACACCTTTCACGCCATTACCTTGGCGGTGGACACCTACCGCGGCAAAGTGAATACGCGAGTTTCACTCTTGGATGTTGCGCTGTATATCGCGTTTTTTCCGCAACTCGTTGCCGGACCCATTGTGCGGGCGACTGTATTTCTTCCCCAATTAGCAACCAAGCGGCAATTCGCTGGCGAAGATTTGTTCGTTGCGACGCAGGCCATCGTAACTGGATTTCTCTACAAAGTTGTTTTCTCCGACTCGATCGCCCCTTTCGTTGACAAAATCTTTGAACGGCCGGCAGACTATACAGGCCTCCTGCTATTGGCAGCGACCTTTGGGTTCTACTGCCAAATTTATTTCGACTTCAACGGTTACTCTATGATCGCGATCGGAGTATCCCGGCTCTTCGGATATAAATTACCCGATAATTTTAATTTCCCCTACGCAGCGACCAGCTTGGGATCGTTTTGGCGCCGTTGGCATATTTCTTTGTCTAGCTGGCTTCGCGATTATCTCTATATCCCATTAGGCGGGAATCGTCTCGGCGTCTCGAAGCAGATGCGAAACCTCGTTATCACTATGCTACTTGGCGGAATCTGGCATGGGGCGAGTTGGAATTTCATTATCTGGGGAGCCGCCCATGGTACCGTGCTCGCGATCGAGCGATTCTCGCAAATATATCGCGGAAAAATCCTAACCGAAGAAAATCGATCAATCACGTCGCTGATTTTGGGCTGGCTGGTAACCCAAACCATCGTCTTAATCTTGTGGATTCCATTCCGTGCAAAAACACTAGCTGATTCATTAGCGGTAATTTCCGGCATTTTTACCTGGCGGACCATGATGGCCGGAGCACCTGTTGCAATTCCGATTACTCTGTTGATATTGCCGATTTTTTGCGACACCGTGTTCGTCCGGCTTTTGCGATCTCAACCTGGCAAACCCTTGCGTCGCCCTGAACTTCGCTTCGGTCTTTTGATCCTTTGTGCGCTGGCTGTCGGCTTAGTTACCAAAACCGGATTGCGCAGCTTTATTTACTTCCAGTTTTAGGGAGTCACGCGCATTTTGTCTTTGGCAATGCTAGAAGGTGTTTTCACCGCTCGATCGAATAGACTTCCGGTTGCTCGACTAAGGTCATCAACAACTCGTGGTACGAACGCCGCGGCAGCAAAACCCGGATTACCCAGAGTTCGCGATCATCTTCCACCGGCTTTCGTTCGATCACTTTGGGCGGAACTTCGAACTGTTCCAAAAGATTCTCTAGCTTCACTCCAGTTTTGCCTTTGGCTGGATCCACGATCAGACGAATCACCGATTCAGTCGCTCCGGCTAGCTTGCTGCATTCCCAGCGATTCACGACAGTCAGTACAGTTCGTGCGAGCAGTGCGAGACCGACCCCGGCTCCCGCGTGACCGGCGCCAATAGCCATGCCCATGGCGGCGACCAACCAGATGGTCGCTGCCGTGGTCACACCATGTATGCTGGTGCTCCCCCTGAGCAGCACGCCGCCGCCGAGGAAACCGACACCGGTGACGATTTGCGCGGCAACACGGCCGGAATCGCCAGTAGAGGTCGTGAAGGCGTATCCGACCATGGTAAACGCCGCGGAGCCAAGTGCAATCAAAGCCATTGTCCGAATACCAGCCGGTTTTTCTTTGCGCTGTCGTTCGATTCCCACCCAGGCTCCGCACAGCAGCGCAAGAATACTGAGCGAGATGGATCCCCATGGATATGGGAATAATGAATGCCAATTATCGGTGAGCCAATGCATTTCCTATGGAAACGAAAATGCAAATGGAATGCAAAGGGAAGAGTTGCAAGAAAAGGGCTACCGCAGTGCGAGTTTGCTCTATTTCATTTCGTTTCCCCGTAGTCGGATCCAGTTGTAGCCGTATTCAGGCAACTCCATTGCCAAATTCTTGTCTTTGATTTCCGCCAAACGTAATAGTCAAAATAGTGTGGATCCCGTGTCTGAGCGGCCTTGAACCATGGACGTTGATCAGAAGTATGGTTAACCACCACGTCGATAATGACTCGGATCCCACGGTTCGCAGCTTCGTCCATGAACGCAGCGAAATCGCCCAGATCGCCAAGGGCGGGATGAATCCCGAGATAATCGGTAATGTCGTACCCGTTATCCCTGTCCGGTGATGGGTAAAACGGCAGTAGCCAAATGCAACTTACTCCGAGACCAGCTAAATAGCTGAGGCCCTCACGGAGCCCAACGAAGTCCCCGCTACCGTCACCGTTCCCATCCTTAAACGTATCAACGTCAATACAGTAAACGACTGCATTTTTGAACCAGTAGCTGGCCATCGTTGACCTTGATCGCGGTCCAGTCCAATAAGGGATGTATGAGCCTTAGTCAGGGTTCGCCCTTGGTCGACCCTGGCTGTTCCTGCAAGGCAGGGAAAATCTGCAGGATCTCATCGGTCGTTGGTCTTCGCACCCGGTGAATGCAGATTGTCTGCTCTCGCGCATTGACGCTGGCAATGAATCGGTCTTTCGCTCTTCGCCCGAGCAAAACATTGCCAAGCGGAGAATTGTATGGTAGCGGCAAAATTTCGCCAGAGTCGGGGACCTGGTTATCGCGAGCACCTGCAATCAAGAACTGTTCAGCGGTGGCATTCAATTCCATCTCGACAATGATACCGATTTCGATCGCTTCAGTCGGCGCATCCGTGACCCAGGACCGGGGATCCACCAGCCGGTGACCCTGGTCAATCAGGTGGTTCATCTCACCGGTGAGCCGCCGTTGAACGCGACCCATCGTTCGGAATTTTTCTTTGGCTGCCTGATAGGGAGCGTTCTCGCTCAGATCACCATCTTGCTTAGCGATTTTGGCTTCCCTCAGGGCCTCGTTCTTTTGCGCTTGGGTGGTTTCAAAGCGTTCTCCCAACTCCCATGCGCTCACCGTGGAAAGAATGATCCTCCCGTGCATACCGCAAAGATTAATAGCAAATAGCAAATAGCAAATAGCAGATTGACTGGATGCCACAGCACGGTTGCCCAGGCTCCCGACCTGCGACCGGCAGCTTGTAACCTCTAACCTGCAACCTTCTCCGCCAGCCATCGCTTCATCAGCTTTTGCGAGATGGTTTCGATATGGGGAAACCGAGCGATGTGCCGGCGCAGAACGTCTTTGGTTTCAGCGACATCAAACCAGCGGACTTCGGCCAACTCGGACCCGCACACGATTTCCGTTGTCGTCGCGTCGGCGAAATAGCCGACCATCAATGATTGAGGAAACGGCCACGGCTGGGAGCCAAAGTACCGGAGATTGGTGATCTCAATTCCAGCTTCTTCTTTCACTTCGCGCACCACGGCTTCCTCCACGCTTTCACCCGCCTCGACAAATCCAGCGAGAGTCGAGAAAAGGCCCTCGGGCCAGCTTGGCTGCCGTCCCAACAAACAATAGTCACCGTGCTGAACGAGCATGATCGTCGCCGGATCGCTCCGCGGGAAATGTTTGGTCGCGCATTCCGGATTGGTGCAGGCCATCACATGGCCTGCCTCTTCGGGCAACGTCGGACTGCCACAACGAGAACAAAATTGCTGAGCGTCTTGCCAGTTAATCAGCGCTCTGACATAGAGGAGCACCTGCTGTTCATCCCGCGTGAGGACTCCTCTAAATTCACGAAGATGGATGAATCGCGCCTGATTTTCGTCGAGGCCAATGACGGATAGTGCCTCGGCCGCTGTTTTCGGCTCGGTCAGGTTGGCGGCAAACGCCGGTTGATTGTCCGGTCGAAGCCCAAGAAAAATCAGTCTGATCGACGAAGGAAGCGCTGCCGCTGGTAGAACCAGAGGTCGTTTATCTCCCGAAATAGAGAAAAGATTTTGGCCACGCCACATTACATAGACCGCCGCGGAACCGCCCCGTTGCTCCTCCAACCAAGCAACATCAGTACGCATATGCGCCTCTCGTTGCAGGCCGGTACGGGGATAATGTTCTAAAAATTGATCACAAGGCATGGTCTCTGCTGTCCTTTCCTGATAGATTGTAAACGCTTCTCGGAGCGACGGAGTTTCAAGACGCGGTATGGGAGTTGCGAATTTGTATCGGATTTGCCGAACGCAAACACACCAATGTCCATTCGACCCAAAATATTAGTATCAAAACAAATCGCGGATCTGGGTCCGCGCGAAATTCTCTTTCAGGAGACTCGGGGTTTCAAGTTATCGTTGGAGCCTTTAAATGTCGGACTTTCGGTGTCCCGCGCGAAAGTCCGGCTCAAAGGAGATGAACCACGAAAGCCGCCTTACTTTGCTTGCTGTTACGATGTTGGGACTCTCCAAGATGTAAACATCGTCGCCTTTATCTATCCGCTCTTGGCTGATTGGGAGGTGATGGAAAGGCAGCCGGAAAATTACCGATTGCGAATCCGGGCGGCGTTTCGAGAGGAAATGATTCACGCCGTTCAGGTAATCGCTGCCCGCAATCGCTACGAGAACACCCCGGAATTGCAAAATCGTTTTGCTGACACCGAAGCATATTACGAGTCTTTGTTAGGGAAGATTATTGAGGAGCTGGCGGTCAGCGAAGAAGGCCAGGAAGCTGTGCTTACGGCAGCGAGGCTTTATTACGAAGATTGGACGATCACTAATATGGAGGACCTCCGGCAAGTGGACCGAAATCGGCATGGCAGAGACGGATACATGGTCAGCGAGTTGATTCGCCAATTGATCCAAATCAGGTCTGGTGAGCCCCTAAGTGAGGAGGCGAAAGGAAAAGCCTGGGACAAGAATCGGGTGTTTTCACTCGCTGAATTTGGTACGATCGAAAATCTTCTAAATTCGATGGCTGGGACCTTGCGAACAGCCGTTCCGAGATTGGTCAGCCTAAGTCCGACATTGGCGGAAGCCCTTGAGGAAATTGAGGGAATGATTCGTCGCCTGCATCAGATGGACGCAGCCAAATGAATTTGCTCGGGCGCTGCAGTACACCAGCTCTGGAACAACTCTCGCCAATCTCGTCGTTTGCAGGCACAATAAGGCGATCGCCCTATCCAAATCGTGTCACCAAAATCCGAGTCGTCTAAAGAACCGATCCTCCGCCTCATAGAAACTACGCTGGCCAAATTAACGCCAGAAATTTCACGGTTCCGACGACATCTGCACCGAAATCCCGAACTCAGTGGCGAGGAGATCGAAACCACCCGGTTTCTGGCCCAGTGCCTTGACCGAGAAAAGATCCCTCATCGGATCGCGCAGGAAGGGAAAGGGATCATTACCGAAACGTTTGCCGGTATGCCAAACGCACCGGCAATTGCCCTGAGAGCAGATATTGATGCTTTGCCGATTCAGGAAGAGAACGGCGTTGACTACCGATCGGCAAAACCCGGAGTGATGCACGCTTGCGGTCACGATGCCCATACCGCGATTTTGTTGGGGACGACGATCGCTTTGCGTCAGGCGGGACACCTGCCGGTGGCCTGGAGAAGCATATTTCAACCGTCTGAGGAGACCGGGCACGGCGCACTCGAGTTAGTAAAACAAGGGGCGGTTGATGGCGTAGCCGCGATTGTAGCTCTTCACGTCGATCCGAACCGCGAAGTCGGCTACCTTGGGCTGACACCGGGGCCTCGAACGGCGTTCTGCCAGGATTTCACTATCCGCGTGGTTGGCCGAGGGGGTCACGGCGCTAGACCGAGCGCTACCGTTGATCCGATTGCGGTTGCCGTCCAATTAGTCACATTGATCTATCAAGCCGTCCCAAGACAAATCGATTCTCGAGACCCGGTAGTAGTGACGATCGGAATGATTCAGGGAGGCCAAACTCATAACGTCATTCCTGATTTCGTGACCTTGAAAGGAACGATCCGGGCCCTCAAAGACACAGTTTCAGAACAAGCTCGTCATACGCTGGAAAGACTCTGCCGTGGAACGGAACAGGCGTTCGGCGCATCCATTTCAATCGACTTCAGCGATCTCCTTCGAGGTATGACTAACGACCCAAAGGTGACGGAAATCTGCTTGAGCGCGGCGCGCGAACTAGTCGGAGCAGATCGAGTCGCTACGGATGATCGACCAAGCCTGGGCGGAGAAGATTTTGCCGATTACTTGACCCATGTCCCCGGTTGCATGGTGAGCTTGGGCGTCAAGCGTCCCGGAACAGAGGTTACTGCCTTGCATACTTCAGGATTTGATATCGATGAGAAGGCCTTATTAATTGGAGCCAGGCTTTTCGCTCGGATCCTGCTCCGCTGGCCGGCGGATTTTGGCCGCACGGAATCGAACTCATGCTAATCAGGATCGGATACGACATTGCGCTACGGCTCTTTACCGCGACATCGATCATTTTCGTGTTGCGCGTGCATCCTTCGCGCAAAACCGATCTGATCGAAGGGGAAGACTTTCGAGTCGAGCCCAGCCTGCCGGTTGAAGACTACTTCGATATTTTCCAAAACCATTGCGGTCGAATAAACGCGCCGAGCGGTGTCGTCCGCTTCCGGAATAACGGACTTATTCGTGACTCCGGTGAGCCAGACTTCTTCGACCCGGATGTCGGACAA
This sequence comes from Verrucomicrobiota bacterium, assembly GCA_041167675.1. Taxonomy (GTDB): domain Bacteria; phylum Verrucomicrobiota; class Verrucomicrobiia; order Chthoniobacterales; family JAFAMB01; genus DASTDH01. The sequence goes on from JBEEIB010000184.1 coordinate 11,054, forward strand.
TCCGAAATCAGCGATTTGCCGATCTCCACTCTGACATTCGTGTTGCCTACTCGATACTGCGAAGTAGATAGCGAGCTCCTCGACTTTGCGTGGAATAAATTCCAGAGCACCCCCCCGGGATGGGCACGGGTGCAAGCAATTTGCGATTTCGTCCACAGCCACCTGCGTTTCGATTATTTACAAGCTCGATCGAATCGTACGGCGCTGGAGGCCTTCCGGGAAAAAGTAGGCGTCTGCCGCGACTTTACTCACCTAGCGATTACGCTGTGTCGCTGTCTAAACATTCCAGCTCGCTATGTGACGGGCTACCTTGGCGATATTGGTATTCCTCCAGATCCGAATCCGATGGATTTCAGCGCTTGGTTCGAAGTTTTCCTCGGCCAACAATGGTACACCTTCGATGCCCGCCACAATCGTCGCCGGATAGGACGCATCGTCATTGGCCGTGGCCGCGATGCGGGTGATGTCCCAATCGCAATGGTCTTCGGCCGGCATAATCTTGAACATTTTGAGGTGACTACCCACGAAGTGAAAGCGTAGATGAAGTAGGCGCAGCTTCCTGCTGCGGAGCGCCGTAGCCTTCGCAGCTGCACCTTGCTGTTGCTAGGCGTGAAACCTGATTATTCCTTCAACCAGAAACCACGTGCCAATCACCGCACCAAACAATCCAACGAACCAAAACCATTTCCGTTTCGTAAGTACTGAAATGGCGCCTATCGCAATCGAGATCTGAAAAAACGTAACCCCGCGGGCGAGAACATTATGAGCGCGAATGTGCGCCGCCGATTTCTCTTGAGCTTTCTCGGCCTCCTTCTTGATCTCCTCCTGTTCCGCCGAATACTGGTGAACTTTCTTCTCATCGCCTGGGTCTACCTCTTTGCCCAGGGCGCGCTGCAATTCCATCTTCGATGCCAGAATATTCGCCTTAATCCCTTTTGCTTGGTAGTACGACCATTGATCGGTCGCTTTCATTTGTTCGATCAATGCTTCATCCGAGTGGTGTCCGGCTAAAAGTGAGGAAACAGCCGCTAGCGCGGCAATCAAAGCTGAGCTAAGTGCCACTCCTAGCGTCCAACGCTCACCGGAGTGTTCCGCGTGATGGTGGATCTCTTCGTGAACAGATTCTAACGGTACTTCCGGTTCTTCGGGCATAGAAAATCAAAGGTTGTGATACAGTCCTCTTCTAGGCGAAACCTTGTTAGTAATCCAGTCACCAAAAAGATAACCGATAGCCAACGGCCGAAAATTTGTTGTTGGCTATCGGCGATTGGCCATCATCTTTGATTCATGCCGTCCAATCCAAAAAAACGCATCAACACCCATGCGGCAACGAAGCCTTTGGCCAAACTGCAAGATGCGTTTCCTGAGATGGACCTGGCGGAAGGATCGGACCACCCTCGTTCCGCTGACCAAACCGCGGCACCGCTCTGGAAGCTCGGCCGAGTCGTATTGGGTCGGGAAACGGCTCATCGCGGCGGAAAGACTGTGATTGTTGTTGACCAGTTCGCAACTCACTTGCCCCTCTCCGTGATCGAGACCATCGCCAAAAAGATTCGGGTGAGCTGCGGTTGTGGAGGATCCGTGAAAGGACGAACCATTGAAATCCAGGGCGATCAGCCAGATCGGGTGCGAGCGGTGCTAGAACAAGAGGGGTTTAAGGTAGCAGGTGTCGGGTGAGAGAAGCTAGGAGCCAAGGATCTAGAATCCGGCCTTACCTTGCCTCGACTGACTTCTGAATTCTAGATTCCGAATTCGTTTTTTGCTTGCGCTTCCGGCGCCTTTTTCGTTTACTTAACGGTTCCGAAAGGAGGCAAAACCTGTTGAACTTAAAAATATCTGTCCGCAAAATGATGCAGTCCGGGACCAACACGGTTATTGCCCCGGCTCGCCTCAGTTACCGCTAAACCGCGTTCTCTTTCGAGAGGACGCTTTCCGGTAGTCGACTCCGCCGCTACGGCTTAACCGGCGTGTGTCTTCACGACCTCTATCCGGTCCGGATCGAAATCGGAACACACCGATATAACCCATTTATTATTAGATACTTACTACTATGACTGTTTACGAATTACCACACCAGGCTTCGAGACCCAACCCCGGTCCTTCTCAAAATCAGAAGATTCCCGCGGCAAAAATAATCGATTTCTTTGCCGCGAGGGAGGCGTTGCGTTCGGAGGCTAGATTCGCTGCCCAAAGAAAGGCAAGCCAAGCTAAGCTTCGCGACGCGGCGCGGCGGCAGAAAGTTGTTTTCGATGCGCTCGAAAATGCCCTGTTCCTGCTGTTGCTGACGGCCTCAGCAGTCTTGGGCTTGCTGGCGATATCCGGCTTTGGGTGAGTATAACACCATTGGATGGCATATCGACGCTGCTTTGTCGCCGCGTCGGTATGCCTGTCTCGGCAAGGGGCGAATTATACAGCCGTCTCGCAAATTACACGCGAACTACTTGTCAAATCTTCGAGCATATGGGCACCATTCTGTTAATAATTATTGTGCTTTTGCTGATAGGCGCGCTTCCCCATTGGCCCTACAGTAGCGGCTGGGGATTTTACCCATCCGGCGGCCTCGGCTTACTGTTGTTAATCCTCATTATTCTGATTGTGCTCAGGTATATTTGACCTTACGGCAACACCTAGACAAGCAGATCCGAAATGGGACGACTAACTTAGTCGTCCCATTTTTTGTGTAGAAATGAAGTTTTTTCAGCTTGCGTTAATCGCATCTTTTCTGTTCACTCCATAATTCCGAAAGGAGGCAGAACCATGAATTCAAAATCCATCCGCATCACCGCTCCGCGCCGGACTCACATGGCTTATGCTCCTATTCGTATGAATCGCCGCTGATCGCGGGGGGTTCTCGTTCGAACAAAGCTTCGGCGATAGTCGACTCCCCGCCTTGCGGAAAGCACTGGGCCAACGCTCGCGCGCTTGCCTCTCGCTCGATCCGTCGCGTTAGATCAGACGATGGAATCGTCAATAAGAATACGGAAGCAGATTTAAAGATGCCTACTACCGAAACATCAGAACAGAAATACCAGGGAAACCCTTCAGAGAGTGGAGAGATTTCTACTGGGAAGATCATCGATTTTTTCGCCGCGAGGGAAGCAGTGCAATCAGAGGCTAGGCTCGTTGATGAGCAAACCTGGCTTCAACAGCAAATAAATTCTGCAACATATCAGAAGAAACGTATCCACCTTTCCGATCCTTGGGAAGATGTCATGCTCCTAATGTTGCTTGTGGCCGCAATAGTTTTGGGATTGCTGGTAATTTCTGGCTTTGGGTGAAGGTAGGAAGCGCGGTAGCGTAGCTCTCCGACCAAGGGATCGAATTACCCACCAAGCGATCGGAGGGGCGTTGTTTGCGACGCCCGAGGACGATCCAGCGCCTGTCTCGTCGGCGAACCCATCTCGGATAATAGGCGAAGCCGGACCAGCTCCCTTCCGCCTTCGTCTACCTTTTCATCATCTCTCACTGATATCCCTGCCTCGGCGAACAGGGTCGTCGTCAGGGGTTATCAGCGGGCAAGACGATGACTAACGAGACTGACCCTACCCAACCGCCGGCTCCATCTCTTTCTTCTCGGATTTGCTACCAGCTAGCTTCGCCAAGAACTCATCATGGGTCATTGGATGGGAAAACATCGGGAAATCGTGTTCGAAGGCATTCTCGTGAGCAGTTTGGCTTACCGTTGCC